>NZ_JAOWHE010000064.1:0-3691 GCF_030332765.1 Citrobacter sp. Cpo071 | reverse complement strand
TTGGTTTAGTAGAAACCATAAACCGCGCTGCTGGCTCACTGCAAAAAGGCCAGAACCTGAATGACATTCCGGATAAGGCACAGGCTCGTAACGCCCTTCAACTCAGCACCGCAGCAACAGCGACTCTAACAACGTCAATAACTGACGATACTGCCGGACGCGTTCTTAAAGTAGGAGATCGAGGGCTGGGTAAAGGGATAATTCCCGTACTTCGCGGATTCGATTTTTATCAGTATGGCTTTGCTGCCGGTGAAACTCTGTTTATTGAAACCAATTCAGCGATTAATTTCCCGCCGGGAATGCCTGAGTTTGCAAATACGTATGTTTATGTGAATGTTGTTGGTATTCGTGACACAAAAAATGACTGTGCTCTTTTGCTCTCCAAATACGACACAAATGTAAGTTATCTGGTGTGGAGAATGCAGGCGGGTACATCAAGAGCATGGCAGGTGTTAAAAATACCTGCAACTGCAACCGATATTGGTGCAATTCCGCGAGACCCCATTGGAAGAATTGTAAATAACGGCTCTATGGCTTCTGCCAACACGCCGGGATGGTGGATGGTAGACGTTGCAAACCCTGACACGGTAGCTGATTTCCCCAAATACCCAAATGGTAACAGGTTGTATAGCTATGGTTTTATGTTCGTTGCGCGTTCAGGTGACGTCTGGCTACAGCAATATTTCTCTCATCATGGGGTGAGTGCCAGCCGCCAGACGTGGAATGGAGACATGTCCGAACGTACGCCGTGGGTTATCGACTACAACACGGCAAACCCACCGCCAGCCACAGATTTGTCGGCTTACGCCACGCAACAATGGGTATTACAAAACTTTGTCGAGGATATCCGTCAGTCAGGGATTATGAATCTGAGTGTAGGGTCTGATGCCAACACCCAGGCCCCCGCAGGTGGTGTGGTGGTTGGTGCTATCGTTAACGGGAACTGGGATAACAACGAAATACTGAAATACACATGGTTACAGAAGAAAGTCCGCGGGTCGTGGGTGACCATTGGGCGCATGTAAGGAGTGGGAAAATGATTCATTTAAAGAATTTTACTGAATATACACCTGTGTCGAAAGAAAACGCAGAGTTGAATACTGAGTTCTCAGCTTTATTTCTGCGTTCTCAGGACGGAGTAGATTGGTACGACGCACAGACACGGTTCGAGCCAGGTACAATGAAAATTGTTTATGACAACAGCAATGTTATTGTTGGTTATTCAACCGATGTCTCAACATTAGTACCTTACGGTTGTTCGGTTGTTGAGATGAGTCTCAGCATGATTCCCGAAACACTTACTGATGACAATACGTGGCAATTTATTGATGGTGAAATCATTCCTCGCCTGTACTCTCAGGAAGAGCAAACAGCTAAGGCTGAAGGCGAAAAGTTGTCGCGTTTGTCACATGCAACATCCGCTATAGCCCCCTTACAAGATGCCGTGGACTTAGATATGGCTACGGAAAATGAAACCGTTCTTCTGCTGGCGTGGAAGAAATACCGTGTTTTGCTTAATCGAGTAGACACGTCAAAACCTGAATGGCCTACGCCACCGAATATTCAGGCCACTTAACATCTGGTGCTGTAGTTAAGTCAAGGCGGCGTAGCGCGGTACGATAAGCCCGTAGCGCCGCCAGTTCGGCTTCTTCCTCACCTGTGATATCTCCGTCTTTTTGTGCTGCGTCCAGCCAGTCAATACGCGCTGTAGCTTCTGCCATGCGGCGGTCGCGTTTATTGGAATAAACATCAAGAACGCCGTCACCATTCTGTTTAAAACCGGTGTCGTTGTCGCCCAAAGCAATTGAGTTACCGCCGAGGGCGTTCGTTGTTCCAATTCCCAGGCTCCCATTAATAACAGCGCCAACGAGAACATTCAAAAGACCAAATTTAAGCGTCATAAGGTCTTTGGTTGTATTACCTGCAACAGTACGCCATTTGAAATACTCGTCCCCATTATCACCTGTTTCAAACCACATATAAGAATCAGCGTCTGAATCCGATTCATTTTTGAACCCGATCTTCGCAAAATCAGTGTTTCTAACCCAGGCAAGGATAGAGTCATTATCAAATGTCATACCACCAGTCATGTGATCGCCTGATTTTTGCAGTGCCCCGGCGGCGCGATTTATGGTTTCTACTAAGCCAACGTTTTAGCTCCCAGGAGGCGTAGGCCATTCGGGTTTTGAGGTATCTACCCGATTCACCATGACGCTGTAGCGTTCCCAGGTTTCAAGCAAGCCAGTTTCTTCACTGGTAGCAATACCCAGTTTTACCGCCCGTTCAAGCGGAGCTATTGCCGTCATAGCCTCTGCCAGCAGGCTGGTTTTTTTTCTTTCGGCCTGCTCAACTAACTCAGCCAGCGTATAAACACGAGGAGATACTTTCCCGTCCCGATACTGCCAGCCGCCATCGATCCAAACGTCATCGAATAACGTGGTGTACGCCACCTCTGCAACACTTTTTTCTACAGGCCAGAGCGTCGTTATGTCACGGGAAAAAGAGCGTATAATTCCCTCGTCATCAATGACAAGTTTCATTGTATCTGTGGCAAATTTCTTCTGTGCTTCATACCAGTCCGTTCCATCTTCTGACTGCAAAAACATTACGTTGTGCTTTTCTGCTAATTCAGCCTGTTCACCTTCCACAGGATGATAGCGAGTAAATTTTTTAAAAAACTGCATTATTTATACCCGTCCAATTGTGAGCCAGTTACCGTTGATATTCTGCTGAATCCAGGTGTAATAAAACCCCTCGTTATTGTCCCATTTCCCATTGACCTGAGAGCCAATTAACACACCTCCGGCTGGCACCAGGCGCTGACCTGAGTTTTCCTCTGCGCCAATATAAGTCACGCCTGATTGTCGGATATTCTGGACAAAATTTTGCAATACCCATGCCTGTGTTGCGTAACCTTCAAAGCTAATAGGTTGTGGATTGTTGGGTGAATAAACCCGCCGTCCTGCATCAAAAACCGCACCGGCACTTAAATCACCTGAAACAATTGCATTACCATTCCTGCTAACAGTAAATGGATTTGATACCCACGCCCCTTTTTCGTCATAAAAATGAATATCAAACCTGTCCTGATAATAACCATATGCGCAAGCCAGAACCTTGTTTACATCAACATGTTTTATTAAGCAGCCAACTTGATTTCTTTCGCCTTGAAATAAAAAACAAAGTTCGCCCCGTAAATAACCTCCTGTTATTGGCAGCGCTCCAACATCTTCAGATGTTGGCTTGTTTGCTGTATTAAAATCACGCCGCCAGCCTGGCCAATAGTCATCACCATGATTAGTGTAGGTAAACTGAGCGCTGGTAACTCCACCCGTTGAGGCTGTTGCTGTCGTAACACGAATGGTCATCGCACCACGAACGCCCAAAACCTCAACGACCGCACCGGCTAACTGAATAATTCCGCACCCTGTATCAGTGATGCTTCGGTTCTCGCCGTAAGACCATGACCCCTTGCACATCCAGTACGGATGATTAAATGCCCCCTGATTTTCAAGCCAGACGATAAACTCTGCTGTTGTCCAGTTCCCACCCCCGCCGATGCTTACAGTTCCGCTGAAAGCCCTCGCAGCTCCGATATTACGTACAAACCAATCCGGTTGTGGCACATCCGCGCCGTTCTGGTCTTTTTGCAGTGCCCCGGCGGCGCGACTTATGGTTTCTACTAAACCAA
>NZ_JAOWHE010000063.1:0-5354 GCF_030332765.1 Citrobacter sp. Cpo071 | reverse complement strand
CAGGCATTAATTTAGTGAAGAAGCCCATCCTGACGGATGGGCTTTTTTGCGTCTGTGCGGGATGAAAACCGCCGGATGCGACGTGCCGCCTTATCCGGCCTACAGGGGCCGGGCTGAATGTATTTTGTAGGCCTGATAAGCGCAGCGCATCAGGCACATCACAACACCGCACCATCGGGTACAAAGCAATATCCTGAGCCTCCATAACACAAGCCATCCTGCGGTATATGCGGTAAACTAGGCGCGATTTTGCATCAGGAAAGCGTCTATGAATCACTCCCTTAAAGCCTGGAACACCTTCGGTATCGATCAGCAAACGAATGAACTTGTCTGCGCCGAAAATGAACAACAATTACTGAATGCCTGGCAATCAGCCAATGCATCGCATCATCCTGTACTGATCCTGGGCGAAGGGAGTAACGTCCTGTTTCTTGATATCTTCCAGGGTACGGTGATCGTCAATCGTATTAAGGGTATTGAGATTACAGAACAACCTGATGCGTGGCATTTGCACGTAGGTGCGGGTGAAAACTGGCATCATCTGGTCCAGCATACGTTGCAGCTTGGTATGCCTGGCCTGGAAAATCTGGCGCTTATCCCAGGCTGCGTGGGTTCATCGCCAATCCAGAACATTGGTGCCTATGGCGTAGAGCTACAGCGCGTCTGCGAATACGTAGACTGCGTTGAGCTGTCGACTGGCAAACATCTGCGCGTTGGTGCAGCAGAATGTCGCTTTGGTTATCGTGACAGCATCTTCAAACATGAATACCAGGATCGCTTCGCAATTATTGCTGTTGGTTTACGCTTGTCTAAACAGTGGCATCCGGTACTGACCTATGGCGATCTGACGCGCCTGGATCCTACAACGGTGACGCCTCAGCAGGTTTTTGATTCTGTCTGCCATATGCGCACGACAAAACTGCCCGATCCGAAAGTAAACGGGAATGCAGGAAGCTTCTTTAAAAACCCGGTTGTCACCGCAGAGATTGCGCAGGAGCTCCTGGCAAAATTCCCAACAGCACCTCATTACCCGCAGGCTGATGGTTCTGTGAAACTGGCAGCCGGCTGGCTTATCGACCAGTGTCAGCTAAAAGGCATGCGCATTGGTGGCGCAGCGGTACATCAACAGCAGGCTCTGGTGCTGATCAATGCAGACAATGCGACGAGTCAGGATGTGGTGCAACTTGCACATCATGTACGTCAAAAAGTCGGTGAGAAATTTAATGTCTGGCTCGAACCAGAGGTTCGGTTTATTGGCCCGCAGGGTGAAATGAATGCTGTGGAGATCATTGCATGAAGGATAATACCGTCCCTCTGACGCTTATTTCATTACTCGCTGATGGCGAATTTCATTCCGGTGAGCAGCTCGGTGAAAAGTTGGGAATGAGCCGTGCCGCAATCAATAAGCATGTCCAGACGTTACGCGACTGGGGGGTTGATGTCTTTACTGTTCCAGGTAAAGGATACAGCTTACCGGAGCCTATCCAACTATTAGATGCCTCACTTATTCATTCTCAACTGGATGGTGGAAATATCACAGTCCTGCCGGTTATCGACTCAACCAATCAGTACCTGATGGACCGAATAGGTCAACTGGAGTCAGGGGATGCCTGTGTCGCTGAATATCAGCAAGCCGGGCGCGGTCGCCGTGGTCGCAAATGGTTTTCACCGTTTGGTGCCAACCTGTACCTTTCAATGTTCTGGCGGCTGGAACAAGGACCGGCTGCCGCGATTGGCCTGAGTCTGGTTATTGGTATCGTCATGGCCGAGGTTTTACGCGATCTGGGCGCAGAGAAGGTACGTGTAAAATGGCCCAACGACCTCTATTTGCTCGACCGTAAGCTGGCAGGGATCCTGGTTGAACTGACCGGTAAGACAGGGGATGCCGCGCAGATTGTTATCGGTGCGGGTATTAATATGTCCATGCGCCGGGTTGAAGAAAATGTGGTTAATCAAGGCTGGATTAACTTGCAGGAAGCGGGCATTAACATTGATCGCAATACCCTTGCTGCCCGACTGATACGTGAGTTGCGTGCTGCGTTAGTGCTCTTTGAGCACGAAGGTTTAGCGCCGTATCTGTCTCGCTGGAAGAGACTGGATAACTTTATCGACCGCCCGGTCAAACTTATTATTGGCGATAAAGAAATATTTGGCATCTCTCGTGGAATAGACGCGCAAGGTGCATTATTGCTTGAACAAAATGGCGAGATCAAACCCTGGATGGGTGGAGAAATATCGCTAAGAAGCGCTGAGTAATAAGAAGGGGAGCTGTTGCTCCCCTTTTTTATTTATTTTCTCAACCTGACTTGCTCAACGGCATGATTGGCACTTTTCGTCATAATTAAGCTTGCTCGCTCACGCGTTGGTAATATATTTTGTTTTAAATTCAGCCAGTTAATCTCTTTCCATAACGATGTGGCGGTGTTGATAGCCTCATCTTCTGATAATTTTGCATAGTTATGGAAATAAGAGTCCGGGTTGGTAAATGCCCCTTCACGGAATTTCAGGAAACGGTTGATATACCACGTCTGGAGTAATTCTTCTGGCGCATCAACATAAATAGAAAAGTCGACAAAGTCAGAAACAAATACATGATGCGGATCGTGAGGATAGTCCATCCCGCTTTGTAATACATTTAGCCCTTCGAGTATTAATATGTCGGGCTGGGCAACGGTTTTGTCGCCATCAGGGATCACATCATAGATGAGATGGGAATAGACCGGCGCCGTGACGTTAGGTACGCCTGATTTCAGATCGGAAACGAATTTAACCAAGCGATGCATATCATAGGACTGGGGGAAGCCTTTCTTCTTCATCAGTCCACGATCTTTCAATACCTGGTTAGGGTGGAGAAAGCCATCGGTAGTAATCAACTCAACCTTGCGATGCTCGGGCCAGCGACTGAGCAAAGCCTGCAAAACACGCGCAGTCGTACTTTTACCGACGGCGACGCTGCCAGCAATGCTAATAATATAAGGAATACGCTCGCCATTCGTGCCTAAAAATTGCTCCAGCACGGCCTGACGTCGCAGGTTCGAACTGATGTAAAAGTTTAGCAAACGCGAGAGAGGCAAATAAATCTCGGCAACTTCTTCCAGCGATAAGTCTTCGTTAATGCCTTTAAGACGAGCAATCTCTTCCTCGGTCAGGGTCATCGGCACGGAATCACGAAGCGCAGCCCACTGGTTGCGATCAAACTGTAGGTAAGGCGACGTTAACGCTTGCTCTTTTATACTCATACGCATGGTCTGGCTGTCATTGCTATATCAGGTCTGCGGTAAAAAACGAAATCATCCCGGTACGCAATGGCACGCACATTTCAGTTAATTTGGACAATGGGCAGGAGGGTAACACCAGATGGGGGGGAATAATAAGAAAAAATCATCCTCTGAAATGCAATGTGACGGGTATTCCAGATGTATAAAGATGTGCTTTCTCTCTATCAAAGCGTACCTGCCGGAGCAAAATTCCTCCCAGAGGAGGTACCTGACGTTGGAAATTTGTCCAATCCAAAGAAGAAATAGATTATTTATCGGTCGTATAGTGCAAAATGTGAGCGATAGAACATTTTATGCAATTTTTTAGTTGCATGAGTGCGCATGTCTCCATAAAATGCGCGCTACTTGATGCCGACTTAGCTCAGTAGGTAGAGCAACTGACTTGTAATCAGTAGGTCACCAGTTCGATTCCGGTAGTCGGCACCATCAAGTCCGGTGGGGTTCCCGAGCGGCCAAAGGGAGCAGACTGTAAATCTGCCGTCACAGACTTCGAAGGTTCGAATCCTTCCCCCACCACCACTTTCTGGCAGCGTTATCGCCGCCTGAGTTGATTAAAAAATTAATCAGCTCGAACAGAAAAGAGAGAAATCTCTTTTTTGTTGCAGAAAGAACTGGGTAGCCGAGTTTCAGGATGCGGGCATCGTATAATGGCTATTACCTCAGCCTTCCAAGCTGATGATGCGGGTTCGATTCCCGCTGCCCGCTCCAGACGTGCTGATATGGCTCAGTTGGTAGAGCGCACCCTTGGTAAGGGTGAGGTCCCCAGTTCGACTCTGGGTATCAGCACCACTTCACTTCTCCTTCCCGTTTCTCTCTGTTTACTTTTAAAAGCATTCAACAGCTCAGGTATATTGCCTGGTTGATGTGGTGATATCACCGATTTATCCGTGTCTTAGAGGGACAATCGATGTCTAAAGAAAAATTTGAACGTACTAAACCGCACGTTAACGTCGGTACTATCGGCCACGTTGACCATGGTAAAACAACGCTGACCGCTGCAATCACTACCGTACTGGCTAAAACCTACGGCGGTGCTGCTCGTGCATTCGACCAGATCGATAACGCGCCGGAAGAAAAAGCTCGTGGTATCACCATCAACACTTCTCACGTTGAATATGACACCCCGACTCGCCACTACGCACACGTAGACTGCCCGGGCCACGCCGACTATGTTAAAAACATGATCACCGGTGCTGCGCAGATGGACGGCGCGATCCTGGTTGTTGCTGCGACTGACGGCCCGATGCCGCAGACTCGTGAGCACATCCTGCTGGGTCGTCAGGTAGGCGTTCCGTACATCATCGTGTTCCTGAACAAATGCGACATGGTTGATGACGAAGAGCTGCTGGAACTGGTAGAAATGGAAGTTCGTGAACTTCTGTCTCAGTACGATTTCCCGGGCGACGACACTCCGATCGTTCGTGGTTCTGCTCTGAAAGCGCTGGAAGGCGAAGCAGAGTGGGAAGCGAAAATCATCGAACTGGCTGGCTTCCTGGATTCTTACATCCCAGAACCAGAGCGTGCGATTGACAAGCCGTTCCTGCTGCCTATCGAAGACGTATTCTCCATCTCCGGTCGTGGTACCGTTGTTACCGGTCGTGTAGAGCGCGGTATCATCAAAGTTGGTGAAGAAGTTGAAATCGTTGGTATCAAAGAGACTGCTAAGTCTACCTGTACTGGCGTTGAAATGTTCCGCAAACTGCTGGACGAAGGCCGTGCTGGTGAGAACGTTGGTGTTCTGCTGCGTGGTATCAAACGTGAAGAAATCGAACGTGGTCAGGTACTGGCTAAGCCGGGCTCTATCAAGCCGCACACCAAGTTCGAATCTGAAGTGTACATTCTGTCCAAAGACGAAGGCGGCCGTCATACTCCGTTCTTCAAAGGCTACCGTCCGCAGTTCTACTTCCGTACTACTGACGTGACTGGTACCATCGAACTGCCGGAAGGCGTAGAGATGGTAATGCCGGGAGACAACATCAAAATGGTTGTTACCCTGATCCACCCAATCGCGATGGACGACGGTCTGCGTTTCGCAATCCGTGAAGGCGGCCGTACTGTTGGTGCGGGCGTTGTTGC
>NZ_JAOWHE010000004.1:0-268 GCF_030332765.1 Citrobacter sp. Cpo071 | reverse complement strand
GCTTGTAGCTCAGGTGGTTAGAGCGCACCCCTGATAAGGGTGAGGTCGGTGGTTCAAGTCCACTCAGGCCTACCAAATTCGCCTCCGTGCTGTGTTACGGCGATGCTCGCATACTTCAGTATGCTTCGCACCAACGCGCCTTGCCCGGAAACGAATTAGGGTACAGAGATTAGCATTTACGATGGGGTTATAGCTCAGCTGGGAGAGCGCCTGCCTTGCACGCAGGAGGTCTGCGGTTCGATCCCGCATAGCTCCACCATCCTTACTG
>NZ_JAOWHE010000062.1:0-27764 GCF_030332765.1 Citrobacter sp. Cpo071 | reverse complement strand
TCCCCACTGCTGCCTCCCGTAGGAGTCTGGACCGTGTCTCAGTTCCAGTGTGGCTGGTCATCCTCTCAGACCAGCTAGGGATCGTCGCCTAGGTGAGCCGTTACCCCACCTACTAGCTAATCCCATCTGGGCACATCCGATGGCAAGAGGCCCGAAGGTCCCCCTCTTTGGTCTTGCGACGTTATGCGGTATTAGCTACCGTTTCCAGTAGTTATCCCCCTCCATCGGGCAGTTTCCCAGACATTACTCACCCGTCCGCCACTCGTCACCCAAGGAGCAAGCTCCTCTGTGCTACCGTTCGACTTGCATGTGTTAGGCCTGCCGCCAGCGTTCAATCTGAGCCATGATCAAACTCTTCAATTTAAAAGTTTGATGCTCAATGAATTAAACTTCGTAATGAATTACGTGTTCACTCGTTGAGACTTGGTATTCATTTTTCGTCTTGCGACGTTAAGAATCCGTATCTTCGAGTGCCCACACAGATTGTCTGATAAATTGTTAAAGAGCAGTTGCGACGCGCTTTAGCGCTCTGTCGCGAGGTGGCGTATATTACGCTTTCCTCTTTCAGAGTCAACCCTCATTTTCAGGTTTTTCTCTTCAACCGAACCGGCTGTTTGCGTGAAGTGATTCACATCCGCCGTGTCGATGGAGGCGCATTATAGGGATCCCATTTTTTAGCACAAGTATTTTTTGGATCTTTTTTTCTGAATGCTTGTTTTTCACTCCTTTCGCTACATTCCTGCGCAATTTGGCTGATTTTTGATAGCTAAACCACTTGCACAGTCTCAATAATCCAACCAAAGTCTTCATTACTGCTCTATTTTCGTTGAGGTAAACATGTCTAATGTACTGCGTCCTTATAAGGATCTTTTCCCACAGATCGGAAATCGCGTGATGATCGACACCAGCAGTGTGGTCATTGGTGATGCTCGTTTGGCTGATGATGTCGGAATTTGGCCACTGGTTGCCATTCGTGGCGACGTTAACTATGTACAAATTGGTGCCCGTACAAACATTCAGGACGGCAGCGTTCTCCATGTCACACATAAATCCACGTCTAATCCGCAGGGTAATCCATTGATCGTGGGTGAGGATGTAACGGTCGGTCATAAGGTCATGCTACACGGCTGTATCATTGGCAACCGCGTATTAGTCGGCATGGGTTCGATTCTGCTGGATGGCGTGGTAGTAGAAGACGACGTTATGATTGGGGCTGGGAGCCTGGTTCCCCAAAACAAACGCCTGGAAAGCGGGTATCTGTACCTGGGAAGCCCGGTTAAACAAATCCGTCCATTAAGCGATGAAGAGAAAGCAGGCTTACAATATTCAGCTAACAACTATGTTAAGTGGAAAGATGAATATTTAAGTCAGAGTAACCACACCCAACCTTGAGCATCTTCCTGCTGGGCCTGGATCAATCCTTCAGCTTCTTCTTCCAGATCCCAGCGATGCTGTTGAAAGATTTCTAACCACTGTTCAGGCGTGTCGCCGCCAAAGCGGGACGCCAGCATCTCTCCAGATATGGCACATGTTAACTGCATACCATGAACCATCGCCGGAAACACAACGGCGTTGACATCCGTGCGCCATTCTTCTCGATCGGGAAACTGGATCGCCTGATTCATTCCGACAATTCCTGCTGCATGCTTTTAATGACGGGTTCAATCTGCGGCAAAACCCCATGCCAGAGTAAAACGGCGTGCGCTGCTTGCCCCACCAGCATACCCAGGCCATCAGCATATTGTTTCGCCCCATGTTCGGCACACCAGGAGAGGAACGGTGTATCTCCTTTCTGATAAAACATGTCATAACAATAGACAGATGGGTGAATAAGAGATGTCGGAATAGCCGGTATCTCACCGCTAATTCCGCTGGATGTCGCGTTAATAATCAGATCAAAACTGTAATTATCAAGCTCGTCCATTCCTACCGCCTGTACACTGCCGGTATGGGAGAAGATTTGTGCCAACTCTTCAGCGCGCGAAGCGGTACGGTTAACAATAGTCACCGCACAATCCATAGAAAGAAGAGGTAATAAAACTCCACGGGATGCACCACCCGCACCAATCAGCAGAACTCGCGATCCGGGACGAATGAAAGATAAACGCTCAAGATCGCTCAACAAGCCGATACCATCCGTGTTGTCTCCCAGTAAACGCCCATCCTCCAGCCGTTTAAGGGTGTTGACCGCTCCAGCAAGCGATGCCCGCTCCGTTAGTTCATCGGCACGTGCAAATGCCTCTTCTTTAAAAGGCACGGTGACATTTGCCCCCTTCCCGCCCTCAGCAAAAAAAGCGTTCAGGGTATTCACAAAATCATTGATGGGTGCCAATACACGCCCGTAGGAGTGATCAATCTTCAGCTGCTCTGCAAATTGCTGATGAATAAAGGGCGATTTACTGTGCGCTATCGGATTACCAAAAACAGCATAGGCTTCTTTCATATTACCCCTGTCGAAACTGTTCACCTGTCAGAGCATCACGGATCTCCGAAGGATTCAAACGCCCCCCGGTCTCCCCTTCAACCACGGGAAAGTCTGTACCGAACTGTGCGCGAACTTCCTCTACCGTTCTGCAAGGCGGTAAGCCACTCAAATTAGCACTGGTAGAAACTAACGGTTTGCCATAAGCCTGGCACAACGCAACCACCAGCGGGTGATCGGTGACGCGAACAGCCAGAGAATCAAAGCGCCCGGTCAACCAGCGTGGCGTTGTCGCAAGCGCTGGGAAAACGAAGGTAACAGGACCAGGCCAACGGGCGAAAACAGCGTCACGTTGAGCATCGGTGAGCATGCTATCGTCGATATACGGTTTAAGTTGTTCAAAGTTTGACGCGATTAAAATTAACCCTTTATCGACCGGACGTTGTTTTAGCGCCAACAAACGGCTCACCGCCGTTTCGCTATCGGGGTCGCAGCCGACACCAAATACAGCTTCAGTTGGATAGGCGATGACTTTTTCTTGTTTCAGAACCGCTATCGCCGCAGCGATAGCGTCTGTGGGCAGGCTATTATTCACTTTTTTATTCCGCCGAAATCGGCTTTCCACATTGTTTACTGGCACAGAAATGCTTCACACCCTGCGCGGTTTTCTTTTCGATGAGAAGCGGATAATGACACTCAGGACATTCTCCGGCTAACGGTTTGAAGTTAATGACAAACTGGCACTCCGGATAGCGATCGCAGGAGTAAAAGGTTTTGCCATAACGGGAACGCCGCTGGACAAGATGACCAGTCTGGCATTGAGGACAGACTATTGCTGTATCATCAGGCTTGTCGATGAGTTCGGTGTGATCGCACGCAGGATAGTCACTGCATCCAATAAACATACCGAATCGTCCCTGTCTCAGCACCAGCTCAGCGCCACATGCAGGACAAAACTTACCCTCCAGAACTTTGACAATATGTCCGTCCGCGGAAGATTTCAGCGGACGAATGTAATCGCATTCTGGATAGTGTGAACAACCGAGAAACGGACCGTGTTTCCCGGAACGAATAACCAGTTCAGCCCCGCATTGTGGGCAGGGCTCGTTTTTACGCACCGTGAACAGTGCTGATTTAGCCATAACAACTCATACTGAATGAAGATTGATTAATGCAGCATACCTTCATTCACTTCAAAGAGTAATTCTTCCATTTGCTGATAGGCATTTTCACAACCTGGAATGTTGAATAGCACCATCAGAATCACCCACTTCAGGTCTTCCAGATCGAACTCTGCCGTATCCAGCGCGAGTACGCGCTCAATAACCATTTCTCGCGTTTCGAGGTTTAGCACCTGGATCTGCTCCAGGAATAGCAGGAATCCTCTACAGCTTGCATCCAGTCGATCGCACTCTTCCGCAGTATAAATACGTATAGAAAGAGGGTCCGATGCCAGCTGCATAGGTTCAGCAAGGCCATCCTGATAGTCAGCAAGCTTCTCCAGCCAAAGTAACGCGTTGTAAATGTCTTCACGATCAAAACCAGCGTCGGTAAGATCCCGTTCCAGTTTGTCCTGATCCACACGCAGCTCAGCTTCGTTATGGATATATGTCTCAAACAAATACATTAGTACGTCGAACATGGCATGCCCTCCTCAATCGGACATAGCCGCCGGGTACAGCTGCGATCCACCCTGCTAACTCCAGTTCGAGCAGTTGAGCCACTACCTCTGGCACAGGTTGGCCGGCACGTTCAGCGACGACGTCAACAGGTGTTACCTCATCTCCTACGTTAGCCAGGAGCTCCGGAAATGGCAATGCCACCTCTTCGTGATCTGGCGAATAAATTGATTTTTCAGGTTCATCTGGCAACCATTGCAGCCCATATTGCAAATTTTCAAGAATTTCCTCTGGTGTCGTCACAAGCATGGCTCCCTGCTGAATAAGCCAATGCGGGCCTTCACTTCCCGGGCTCCCAATCGGCCCTGGTAAAGCAAACACCTCCCGCCCTTGTTCAATTGCACAGCGAGCAGTAACCAGTGAACCACTACGCTGTGCAGCTTCGACAACCAGTACACCTTTACTTAGACCACTGATAATACGATTTCGTCGGGGAAAATTGCGCGGCAAAGGGAGCGTATCTAATGGGAACTCAGACACCAGTGCGCCCCCTGCCTCAATCAGTCGTTCCGCAAGACGGATATGCTGTCGTGGGTGAATGGTCTCAAGTCCATTTCCCAGCACCGCAATACTTGTGCCTTGTCGGTTTATCGCAGCATTGTGCGCCACGCCATCAATCCCCCGGGCCAGACCGCTGGTGATCGTCACCCCACATGCAACAAGCTTTTCACAAAACAACCGTCCCCAGCGTTCGCCATACCATGAGTGTTGTCGACTACCGACAACGGCAACTTGAAATGAGTGGAGGCATGCGGGAGCTCCTGCAACAAAAAGCACCCCAGGATAATCCTCAATCGCACGGAGCTGTGGCGGATAATGCTCGCTGTCGGCAACCACAAAATGGTGGTTAGGCTGTTCAAGCCAGCGCAGCGTTTTTTCCAGCGTCAGATCTGAAAAGGTTAAAAAGCGTCTTGCCTGGCGTGGAGAGAATCCTGCCTGCAAGAGTACCGCGTTGTTAATGCACGGTTGAGTATTGAGCCAGTGAGCAACGCGCACTATCTCATCACCATACAGTTCATTCACTTGCGCTAAACGTAGCCAAATTTCGATTTGGGTCATCCCTGTTCCCCTGCCACAAGCAGTCCTGGCAATCTTTGCGATTGGTCACTGATGCTGTCAATCAGAGGGGGTTTTGTCTAGAATAGAGGTAATAATCTTTTCAACTCCTGAACACAACTCTGGATAACTATGTCAGTTTTGCAAGTGTTACATATTCCGGACGAGCGCCTTCGCAAAGTCGCAAAACCGGTTGAAGAAGTGAATGCAGAAATTCAGCGTATCGTTGATGATATGTTCGAAACGATGTACGCCGAAGAAGGTATCGGTCTGGCAGCAACACAGGTCGATATTCATCAGCGCATCATTGTTATTGATGTCTCTGAAAATCGCGATGAGCAGTTGGTACTCATTAACCCAGAACTGCTGGAAAAAGACGGCGAAACCGGCATTGAAGAAGGCTGTCTGTCTATTCCTGAACAGCGTGCGTTAGTACCGCGTGCAGAGAAAGTAAAAATTCGTGCGCTCGATCGCGACGGCAAATCTTTTGAACTGGAAGCCGATGGCCTGCTCGCTATCTGCATTCAACATGAAATGGATCACCTGGTCGGTAAACTATTTATCGATTATCTGTCTCCGTTGAAGCAACAACGCATTCGTCAGAAAGTTGAAAAACTCGACCGCCTGAACGCCCGAGCTTAAGGACAAGGATCAACGTGTCAGACTCACTACGTATTATTTTTGCGGGTACACCTGACTTTGCAGCGCGTCATCTCGACGCGCTGCTGTCTTCTGGACATAACGTCGTTGGCGTGTTTACCCAACCGGACCGCCCGGCGGGACGCGGGAAAAAGCTGATGCCCAGCCCGGTAAAAGTGCTGGCAGAAGAAAAAGGGATATCGGTCTTTCAACCCTTCTCTCTTCGCCCTCAGGAAAACCAGCAACTGGTTGCTGATTTACACGCAGACGTGATGGTGGTGGTGGCATATGGCCTGATCCTGCCAAAAGCAGTACTGGAAATGCCGCGCCTGGGTTGTATCAACGTTCACGGTTCCCTGCTTCCGCGCTGGCGGGGTGCAGCACCGATCCAGCGCTCACTGTGGGCAGGCGACGCCGAAACTGGTGTTACCATCATGCAGATGGATGTTGGCCTCGACACCGGTGATATGCTGCTGAAGCTGTCCTGCCCAATTACGGCAGAAGATACCAGCGGTTCGTTATATGACAAGCTGGCAGACCTGGGGCCTCAGGGGCTGATTGAAACGCTAAAACAGCTGGCTGCCGGCACAATAAAACCGGTGGTACAAGACGAATCACTGGTTACGCATGCAGAAAAACTCAGCAAAGAAGAGGCCCGTATCGACTGGTCGCTTTCGGCTGTTCAATTGGAACGCTGCATCCGCGCCTTTAACCCGTGGCCAATGAGCTGGCTTGAAATCGATGGTCAGCCAGTGAAAGTCTGGCAAGCTTCGGTTATTGCTGTAAACACCCAGGCCGAGCCAGGCACCATTCTCGAGGCGACAAAGCAGGGTATCCAGGTCGCAACAGGCGACGGCATTCTGAATCTTATCTCTTTGCAGCCTGCCGGTAAAAAAGCCATGAGCGCGCAGGATCTGCTTAATTCGCGCCGGGAGTGGTTCGTGCCCGGAAACCGTCTGGCCTGACGGTTCATCTCTTTAAGCCCGGTGTCTCCGGGCATTTTTATTTTTGCGCTTATGAAAAAACATCTTAATTTACGCAGTATGGCGGCCCAGGCCGTCGAACAGGTTGTCGAGAAAGGACAATCACTAAGTAACGTGCTGCCCGCCATGCAGCAAAAAGTTGCCGATAAAGACAAAGCGCTGTTGCAGGAACTTTGCTTCGGCGTATTGCGTACACTCTCTCAACTGGAGTGGATGATCCAGCAACTGATGGAACGTCCAATGACGGGCAAACAGCGCACCGTTCACTACCTGATCATGGTGGGCTTCTATCAACTGTTGCATACTCGTATTCCAGCGCACGCTGCGTTGGCTGAGACCGTAGAAGGCGCGGTCGTTATTAAGCGTCCACAGCTGAAAGGGCTGATCAACGGCGTACTGCGCCAGTTTCAACGCCGTCAGGATGAACTGCTGGCCGAGTTTGCGCAAAGCGATTTGCGCTTCTTACACCCCTCCTGGCTGGTGAAACGTATTAAGAGTGCGTATCCGCAGCAGTGGGAAGCCATTCTTGAAGCCAATAACCAGCGACCGCCGATGTGGCTACGAGTCAATCGTAATCACCATACTCGCGACGCCTGGCTAGACCTGCTTACCGAAGCGGGTTTGACAGGTTTCCCGCATCCAGACTACCCGGATGCAGTGCGTCTGGAAACACCGGCTCCAGTTCACGCCCTCCCTGGTTTTGACGAAGGTTGGGTCACCGTTCAGGATGCTTCCGCTCAAGGATGCGTAAATTATCTGTTGCCGGAGGACGGTGAGCAGATCCTCGACCTGTGCTGTGCGCCGGGCGGTAAAACTACTCACATTCTGGAAGTTGCTCCGCTAGCTAACGTCATGGCCGTCGATGTGGATGAAAAACGCTTATCGCGCGTTTACGACAATCTGAAACGTCTGGGCATGAAGGCAACCGTAAAACAAGGGGATGGCCGCTATCCACAGCAGTGGTGCGGTGAACAACAGTTTGACCGTATTTTGCTGGACGCCCCTTGTTCTGCTACCGGGGTGATCCGTCGCCATCCGGATATCAAATGGCTGCGCCGCGACCGGGATATTGCCGAACTTGCCCAATTACAGGCTGAGATCCTGAATGCGACCTGGTCACATCTTAAATCTGGCGGCACGCTAGTGTATGCAACGTGTTCTATCCTGCCAGAAGAGAACCAGCAGCAAATTGCCGCCTTCCTGGCACGCACACCGGATGCGGTATTAAGCGAAACCGGTACGCCGGAAAAACCCGGACGTCAGAATTTACCGGGTGCGGAAGATGGCGATGGCTTCTTTTACGCTAAGCTAATCAAAAAGTGATGAGATAACGGGTCGCGACTGATGAAAATTATCATTCTGGGCGCAGGGCAAGTTGGCGGTACGCTGGCTGAAAACCTGGTCGGAGAGAACAACGATATCACGGTAGTCGATACCAATGGTGAACGCCTGCGCAGCCTGCAGGACAAGTTTGATCTCCGTGTCGTGCAAGGGCATGGTTCGCATCCCCGCGTATTACGTGAAGCCGGTGCCGACGATGCCGATATGCTGGTTGCCGTAACCAGCTCAGATGAAACAAATATGGTTGCCTGCCAGGTAGCTTATTCACTGTTTAATACGCCTAATCGCATCGCCCGTATTCGTTCACCAGATTACGTTCGCGATGCCGACAAGCTGTTCCAATCCGATGCGGTGCCAATCGATCACCTGATTGCGCCTGAGCAACTGGTTATCGATAGCATTTATCGCCTGATTGAATATCCGGGCGCATTGCAGGTGGTGAATTTTGCCGAAGGTAAAGTCAGTCTGGCAGTAGTAAAAGCCTATTACGGCGGGCCGCTTATCGGTAATGCGCTGTCAACAATGCGTGAGCATATGCCGCACATCGATACCCGCGTTGCGGCGATTTTCCGTCATGACCGACCGATCCGTCCGCAAGGTTCTACGATCGTTGAAGCGGGTGATGAAGTCTTCTTTATTGCGGCATCACAGCATATACGCGCCGTAATGAGCGAACTGCAGCGTCTGGAAAAACCGTACAAACGCATTATGTTAGTGGGTGGCGGTAATATCGGCGCTGGTCTGGCACGTCGTCTGGAAAAAGATTACAGCGTCAAACTGATCGAACGTAATCAACAACGCGCATCGGAGCTTGCGGAGAAACTGCAAAATACGATCGTCTTTTTTGGTGATGCCTCGGATCAAGAGCTGCTGGCAGAAGAACATATCGATCAGGTTGATCTGTTCATCGCAGTGACCAACGATGATGAAGCAAATATCATGTCGGCGATGCTTGCCAAACGGATGGGTGCCAAGAAAGTAATGGTGTTGATCCAGCGCAGAGCATACGTCGATCTGGTGCAAGGCAGCGTGATCGATATTGCGATTTCACCGCAGCAGGCGACCATCTCCGCGCTGCTGAGCCACGTGCGTAAAGCTGATATTGTTGGCGTTTCTTCACTTCGCCGTGGCGTCGCGGAAGCCATTGAAGCCGTCGCACACGGGGATGAAACGACGTCGAGAGTTGTAGGGCGTTCAATTGATGAAATTAAACTTCCGCCCGGAACCATTATTGGCGCCGTTGTACGTGGTAACGATGTCATGATTGCCAACGATAACCTGCGTATTGAGCAGGGCGATCACGTAATTATGTTCCTGACAGATAAAAAGTTTATTACCGACGTCGAGCGACTATTCCAGCCAAGTCCTTTCTTCCTGTAATAATTTGGGCGCTAATACAGCGCCCTTTTTATTTCCCTTTATTTTTCATGGTCTAATAAATTTTCCTTTCGGCAATACATAAATGGAAATTGCCTAAACATTTGTTAAACTTATAAACGTCAGCTGCATAGGGAGAATAAAATGAGCATTATTAAAGAGTTTCGCGAATTCGCGATGCGCGGGAATGTTGTCGATTTGGCAGTGGGTGTCATTATTGGTGCGGCATTCGGTAAGATTGTTTCATCACTGGTTGCCGATATCATTATGCCGCCGCTGGGGCTGTTAATTGGTGGAATTGATTTTAAACAGTTTGCTTTAACGCTACGTGATGCACAGGGAGACATCCCTGCCGTGGTCATGCATTACGGTGTATTTATTCAAAATGTATTCGATTTCATTATTGTTGCGTTTGCTATCTTTATGGCAATCAAACTGATCAACAAACTGAACCGTAAAAAAGCGGAAGAGCCGGCAGCACCGCCAGCTCCATCGAAAGAAGAAGTATTGCTAAGTGAAATTCGTGACCTGCTGAAAGAACAGAATAACCGCTCTTAAGCACTCACTGAAACAAGAAGGCCAGTGGTAAAAAAGTTAATTACTTTCTTGCCACTGGCCTCCCAGTTACCCCGATTGCCATGTTTGCCTTTTCGCAGATAACTTCCTTTCCCTTTCTTATTTTTCTCAACGCGCTGTCTGAACAGTGGGTCATGCAGAAGCGCCTCAATGGCGTTGTCCTTTATCTGCCCTTTGGTGTGCTGATAACGACTCATACTATCTCCAGTTTGTAGTAATTTACGCCGCGAGTGTAGACCTGGCAGTTCAAGAAATCAACAGCCTGATGTTGTTCCGCTGGCGCCTTGCTCAAGAGCTTCAAGAATAGAGCAGTACACGCTGCTGTGTGCCTTGCCGCAGCATGCATCATTCAATCGCTGCAGTGACCGCTGCATCGTCTGAAGTTCAGCAATGCGGGCTTCGACTTCTTGCAGTCTTTCCTGGACGATCCCTTTTGATTCCTGACAGGTATGGTGTTCGGGATCAACCCGGATCGAAAGCAATTCACGGATCGACTCCAGAGTGAAACCAAGCTGCCGGGCATAACGAATAAACTTCAAGCGCTGAAGATCGCTTTCTGTATAGAGGCGAAATCCACCTTCAGTACGCACTTCATGCTCCATCATCTGCTGCTTTTCATAGTAGCGGATAGTATCCGGCGTCACGTCAGCCAGTTTCGCTATTTCACCAATTCGGTACATGCTCTCTCCGCTATTCATCGTTGATCTTTTTTAGCAGCTTATCTGCGTAGTCACCGCGCAAAAACTCGGTGCTGAGTCCAGCCTGCCGAAGTTTAAGTTCCAGTAGCGACAGTCTTCGGCTCACCTCAGGATAACTGGGATCATCTTTGCGGATCCCCGCGAGTATTTCAAGCAGCTGTATTGCCTCTCTGCGTTGCTCGAGCTCAGGAGGAAGGCAACCTGCATTTTTTAATAAACGGTATCCGGCTCGGAGTTCAGGCGGAACATGGGAGTCATCGTCAAGAGTCAGCGGTTCGCCCGTTCCCGGTAAATCATCAAACTCGCCTTTAGACTGTGCATCAATAATATGGCGCTCTGCCCACTGGTCCAGTAACCACATACAACACTCCAGGGGATGAACAAAAAGAGTACAGATATTGTAGATAAGTGGGGATATGACGGATATAAAAAAACCCGCCGAGGCGGGTTTTTTTACGTTACTACAGATTACTCTGCAGCAGCTTCTGTTTTCTCTGAACGATCAACCAGCTCGATGTATGCCATCGGCGCGTTGTCGCCTGCACGGAAACCACACTTCAGAATGCGAGTGTAACCACCGGCGCGGCTCGCAAAACGCGGGCCCAGTTCGTTAAACAGTTTTGCCACGATCTCGTTATCACGAGTACGGGCGAATGCCAGACGACGATTAGCTACGCTATCAGTCTTGGCAAGAGTAATCAGCGGCTCAACTACGCGACGCAGCTCTTTCGCTTTCGGCAGAGTCGTCTTGATGATTTCATGACGAACCAGTGAACCTGCCATATTGCGGAACATAGCCTGGCGATGGCTGCTGTTGCGGTTCAGTTGACGACCACTCTTACGATGGCGCATGACCTTATCCTTCTCAGTAAAACCTTAACCTGTGATCCGGTTACTCGTCAGCGATGCTTGCCGGTGGCCAGTTTTCCAGGCGCATGCCCAGAGACAGTCCACGGGAAGCCAGCACGTCTTTAATCTCGGTAAGAGATTTTTTACCAAGGTTAGGCGTCTTAAGAAGCTCAACCTCAGTACGCTGTACCAGATCACCGATATAGTGGATAGCTTCTGCTTTGAGGCAGTTAGCAGAGCGGACAGTCAATTCCAGATCGTCAACAGGGCGCAGCAGGATCGGATCGAATTCTGGTTTCTCTTCTTTAACTTCCGGCTGACGTACATCACGTAAATCAACGAAAGCTTCCAGTTGTTCAGCCAGAATGGTTGCCGCACGACGAATCGCCTCTTCAGGATCGATTGTGCCGTTGGTTTCCATTTCGATGACCAGCTTGTCCAGGTCGGTACGCTGTTCTACACGCGCTGCTTCAACATTGTAGGCAATACGCTCTACAGGGCTGTAGCATGCGTCGACCAGCAGACGGCCGATTGGGCGCTCATCTTCTTCCGAATGAATTCGGGTAGAAGCCGGCACATAACCACGACCGCGCTGAACTTTGATACGCATGCTAATAGATGCATTCTCATCGGTCAGGTGGCAGATCACGTGCTGTGGCTTGACGATTTCGACATCACCATCATGGGTAATGTCGGCTGCAGTCACAGGGCCAATGCCAGATTTATTCAAGGTAAGAATAACGTCATCTTTACCCTGAACTCTCACCGCCAGCCCTTTCAGGTTGAGCAGGATTTCCAGGATATCTTCCTGAACGCCTTCTTTGGTGCTGTACTCATGTAGTACACCATCAATCTCAACCTCGGTCACCGCGCAACCCGGCATCGATGAGAGCAGAATACGGCGCAGTGCGTTACCCAAAGTATGGCCAAAGCCACGCTCTAAAGGCTCAAGGGTCACCTTGGCGTGCGTCGAACTCACTTGCTCGATATCTACCAGGCGCGGTTTTAGAAACTCTGTCACAGAACCCTGCATTGTGTCCTCTCTTTGGTACTAAGCTTTACTTGGAGTAAAGCTCGACGATCAGGTGTTCGTTAATGTCCGCAGACAGATCAGAACGCTCCGGCTTACGCTTGAACGTACCTTCCATCTTGCCAGCATCAACTTCCAGCCAGGTTGGCTTTTCACGCTGCTCAGCCAGCTCCAGAGCGGCTTTCACGCGAGACTGCTTCTTCGCTTTCTCACGAATGCTAACAACGTCATTCGGACTAACCTGATAAGAAGCGATGTTAACAACACGACCGTTTACCATAATTGCTTTATGGCTGACCAGCTGACGTGCTTCTGCACGAGTGGCACCGAAGCCCATACGGTATACAACGTTGTCCAGACGACCTTCCAGCAGACCCAACAGGTTTTCACCGGTGTTGCCTTTCAGACGTGCTGCTTCTTTGTAGTAGTTACGGAACTGACGCTCCAGCACACCGTAGATACGGCGAACTTTTTGCTTTTCACGCAACTGCACACCATAGTCAGACAGACGCGGTTTACGCGCACCGTGCTGGCCAGGAGCTTGTTCAATTTTACACTTGGTATCGATCGCGCGAACGCCAGACTTAAGGAATAAGTCAGTGCCCTCACGACGGCTCAGCTTGAGCTTAGGACCCAAATATCTTGCCATTTTCTTTCTCCAACAATCCTAGAAACGACAGCGTTATACGCGACGTTTTTTCGGCGGACGACAACCGTTATGAGGGATCGGAGTCACATCAGTAATATTAGTGATGCGGAAACCAGCGGCGTTCAGAGCACGAACAGTAGATTCGCGACCTGGACCCGGTCCTTTGACCATAACTTCCAGATTCTTGATACCGTATTCTTTTACGGCTTCAGCGCAACGCTCTGCTGCAACCTGAGCTGCAAACGGAGTGGATTTGCGAGAACCACGGAAACCGGAACCACCGGCTGTTGCCCAACCCAGTGCGTTACCCTGACGATCAGTAATGGTAACGATGGTGTTGTTAAAAGAAGCATGGATATGAGCCACGCCGTCAGAGACTTGTTTTCTTACACGTTTACGTGCACGAATTGGTGCCTTTGCCATTATTCAATCACCCCGATTATTTCTTGATCGGTTTGCGCGGACCCTTACGGGTACGTGCGTTGGTCTTGGTACGCTGACCGCGAACCGGGAGACCACGACGATGACGCAAACCGCGATAGCAACCAAGGTCCATAAGGCGCTTGATGCTCATGCTAACTTCACGGCGCAGATCACCTTCAACGACAAATTTGGCAACTTCGTCACGCAGCGTGTCGATTTGTTCTTCAGACAGCTCACTGATCTTAACATCTTCAGCGATACCCGCGGCAGCCAGAATGGCTTTAGAACGGGTCTTGCCGACGCCGTAGATCGAAGTTAATGCGATCACAGCATGTTTCTGATCAGGAATGTTAATGCCTGCTATACGGGCCACTATGCACTCCTACTATTTAATATGTACGCACCATGCTGAAAAGCCCGTTTTCAGGATACTCAAATGGAAACGCACAGACATACAAAAGATTGGCTGGCTAATCTAGCCAGCTCAACCCAACTTTGCAAGAAAAATATGCGAATAAATCAGCCTTGGCGCTGTTTATGCTTCGGCTCGGCACTGCAAATCACACGGATGACACCATCACGCTTAACGATTTTGCAGTTACGGCATAATTTCTTGACGGAAGCACGAACTTTCATTTTTACTCTCCGTAACTTCTCGGGCGACTGTTAACGGCCGTAGCCTTTCAGATTCGCCTTCTTCAATGCAGACTCGTACTGACTTGACATCATCAGAGTTTGCACTTGAGCCATAAAGTCCATAATCACGACAACAACGATAAGCAGTGAGGTCCCACCGAAGTAGAACGGTACTTTCATTGCATCACGCATGAACTCCGGGATCAGGCAGATAAAGGTAATGTAGAGCGCACCAACCAAAGTCAGGCGGGTCATTACTTTATCGATATACTTCGCCGTTTGCTCTCCCGGACGAATTCCTGGTACAAATGCACCGGACTTCTTCAGGTTATCTGCTGTTTCACGCGGGTTGAAGACCAACGCCGTGTAGAAGAAACAGAAGAATATGATTGCAGACGCATAGAGTAACACATAAAGCGGTTGCCCAGGCTGCAAATACAGCGAAATTGTTGTCAGCCAGTTCCAACCAGTCCCGCCCCCGAACCATGACGCGATGGTCGCCGGGAACAGAATAATACTGGAAGCGAAGATTGCCGGGATTACCCCCGCCATATTCACTTTCAGCGGTAAATGTGTGCTCTGTGCAGCATAGACACGACGACCTTGCTGACGTTTCGCGTAGTTTACCACAATACGGCGTTGACCACGCTCAACAAATACAACAAAGAACGTCACTGCGAATACTAATACTGCAACCAACAGCAACACGAGGAAGTGCAGGTCGCCTTGACGCGCTTGCTCGATAGTATGGGCAATGGCTGGCGGGAGTCCCGCGACAATACCGGCGAAGATAATGATTGAGATACCGTTGCCGATACCACGTTCAGTAATCTGTTCGCCCAACCACATCAGGAACATCGTCCCTGTAACCAGACTTACAACAGCGGTGAAATAGAATGCAAAGCCTGGGTTCATCACCAAGCCCTGCATACCAGGCATATTCGGCAGACCGGTAGCAATACCGATCGACTGGAATATTGCCAGCACCAGAGTACCGTAGCGGGTGTACTGGCTGATCTTACGACGACCAGACTCCCCTTCTTTCTTAATTTCTGCCAGCGTTGGATGAACCACCGTCAGCAGCTGGATAATGATCGACGCCGAAATATACGGCATGATCCCCAGAGCAAAGATAGAAGCACGGCTGAGAGCACCACCAGAGAACATGTTAAACATTTCAATGATGGTGCCTCGCTGTTGCTCAAGCAGTTTGGCAAGTACAGCGGCATCAATACCAGGGATCGGAATGAAAGAGCCAATACGGAACACAATCAGCGCGCCGATTACAAACAGCAGTCTGCGTTTCAGCTCGCCTAAGCCACCTTTGGCACTTTGAAAATCTAATCCCGGTTGTTTAGCCATCTGCTACTTATTCCTCGATTTTACCGCCAGCAGCTTCGATAGCAGCACGAGCGCCTTTAGTAACACGCAGGCCACGAACAGTTACCGGAGTAGTGACTTCACCAGCCAGGATCACTTTCGCGAACTCGATCTGGATACCGATAATGTTAGCTGCTTTCAGCGTGTTCAGGTCTACAACACCGCCTTCAACTTTAGCCAGGTCAGACAGACGAACTTCGGCTGTAATCGCTGCTTTACGTGAAGTGAAGCCGAATTTCGGCAGACGACGGTACAGAGGCATCTGACCACCCTCGAAACCGCGACGTACGCCACCGCCAGAACGAGACTTCTGACCTTTGTGACCACGACCACCGGTTTTACCGAGGCCAGAACCGATACCACGACCCAGGCGGCGAGCCGCTTTTTTAGAGCCTTCGGCCGGAGACAGAGTATTTAAACGCATCTCTTACTCCTCAACTTTAACCATGAAGGAAACCGCGTTGACCATACCACGAACAGCAGGAGTATCCTCGCGCTCTACGGTGTGACCAATACGACGCAGACCCAGGCCAAGCAGCGTTGCCTTGTGTTTCGGCAGACGACCGATTGCACTGCGGGTTTGAGTAATTTTAATAGTCTTTGCCATGGTTTATTTCCCCAGAATTTCTTCAACGGATTTACCACGCTTGGCAGCGACCATTTCCGGAGATTTCATATTTTCCAGGCCATCGATAGTTGCACGCACCACGTTAATCGGGTTAGTGGAACCATACGCTTTAGCCAGAACGTTACGAACTCCAGCGACTTCCAGAACGGCGCGCATTGCACCACCGGCGATGATACCGGTACCTTCGGAAGCCGGCTGCATGAATACACGAGAACCCGTGTGAGTACCCTTAACCGGGTGCTGCAGGGTGCCGTGGTTCAGCGCGACGTTAATCATATTGCGACGGGCTTTTTCCATCGCTTTCTGGATCGCTGCTGGAACTTCACGCGCTTTACCGTAACCAAAACCAACGCGACCGTTACCATCACCAACTACAGTCAGAGCTGTGAAGGAGAAAATACGACCACCTTTAACGGTTTTAGATACGCGGTTAACCGCGATCAGCTTTTCCTGCAGTTCGCCAGCTTGTTTTTCGATGTGAGCCATCTTACACCTCTACCTTAGAACTGAAGGCCAGCTTCACGGGCAGCATCTGCCAGTGCCTGGACACGACCATGATATTGGAACCCGGAACGGTCAAAAGAAACATCTTTGATGCCTTTTTCCAGAGCGCGTTCAGCAACAGCTTTACCTACAGCTGCAGCAGCGTCTTTGTTACCGGTGTACTTCAATTGTTCAGCGATAGCTTTTTCTACAGTAGAAGCAGCTACCAGAACTTCAGAACCGTTCGGTGCAATTACCTGTGCGTAAATATGACGCGGGGTACGATGTACCACCAGGCGAGTTGCACCCAGCTCCTGGAGCTTGCGGCGTGCGCGGGTCGCACGACGGATACGAGCAGATTTCTTATCCATAGTGTTACCTTACTTCTTCTTAGCCTCTTTGGTACGCACGACTTCGTCGGCGTAACGAACACCCTTGCCTTTATAAGGCTCAGGACGACGGTAGGCGCGCAGATCTGCTGCAACCTGACCGATCAGCTGTTTATCAGCGCCTTTCAGCACGATTTCAGTCTGAGACGGACATTCTGCAGTGATTCCCGCAGGCAGCTGATGGTCAACTGGGTGAGAGAAACCTAAAGCCAGGTTTACTACATTCCCTTTAACCGCTGCACGATAACCTACACCAACCAGCTGAAGCTTCTTAGTGAAGCCTTCGGTAACACCGACAACCATTGCATTCAGCAGGGCACGCGCGGTACCAGCCTGAGCCCATCCATCAGCGTAACCATCACGCGGACCGAAGGTCAGTGCATTATCTGCATGATTTACTGCAACAGCATCGTTGAGAGTACGAGTCAGCTCGCCGTTTTTACCTTTGATCGTAATAACCTGACCGTTGATTTTTACATCAACGCCGGCAGGAATAACGACCGGTGCTTTAGCAACACGAGACATTTTTTCCTCCGATTAGGCTACGTAGCAGATAATTTCGCCACCAAGACCAGCCTGGCGCGCTGCACGATCAGTCATAACACCTTTAGAGGTAGAAACAACTGCGATACCCATGCCAGCCATAACTTTCGGCAGCTCGTCTTTACGCTTATAAATGCGCAGACCTGGGCGACTGACACGCTGAATGCTTTCTACAACAGCTTTACCCTGGAAATACTTGAGAGTAAGTTCCAGTTCCGGCTTGGTGTCGCCTTCAACTTTAAAATCTTCAATAAAACCTTCTTCCTTCAGCACGTTGGCAATTGCCACTTTCAGCTTGGAGGAAGGCATGGTGACCGCAGCTTTATTCGCGGCCTGACCGTTACGGATACGGGTCAGCATATCCGCGATCGGATCTTGCATGCTCATCTGTCTTTACTCCCGTGATTCAATTGGTAATTACCAGCTAGCCTTTTTCAAGCCTGGTACTTCACCGCGCATGGCGGCTTCACGCAGTTTGATACGGCTCAACCCGAACTTGCCCACATAGCCATGCGGACGACCTGTTTGACGGCAGCGGTTACGCTGACGGGACGGGCTGGAATCACGCGGCAGAGACTGCAGCTTGAGAACTGCGTTCCAACGATCTTCGTCGGTCGCGTTCACATCAGAGATAATAGCTTTCAGTTCAGCGCGTTTTGCGAAGTACTTATCAGCTAAAGCTACGCGCTTTACTTCGCGTGCTTTCATTGATTGCTTAGCCATTCAGTAACCCTACCTTACTTGCGGAACGGGAAGTCAAAGGCAGCCAGCAGAGCACGGCCTTCTTCATCAGATTTCGCAGTAGTGGTAATGGTAATATCCAAACCACGCACGCGGTCGACTTTATCGTAGTCGATTTCTGGGAAGATGATCTGCTCACGGACACCCATGCTGTAGTTACCACGACCGTCAAAAGACTTAGCGGACAAGCCACGGAAGTCACGGATACGTGGAACAGCAATAGTGATCAGGCGCTCAAAGAACTCCCACATGCGTTCGCCACGCAGAGTTACTTTACAGCCGATCGGATAGCCCTGACGGATTTTGAAGCCTGCAACTGATTTGCGTGCTTTGGTGATCAGCGGTTTTTGACCGGAGATTGCTGTCAGGTCAGCTGCTGCGTTATCCAGCAGTTTCTTGTCAGCGATCGCTTCACCAACACCCATGTTCAGGGTGATCTTCTCGACCCGAGGGACTTGCATGACAGAATTGTAGTTAAACTCAGTCATGAGTTTAGCGACTACTTCGTCTTTGTAGTAATCATGCAGTTTCGCCATCGTACTACTCCAAATTACTTGATAGTTTCGCTGTTAGATTTAAAGAAACGGACTTTTTTGCCGTCTTCGAATCTAAAGCCTACACGGTCAGCCTTGCCGGTTGCCGCGTTGAAGATAGCAAGGTTAGAGATCTGAATAGCTGCTTCTTTCTCTACGATGCCGCCTGGTTGGTTCAGGGCCGGAACCGGCTTCTGATGTTTCTTAACCAGGTTGATACCTTCAACAATGACCTTGCCGGAAGACAGGACATTCTTAACTTTACCGCGTTTACCTTTATCTTTACCGGTTAACACGATAACTTCGTCATCACGACGGATCTTCGCTGCCATGATTCGCTCCTTAGAGTACTTCTGGTGCCAGAGAGATAATTTTCATGAACTTCTCGTTACGAAGTTCACGAGTTACCGGCCCAAAAATACGCGTACCGATAGGTTGCTCGCTGTTATTGTTTAAAATAACGCATGCATTACCATCGAAGCGAATGACAGAACCGTCCGGGCGACGAACACCCTTCTTGGTGCGCACCACTACCGCCTTCAGCACATCACCTTTTTTGACCTTACCACGCGGAATTGCTTCCTTGATGGTGATCTTGATGATATCGCCGACGCCTGCGTAGCGACGGTGCGAGCCACCCAGAACCTTGATACACATTACGCGACGTGCACCGGAGTTGTCGGCGACGTTCAGCATAGTCTGTTCTTGGATCATTTTAGTGCTCCGCTAATGTCAACTACTACTGAGACCCGAAAATCAGGTCGTTAAAAAAGCCCCATATCGGGGGCGCGGCATTATAACACCGCTTCAACGATATGGGTAGAAAAAATAAACGGCTCATCGCTGAGCCGTTTATTCGTTGAGAATGCCTACTGTATTACAGAACGGCTTTCTCTACAACGCGAACCAGCGTCCAGGACTTAGTCTTGGACAGCGGACGGCATTCGCGGATTTCAACCACGTCACCAGTACCGCATTCGTTGTTCTCGTCATGTACGTGCAGTTTGGTCGTACGCTTAATGAATTTACCGTAGATCGGGTGTTTCACAAAACGTTCGATAGCAACAACGATGGATTTCTCCATTTTATCGCTAACAACGCGACCTTGCAGAGTACGGATTTTATCGGTCATTACGCACCCGCCTTCTCAGTCAGTAAAGTCTTAACGCGTGCGACGTCACGACGCACTTGCTTCAACAGGTGAGACTGTTGCAGCTGGCCACTTGCAGCCTGCATACGCAGGTTGAACTGCTCACGCAGCAGATTCAGCAGCTCGGTGTTCAGCTCTTCAACACTCTTCTCACGCAGCTCTTTTGCTTTCATTACATCACCGTCTTAGTTACAAAGGTGGTTTTAATCGGCAGTTTCGCTGCTGCCAGCTTGAATGCTTCACGGGCCAGCTCTTCCGGTACGCCGTCCATTTCATACAGGACTTTACCCGGCTGAATCAAGGCAACCCAATACTCCACGTTACCTTTACCTTTACCCATACGCACTGCCAGCGGCTTTTCAGTGATCGGTTTGTCCGGGAATACACGGATCCAGATCTTACCTTGACGCTTAACTGCACGGGTCATAGCACGACGTGCTGCTTCGATCTGACGGGCAGTCAGACGACCACGGCCAACAGCTTTCAGACCGAAGCTGCCGAAGCTAACATCCGCGCCAGCAGCCAGACCGCGGTTACGGCCTTTGTGCATTTTACGGAATTTTGTACGCTTTGGTTGTAACATCAGCGACGCTCCTTATTTACGGCCTTTACGCTGCTGCTTTTTAGGTTGCGCAGCCGGTTTTTCCGGTTGTTCAACAGCAGCCATACCACCCAGGATCTCGCCTTTGAAGATCCACACTTTAACGCCGATTACACCGTAAGTGGTGTGCGCTTCAGAGGTGTTGTAGTCGATGTCAGCACGCAGAGTGTGCAGAGGTACGCGACCTTCGCGGTACCATTCGGTACGTGCGATTTCCGCGCCGCCCAGACGGCCGCTAACTTCAACTTTGATACCTTTAGCGCCCAGACGCATTGCGTTCTGTACAGCACGCTTCATAGCACGACGGAACATAACACGACGTTCCAGCTGAGAAGTGATGCTGTCAGCAACCAATTTTGCGTCCAGTTCAGGCTTACGCACTTCGGCGATATTGATCTGAGCAGGAACGCCAGCAATATCCGCTACGACTTTGCGCAGTTTTTCTACGTCTTCGCCTTTCTTACCGATAACGATACCCGGGCGAGCGGTGTGAATGGTCACACGGATGCTCTTAGCCGGACGCTCGATAACGATACGAGATACAGACGCTTTCGCCAGTTCCTTAGTCAGGTACTGACGTACTTTAAAATCGCTGTCCAGGTTGTCAGCGAATTCTTTGGTGTTCGCAAACCAGGTTGAGTTCCATGGTTTTACAATACCCAGGCGAATACCATTAGGATGTACTTTCTGACCCATTGCTAGTCTCCAGAGTCTCAGCGATCGGACACAACCACAGTAATGTGGCTGGTGCGCTTCAGGATGCGATCTGCACGACCTTTTGCACGCGGCATAATGCGCTTCATGCTCGGGCCTTCGTCTACGAAAATTTTCGTAACTTTCAGATCGTCAATGTCAGCGCCATCGTTGTGTTCAGCGTTAGCAATGGCAGATTCCAGGACTTTCTTAACCAGTACAGCCGCTTTCTTATTGGTGTAGGTCAGAATATCCAGAGCCTGCGACACTTTCTTACCGCGAATCAGGTCTGCAACAAGGCGAACCTTCTGAGCAGAAGAACGAGCATGGCGATGTTGAGCTAAAGTTTCCATCTCTTCCTCCTACCTTATTTCTTCTTCGCTTTTTTATCAGCAGCGTGGCCGCGATAAGTACGAGTCGGTGCGAATTCACCCAGTTTGTGACCGACCATTTCGTCGGAAACAAATACCGGAACGTGCTGACGACCATTATGGACAGCGATGGTCAAACCGATCATGTTAGGAAAGATCGTTGAACGACGGGACCAAGTGCGCAGGGGCTTCTTGTCTCCGCTTTCCACCGCTTTCTCTACCTTCTTCAGCAAGTGCAGGTCAATAAAAGGACCTTTCTTGAGAGAACGTGGCATGGCTTATCCTCTAAAATTATTTGCTACGGCGACGTACGATGAATTTATCAGTACGCTTGTTGCTGCGGGTCTTCTTACCTTTGGTCTGAACGCCCCACGGAGTTACCGGGTGCTTACCAAAGTTACGACCTTCACCACCACCATGTGGGTGGTCGACTGGGTTCATCGCAGTACCGCGAACGGTAGGACGAACACCACGCCAGCGTGCAGCACCTGCTTTACCCAGAACGCGCAGCATATGCTCAGCATTGCCAACTTCGCCCAGAGTTGCACGGCAGTCTGCTTCGACTTTACGCATTTCACCAGAACGCAGACGCAGGGTGACATAAGCACCATCACGAGCAACGATCTGAACGTAAGTACCAGCGGAACGTGCCAGCTGACCGCCTTTACCTGGTTTCATTTCTACGTTATGAACGGTAGAACCAACCGGGATATTGCGCATCGGCAGGGTGTTACCTGCTTTGATTGCAGCATCAACGCCAGACTGAATCTGGTCGCCAGCTTTCAGGCCTTTAGGGGCCAGGATGTAACGGCGTTCACCGTCTTTGTACAGAACCAGCGCGATGTTCGCGGAGCGGTTCGGATCGTACTCAAGACGTTCAACAACTGCCGGGATACCGTCTTTGTTGCGTTTGAAGTCAACAATACGATAAGCCTGCTTGTGACCACCACCGATATGACGAGTGGTGATGCGGCCATTGTTGTTACGACCACCGGATTTGCTGTTTTTTTCAACCAGCGGAGCAAAAGGTTTGCCCTTGTGCAGCTCTGGGTTGACCACTTTAACAACGTGGCGACGACCCGGAGATGTCGGTTTACATTTAACAACTGCCATTGTATTACTCCTCCGACTTACTCAGCGCCGCCGACGAAGTCCAGATTCTGGCCTTCCTTCAGGGTGACGTAAGCTTTTTTCCAGTCGCTACGACGACCGATACGCTGTCCGTGACGTTTAACTTTCCCTTTAACTACCAGGGTGTTAACGACTTCGACTTCGACTTCAAACAGTTTCTGCACAGCAGCTTTGATTTCTGCTTTGGTCGCGTCTTTAGCAACTTTGAGAACGATGGTGTTAGTTTTTTCCATCGCAGTAGACGCTTTTTCAGAAACGTGCGGTGCGCGCAGCACTTTCAGCAGACGTTCTTCACGAATCATGCCAGCATCTCCTCAACTTGCTTAACAGCATCAGCAGTCATTACGACTTTGTCGAAGGCGATCAGGCTAACCGGGTCGATACCAGTTGCATCGCGTACGTCAACCTTGTGCAGGTTGCGCGCAGCCAGGAACAGGTTTTCGTCCAGCTCACCGGTGATGATCAGCACATCTTCCAGAGCCATGTCTTTCAGTTTCTGTGCCAGCAGCTTAGTTTTAGGCGCTTCTACAGAGAATGATTCGACAACGATCAGACGATCCTGACGTACCAGTTCGGACAGAATGCTTTTCAGCGCGCCGCGGTACATCTTTTTGTTAACTTTTTGACTGTGGTCCTGTGGACGAGCAGCGAAGGTCACGCCACCTGAACGCCAGATCGGGCTCTTGATAGAACCTGAACGCGCACGGCCGGTACCTTTCTGGCGCCACGGCTTTTTGCCTGAACCAGTTACTTCAGCACGAGTCTTCTGAGCACGAGTACCCTGACGAGCACCAGCTGCATAAGCAACAACAACCTGGTGAACCAGCGCTTCGTTGAAATCACGACCGAAGGTAGTTTCGGAAACAGTCAGCGCGCTCTGCGCGTCTTTCAATACTAATTCCATTGCTATCCCCTTACGCCTTCACAGCTGGTTTAACGATCAGGTCGCAACCGGTCGCACCCGGAACACCACCTTTAACCAGCAGCAGGTTGCGCTCAGCGTCAACACGTACTACGTCCAGGCTCTGAACGGTTACACGTTCGTTGCCCAGCTGACCTGCCATTTTCTTGCCTTTGAACACTTTGCCCGGAGTCTGGTTCTGACCGATAGAACCCGGAACGCGGTGAGACAAGGAGTTACCGTGAGTAGCGTCCTGGGTACGGAAGTTCCAGCGCTTAACGGTACCAGCGAAACCTTTACCTTTAGAGGTACCGGTTACGTCAACTTTTTTAACGTCAGCAAACAGTTCAACGCTAATGTTCTGACCAACGGTGTATTCTTCACCATCTGCCAGACGGAATTCCCACAGGCCGCGGCCAGCTTCTACGCCAGCTTTAGCAAAGTGGCCAGCTTCCGGCTTAGTTACGCGGTTAGCTTTTTTAGCACCGGTGGTAACCTGAACAGCGCGATAGCCATCGTTAGCCAGATCTTTAACCTGAGTAACGCGGTTTGCTTCAACTTCGATAACGGTTACTGGGATAGATACGCCATCTTCAGTGAAGATGCGGGTCATACCCACTTTTTTACCGACTAAACCAATCATTGTATCAACCTCTCAATCGCTCGATGACCTGATTAACCCAGGCTGATCTGCACGTCTACACCGGCAGCCAGGTCCAGACGCATCAGAGCATCAACGGTTTTTTCAGTTGGCTCAACGATGTCAACCAGACGCTTGTGAGTACGGATCTCGTACTGATCACGCGCGTCTTTGTTGACGTGCGGGGAGATCAGAACGGTGAAACGCTCTTTGCGGGTCGGCAGCGGGATCGGACCACGAACCTGCGCACCAGTGCGCTTGGCAGTCTCGACGATTTCCGCGGTTGATTGATCGATCAGACGATGATCAAACGCTTTCAAACGGATACGGATTCTTTGGTTCTGCATGAGACCAGAGCTCCAATTATTTTATAGACGAAATAGTTACTCCTCAAACCCATTACGATTGATGGGAGAGTGTAACCGTTCTTACAGAGTTCCCCGATTGGGAACATTGTCTGGTATTGCTTTCGCAGTACCGGTGGCTCATATCGAACCGCTGTCAATATTAGACAAGCCCGCGCATTATACGTAAATCTCAGTCTTAAGCAAGTGCCGCGTAGAAATTAATCACTCGTTCACAAATGCGGCGCTCCTTCCACTCTGATTGTATGTCCTGTGGTGCAACGCGTTTTCCGTGGAAGAGAGCATCCATAACCCACATCCCGGGCTTGTAGGGCCGCCGGGTTTACCTGAAGGTAAACTCTTTACCAGATAAGGCTTGCCCATGTACATCGACCTCCCCTTTCTGTTGATTTATGTTTCGCTATCAGGGTTGCTCTTAGTCCATGACCTACGTACCGGGTTACTGCCCGACAAATTTACCTGCCCTCTTTTGTGGGGCGGTCTTATTTATCATCAATGCTGCAGACCTGCACAGTTATCCGACGCGCTTTGGGGTGCTGTAGCGGGCTATGGGGTATTTGCTTTGTTCTACTGGGGGTATCGTTTGATATGTCGACAGGAAGGGTTAGGCTTTGGTGATGTCAAATTTCTTGCCGCGCTAGGCGCATGGCATCGCTGGGAATCATTACCACTTTTGGTTTTACTTGCCGCGGGTATGGCATGTTGCCTCACCGGGATTTCCTGCGTCCGTTACGGGAAACAGGTACTAAAAAACCCGCTGCCATTTGGGCCATATCTGGCGGCTGCGGGTTTTGTTATTGGCCTGGTAAGTATGATACAGGGCGGTTAGTCACTGACTTTAATTTGCGATTGCAGATAATTTTGTAAGCCAAGTTTTGCAATCAGGTCCAGCTCGGTTTCGAGCCAGTCAATATGCCCTTCTTCTTCAGTCAGGATCTCAATCATCATATCCCGGCTGACATAATCATGAACGCTATCGGCATAGGCAATGGCTTCACGTAAGTCTTTAGCACCATCGAGTTCGAGTCGAAGATCGGATTGCAGCATCTCTTCAACGTCTTCGCCAATACCCAACTTGCCAAGATCCTGCAAGTTCGGGATCCCTTCTAAGAATAAAATACGCTCGATATATTTATCAGCGTGTTTCATCTCATCGATAGATTCATGGTACTCAACATCATTGAGGCGAGTCAGTCCCCAGTTTTTAAACATACGAGCATGGAGAAAATACTGGTTGATCGCGACAAGCTCATTTCCCAATAGTTTATTGAGATAATTTATGATTTTAACATCACCTTTCATTTTATAGTCCCTCCGCTTCCACTCTTAGAGCGTAGATGGGGCTACAGGGATGTCAAAAAAAAGAGTGTGACTTAGGCGATCTCTTTAAATTCTGGCATTTGTGTTAATTCATCCTGCATGACCTCGCGGGCAGCACGAATGCATTTACCGCATTGATTTCCAACAGGAATAAATTTACGTAATTGCTGAAAGGACTGAGGATGAAACTGGCGAACAGCCTGACGTATTTTTTTATCACTTATCGCATTACACAAACAAACGTACATGATCGCTCCCGTTCAATTTCTGCGCAAAGTGTAAATGAGAATAGTTATGATTACAATAGCACAACGCGATTTACGCGGCGGGAGAATGAATAAAAAATGCGAATAAATATGACAACGACTAAATTGCAGATAGCAAAAAGGGCGCCGAAGCGCCCTTTTTAAGCTCAAAGCTAATTAATCAATAATTAGCTCATTACTTTAGCAACAACGCCCGCACCAACAGTACGGCCGCCTTCACGGATTGCGAAACGCAGACCGTCGTCCATCGCGATTGGGTGGATCAGGGTAACAACCATTTTGATGTTGTCTCCCGGCATTACCATCTCTACGCCTTCCGGCAGTTCGATGGTACCAGTCACGTCAGTAGTACGGAAGTAGAACTGCGGACGGTAGCCTTTGAAGAACGGAGTATGACGGCCGCCTTCGTCTTTGGACAGAATGTACACTTCAGATTCGAACTTGGTGTGCGGCTTGATAGAGCCCGGCTTAGCCAGTACCTGACCACGTTCGATTTCTTCACGTTTGATACCACGCAGCAGAACACCAACGTTCTCACCAGCACGGCCTTCGTCCAGCAGTTTGCGGAACATTTCAACGCCAGTACAGGTAGACTTAGCAGTCTCTTTGATACCAACGATTTCAACTTCTTCACCAACTTTGATGATACCGCGCTCTACACGACCGGTAACAACGGTACCACGACCGGAGATGGAGAATACGTCTTCGATAGGCAGCAGGAACGGCTTGTCAATCGCACGCTCTGGTTCTGGGATGTAAGAATCCAGGAAGCCAGCCAGTTCGATGATTTTCGCTTCCCACTCTGCTTCGCCTTCCAGCGCTTTCAGAGCAGAACCACGAACGATCGGAGTGTCGTCGCCCGGGAAATCGTACTGAGACAGAAGTTCACGAACTTCCATTTCTACCAGTTCCAGCAGCTCTTCGTCATCAACCATGTCGCATTTGTTCAGGAACACGATGATGTACGGAACGCCTACCTGACGACCCAGCAGGATGTGCTCACGAGTCTGCGGCATCGGGCCGTCAGTCGCAGCAACAACCAGGATCGCGCCGTCCATCTGCGCAGCACCGGTGATCATGTTTTTAACATAGTCGGCGTGGCCCGGGCAGTCTACGTGTGCGTAGTGGCGAGTCGGGGTGTCATATTCAACGTGAGAAGTGTTGATGGTGATACCACGAGCTTTTTCTTCCGGCGCGTTATCGATCTGGTCGAATGCACGAGCAGCACCGCCGTAGGTTTTAGCCAGTACGGTAGTGATTGCAGCGGTCAG
>NZ_JAOWHE010000061.1:0-32995 GCF_030332765.1 Citrobacter sp. Cpo071 | reverse complement strand
TGGAGGCGCATTATAGGGAGTTTCCTGCGGCCCGCAACCCTTAAATGACAGAAAAATGACTGACTGCTGCATTCCACAGCGAAACCCCGCCTTATACCCATTTACACACAGAGTTATCCACAAACCACACGATCGTTTCTACGATCCACTCGTTATATCAGCCTCCTTCAACAGAAAAAGAAGAGGTCAAAATCGAAATTTAAAAATTCGCGAGCGTTGCGCAAACGTTTTCGTTACAATGCCCCCGCAAAACAAGGATGCCCCGTAAGGGGCGTTAGCTGAGTTTTTAGCCAAGAATTCACCTAACGCTCTCTGTAATAGTCAAATCCAGGGGATTTACCATGCAACAACGTCGTCCAGTCCGCCGCGCTCTGCTCAGTGTTTCTGACAAGGCCGGTATCATCGAATTCGCTCAGGCACTTTCCGCACGTGGTGTGGAGCTGTTGTCTACAGGTGGCACTGCGCGCCTGTTAGCGGAGAAAGGTCTGCCAGTGACCGAAGTTTCCGATTACACCGGCTTCCCAGAAATGATGGATGGACGCGTGAAGACCCTGCATCCGAAAGTCCACGGCGGCATTCTTGGTCGTCGCGGTCAGGATGACGGAATTATGGAACAGCACGGTATCGCCCCTATCGATATGGTGGTTGTAAACCTGTATCCGTTCGCCGAGACAGTGGCACGCGAAGGCTGCTCGCTGGAAGATGCGGTAGAGAACATTGATATCGGCGGCCCGACCATGGTGCGTTCCGCAGCCAAGAACCATAAAGACGTAGCGATCGTTGTGAAGAGCAGCGACTACGACGCCATTATTAAAGAGATGGATGCCAACGAAGGCTCCCTGACTCTGGAAACCCGCTTTGACCTCGCGATTAAAGCCTTCGAACACACCGCCGCCTACGACAGCATGATTGCCAACTACTTCGGCAGCATGGTTCCGGCTTACCACGGTGAGAGCAAAGAGGCCGCCGGTCGTTTCCCGCGTACGCTGAACCTGAACTTCATTAAGAAGCAGGATATGCGCTACGGCGAGAACAGCCACCAGCAGGCTGCCTTCTATATAGAAGAGAATGTTAAAGAAGCATCCGTTGCCACCGCGCAGCAGGTACAGGGCAAAGCGCTTTCCTACAACAACATCGCAGATACCGACGCGGCGCTGGAGTGCGTGAAAGAGTTCAGCGAGCCAGCCTGTGTGATCGTTAAGCACGCTAACCCGTGCGGCGTGGCGGTAAGTACCTCTATTCTCGACGCTTACGACCGCGCCTATAAAACCGACCCGACCTCCGCGTTCGGCGGCATCATCGCTTTCAACCGCGAACTGGATGCCGAAACCGCGCAGGCAATTATCTCCCGTCAGTTCGTGGAAGTGATCATCGCCCCGTCCGCAACCGAAGACGCACTGAAAATCACCGCCGCCAAACAGAACGTTCGCGTTCTGACCTGCGGTCAGTGGGCACAACGTGTACCGGGCCTGGACTTCAAACGCGTTAACGGCGGTTTGCTGGTTCAGGACAGGGATCTGGGGATGGTGAGCGAAGGCGAACTGCGCGTGGTGTCCAAACGTCAGCCGACCGAGCAAGAGCTGCGGGATGCACTGTTCTGCTGGAAAGTCGCCAAGTTCGTGAAATCCAACGCCATTGTTTATGCCAAAGAGAACATGACTATCGGCATAGGCGCAGGCCAGATGAGCCGCGTGTACTCCGCAAAGATCGCCGGGATTAAAGCGGCTGACGAAGGTCTGGAAGTGAAAGGCTCCGCCATGGCCTCTGACGCCTTCTTCCCGTTCCGCGATGGTATTGATGCTGCCGCCGCCGTTGGCGTGAGCTGCGTTATCCAGCCCGGTGGTTCTATCCGTGATGACGAAGTCATTGCCGCTGCCGATGAACACGGTATCGCGATGATCTTTACCGACATGCGCCACTTCCGCCATTAATCCACGGAGCAGACGATGAAAATATTAGTGATTGGCAACGGCGGGCGCGAGCACGCCCTGGCCTGGAAAGCCGCACAGTCCCCGCTGGTTGATACCGTTTTTGTTGCACCAGGTAACGCGGGCACCGCACTGGAACCAGCACTGCAGAACGTGGCTATCGGCGTCACCGATATTCCAGCTCTGCTGAGCTTTGCCCAGAACGAGAAAATTGACCTGACCATCGTCGGCCCGGAAGCGCCGCTGGTGATTGGCGTGGTCGATGCGTTCCGCGCCGCTGGCCTGAAGATCTTCGGGCCAACCGAAGGTGCTGCACAGCTGGAAGGCTCCAAAGCCTTCACCAAAGATTTCCTCGCCCGTCACCAGATCCCGACGGCGGAATATCAGAACTTCACTGAGATTGAGCCAGCGTTGGCCTATCTGCGTGAGAAAGGCGCGCCGATCGTCATCAAAGCTGACGGCCTGGCTGCTGGTAAAGGCGTTATCGTGGCGATGACGCTGGAGGAAGCAGAAGCCGCCGTTCATGACATGCTGGCAGGTAACGCTTTTGGCGATGCGGGCCACCGTATCGTGATCGAAGAGTTCCTCGACGGCGAAGAAGCGAGCTTTATCGTAATGGTCGACGGCGAGCACGTGCTGCCGATGGCCACCAGCCAGGACCACAAACGCGTAGGCAACGGCGACACTGGCCCGAACACCGGCGGTATGGGTGCTTACTCACCAGCGCCGGTGGTAACTGATGAAGTGCATCAGCGCACCATGGAACGCATTATTTGGCCAACCGTAAAAGGTATGGCGGCGGAAGGGAATACCTACACCGGTTTCCTGTACGCGGGTCTGATGATCGACAAACAGGGCAATCCGAAGGTTATCGAGTTCAACTGCCGCTTCGGCGACCCGGAAACCCAGCCGATCATGCTACGCATGAAATCGGACCTGGTGGAGCTTTGCCTGGCCGCTTGCGACGGCAAGCTGGATGAGAAAACCTCCGAGTGGGACGAACGCGCCTCGCTGGGTGTCGTCATTGCTGCCGGAGGTTATCCGGGCAACTACAACACCGGAGATGAGATCCACGGTCTGCCGCTGGAAGAAGTAGAAGACGGAAAAGTGTTCCATGCGGGCACCAAACTCGCTGACGATGACCGTGTGCTGACCAGCGGCGGTCGCGTGCTGTGCGCCACCGCCCTGGGTCATACTGTGGCTGAAGCGCAGAAACGCGCTTACGCCCTGATGACCGACATCCGCTGGGATGGCAGCTTCAGCCGTAACGACATCGGCTGGCGCGCCATTGAACGCGAGCAACGCTAACGCGAAATTTTCGCCAGCAGCGTTTTACGCGTAATGCCTAACTGACGGGCGGCTTCCGTTTTATTGCCGCCCGTTTTTTCCAGCGCCGCCAGAATCACCTCTTTTTCGACATCCACCAGCGGTTGGATCTCGCCACTGAATTCCGTTTTTATCGGCGTCGCGGCAATCGCCATCGGCAGCTCGCGTTCGGAAATATATTCTCCCGTCAGCAGCACCACCGAGCGCTCAATCGCATTTTCCAGCTCACGAATATTGCCCGGCCAGTCGTAGTGGATCAGCAGATCCATCGCCTGCGGAGTAAAGCCTTTCACCGCTTTACGGTTACGCGCGGCAAAACGCTGGAGAAAATGTTCGGCTAACAGCGGAATATCTTCCCGGCGCTGGCACAGCGCTGGCATTTCAATGGTGACGACGTTCAGGCGATAGTAGAGATCCTGACGAAAGCGCCCGGCACTGACTTCCTCGGCCAGATTACGATGCGTGGCGGCGATCAGCCGGACATCAACCGCAATAGTCTGATTGCTACCAACACGCTGCACTTCTCGCTCCTGGATAGCCCGCAGCAGACGCACCTGCATCAGCGGTGAAATATCACCGATTTCATCAAGAAATAACGTGCCGCCATCGGCTTCCACAAAGCGACCTTCCCGCCGTTTATCCGCCCCGGTAAACGCCCCTTTCTCGTGACCAAAAAGTTCGGACTCCAGCAGCGATTCATTAAGCGCCGCGCAGTTGAGCGTCACCAGCGGTTTATCGCGACGGGCGCTGCTGGCATGCAGCGCCCGGGCCACCAACTCTTTCCCCGTACCGGAGTCTCCGTGAATAAGCACCGTAGCATCCGAGGGCGCAACCATCGCGATTTCATTGAACAACTTCTGCATCGCCGGACTGCTGCCAATCATGCCAAACTGCGCAGCCGACGCCGATGGCAGTTCAGCGCCCGTTTCCCGCGTATGCGCCAGCGCCTTTTCCAGCGTCTCCTGCAGACGGTCAAAATCCAGCGGCTTGATTAAGTAGTCCAGCGCCCCGGTTTTAAGCGCCTCAACGGCGGTCTCCACACTGGAGAACGCCGTCATGATCAAGACCGGAATCGCCGGATTCAGCGCTTTAACCTCTTTCAGCGTTGCGATGCCGTCCATCTCCGCCATGCGTACATCACACAGCACTAAATCAAATACGCGTTCGCGCACCTGTTCCAGCGCCGCTCGCCCGCTATAGGCCAGCGCGACCTCATAACCCCAGCCGCGCAGCAGCGCCTGTAAAATGGTGCAGTGGCTGATATCGTCATCTACCACCAGAATATTGATTTTTCCGCGCGTCATCCTTGTTAATCCTGTTGTTTCGCTTTGGTCGGCAGCCAAAGGGTAAAGGTCGCGCCTTTGCCCTCAACGCTTGCCACCTGAATGGTGCCACCGTGCTGTTCGATAATGTTCTGCACTACCGCCAACCCGAGGCCGGTTCCGTCAGCTTTGGTCGTATAGTAAGGCGTAAAAATGGCCTCCAGCTGTTCCGCCGCAATCCCCTTCCCACTATCGGTAACCACAATTTTAACGCGATCGCCGCTGCTTTCATTCGCTTCAACCGTGATCGTGCCCTGACGACCAATCGCATGAATGGCGTTCAGATACAGATTCAACAAAACCTGAGTCAGTCGGTCAGGATCGGCCTGGATAGCGGGCAGCGTAGAATTGGCCGAAAAGCGGAGCTGGATTTCCCGGCTTGCCGCATCCTGACTCACCAGGTGTAATGAGTGGGTGATAACCTCATTGAGATCCACCTTTTGCAGCGTCAGATGCGCAGGTTTCACCAGCTCCAGCAACTCACTCACCACCCGATTTAAACGATCCGCCTCTTTCGCCATCACCTGTGCCAGCTCGTGCGACTCGCCTCCTGCCGGGGTTCGCTCGGCAAAATACTTCGCTAACCCTTTGATCGATGAAAGCGGGTTACGAATTTCATGCGCCACCCCAGCCGCAAGATGACCGAGCGCTAACAGTTTTTCTTTACGCTTCATCGCATCCTGGAGTTCTTTGTACGAGCGCTGATAGCGCTGATACCAGAAGAACGTCAGCACGGTGGCCAGCAACACAGCCGCCAGCGCAGAGAGGACTATCAGTGTGTTACGCCACTCCCTTGCCTGAGTCGCTGTCAGATCGCTGGCATCAAAGGCGATAAATATGGTTTGTGCAGGGGTGATAAGCTGCCCGTCATTGCTGGCACAGCGCGCCATGCCGTGGCGTCCTGGACCATACATCGGCTGAAACTGGCGATAAATTTCCAGTGCTGGCGTTTTTTCACCATCCCTCGCTGGAATTTCAATATTCCGCCAGCTTTCTTGCTCCCCAGGACTAAGCTGTCGCAGGACATCCGATGAATAGAGCGTTTTGCCGACCATCGCGGAATTGCTGTGGGTAATAATGACACCATGCTCATCGACGACAGCAAACCATAGCACGCCAGGCTGTACAGCCATTTCCTCCAGTAGCGTCTGCTGCTGGGCATGATGCATGCGCATCCCCATGCCTACGCGCGTACCAGACTCCAGAGCGCGAATGAGCACACTGCCTTTTTCCAGTAGCGTTTGCCGCGCGGCGCCACTTTCCCGCCCATAGTCCCGAATGGTCATAATCGAAAACCAGCCGACCAAAACCAGGATTGCCGCCAGCAAGAGTCGGCTCAACCACTTTGCCACCGTATCCTTATAAAGACGCATACGCTCTCCCTTCACCCCGCTTGTTCCTTTCATCGTTGCAGGTATACAGCAGAAATCATGCCATTTTTTCCCCCTGATAACCCTGCCCTCAGACACAAACAGCTGAAAGTAACGAGTAAAAATGACTCGCTGGCGAGTCATTTTTACTCGTTTCCCTGCAAAGACGGCGGGTACAACGCCCCGCAGGACTCGGATTGCCACTTTGGCACGGAAGATGCAAAAGGGAATGTAAGCTAACCAACAGGAGAACGAACGATGAAACGGAACAACAAACTGGCACTGATTGCACTTTCTCTTATCGCACTTGGCTCCACCCCGGTACTGGCACAGAATCACTGGGGATATGGTGATGGAATGCAGCAACGGGGCGGTACGCCAATGACCGCTGAGCAGCAGGCTGCCGCACAGAAAATCTATGATGATTATTATTCCCAGACCAGCGCGTTGCGCCAACAGCTGACATCCAAACGTTATGAGTACAACGCACTATTAACGGCCAGCTCGCCGGACACGGCAAAAATTAACGCCGTTGCAAAAGAGATGGAAGCGTTGAATCAGTCTCTGGACGAGCAGCGCGTTAAACGTGATGTCGCAATGGCGCAGGCTGGCGTGCCACGTGGAGCGGGAATGGGCTACGGCGGATGCGGCGGTGGCGGTAACCATCGCGGCGGCGGTCATATGGGAATGGGCCACTGGTAAAAGACTTAATGCCTGATGACGCTATACGGATCAGGCCTGCTGATTTCCTGTATTCAGGTTTTCAGAAAGTTTTTGCTGTAGGCTGCCAGTGACAAAAATCTTCATTGGCGACCAGCAGTAGCTGCGACCCTTCGGGCGCTTCCAGCCATGCCACACTCACCTCTACGGATGAATGTCTCTGGCGGCGCTCGATATGGTTTATCGCCCACGACTCCAGGTCTGGCTTCAGCGTTTCACCTTCACAGGTTGTGACCGTGTTATCCGCATGCCAACGTCCCTGACGCAATATCACCCGCCCCTGACGCAGCGCATCGCTGGTCTGGCGAATTTGATCGGCTCGATAGCGGTAAAGCGCGATTTGATCGCTGGAAAGCTGCTGCTTTTGCCCGTCGACTTCACGCTGCATGAAGCTCAGTTCGCCCCGGTCATCGAAGCGTATACGGACATGTTCAGCCGGTTTACTGTAAACGTTGAGTTCTATCAGAGAGAGCGAATCACCCTGCCAGCGGTATTCACTGGTAGTGGTTTCGCCTTTACGCCACGGACTAAATACCGAGAGCAAGTGAACATCGTCACCGGAGTCTTTACGCCAAATGCGTACCGCCCCCTGATCGCCAACATAGCCGCTGGCCGTGAAAGGAGGAAGCTCAGAATGGCTACCGCAGGCAGACAGTAACAGAACACCTGAAAGCCAAAGCGTATGACGCCAGATGGACAAAAGGGGCGAAACCGCCCCTTCGTTAAAACTGTTCACTGCCACGCGAATTACTTAACCGCGTCTTTCAGTGCTTTACCAGAAACAAATGCCGGTACGTTAGCTGCGGCGATTTTGATTTCTTTACCGGTCTGCGGGTTGCGGCCAGTGCGCTCAGCACGGTGGTTCACTTTGAAGGTACCGAAACCAACCAGTTGTACAGCATCGCCTTCTTTCAGAGACTCAGTAATAGCAGCCAGAGTGGATTCCAGAGCAGCTTTAGCCTGTGTTTTAGACAGTTCTGCTTTGTCTGCAATTACATCAATCAGTTGAGTCTTGTTCATAAGTTATCCTTACAATGTGTTTATCGCTTGCTAAGCATCGAGTGCGACGGAAATGCCAGAAAAGCACTCTCCTGCATACACGCACCGATAGCCACTTTTTTTCGCCCCCCAAATGTAGACCAGACCGGGGGCGGATGGGAAGCCTTCAGGCACGACAAATCAGGCGTTAAATCACGTTTTGTGGTGTCATTGCTGAAAATTTATACCAATATTGCTCTCGCCAGCCTCGCGCAGGTCTGCACGCAGCCCTTTTATCAGCTCAATATCGCGTTCTTCACAGTCGGCTAAAAGTCGGAAAATTTCCCACTGAATATCCCATTCTTGCTCAACGGCAGGGTTCTCTTTGAGCTCTTCATCGGTCATTTCGCGACCAGCCTGAGTCATTTCCAGCATCGCAACCGTCGTAATCGAAGCCTTACTCACTTCGATTGCATGCTCCAACGTTTCACCGCTAAGACGCGAATGCATCAGCTCGCTTAATGCCACACAGGCATCAATCGCCGGATAAACACCGTACAGATCGTAATCGTCTGCAGAAGGAATGGCCTCTTCAAATTTTTCCAGCTGGCTGTCGAAATTGATTTTCGCGTCTTTAACCGTCAGCGCTTCCCAAATCAGATCCAGAATTCGGCGGTAAATCTGTCCATCGCCAAATTCAGTTTGCTTGCAGAACATGGCGTAGTTTGGGTACATGCGTTCGCACAGACAGGCCATAAACGTGACGTGCTGCCAGCTTTCCAGCTTCTCCAGACGCAGGTGAATCGGATTTTGTAACATGATGAGTTCTCAAATACGGAAATTAGCCGCAGTTTACCCGATATAGGGCGTTTTTGCTGCAAGCCGAGTAAAAGCCGGGCGTTCGGATGCTACCGCATCTGCCCAGCGTGTTGGTTCCGGCAAACGATAGCCGTTCATACAGCGTTGAACCCACGCCAGTGCGCTGTCCATACTCACGCGGTGACCCGTAGAAATAAACAACGGGTTACAGCGCGCTTTGCTGCGCCAGACCCATGCCAGTTGTTCGCCTTTATCCAGCAACGGCGCTAGCGCACCAGGTTCAGCAGCGAGCGATTCAAACTTGCCGCACAACCGTTTTTTCGCCACACCAATCGTTGGTACGTCCACCAGCAGGCCAAAATGGCTGGCCACGCCCAGACGACGCGGGTGAGAAATGCCATGACCATCAACGAACAGCAGATCTGGCTTGTGCGAGAGCAGTTGCCAGGCGGCCATCAGCGCGGGAGTTTCACGAAAGGAGAGAAAACCGGGAATGTAGGGCATGGTGGTGGCGATACGCGCCACCTTGTATTCGACCAGTTCAAGCGTGGGATACTTCAGTAAGACCATCGCGGCTCGCGTCACTTCGCCACCCTGCTCAAACCCAACGTCCGCCCCGCCGATCAGATCCGGCGGATCGTTCTTCAGACGATCCTCGCGGACCACTGAAGAAGCCAGTTCAAGCTGCTGTGCGCGTAATGACGCGAGATCCATGATGACTCCTTAGCGGTGGTACTGTTCGGACAACCGATGTACCGCCTCCACAAAGACACCCGCATGTTCTGGCGGGACGTCCTGATGAATGCCGTGGCCCAGGTTAAAGACATGCCCTTCACCCTGACCGAATCCGGCCAGAATTATCGCCACCTCTTCTTCGATGCGGGCTGGCGGCGCATACAGCATGGACGGATCCATATTGCCCTGGAGCGCCACTTTATGACCTACACGACGACGCGCATCGGCAATGTCAGTGGTCCAGTCGAGACCTAACGCATCACAGCCGGTCTCCGCCATCGCTTCCAGCCACTGACCACCGCCTTTGGTAAACAGGGTCACCGGTACGCGACGACCTTCGTTCTCGCGCAGCAGGCCATCAACGATTTTGTGCATGTAGTACAAAGAAAACTGCTGATAGTCGCGACCGGTCAGCACGCCACCCCAGGTGTCGAAAATCATCACCGACTGCGCACCCGCTTTGATCTGCGCGTTCAGGTACAACGTGACGCTCTTCGCCAGCTTATCAAGTAGCAGATGCAGCGCTTTAGGGTCGGCGTACATCATCTTTTTAATCACGGTGAAGGCTTTGCTGCTGCCGCCTTCAACCATGTAGGTCGCCAGCGTCCACGGACTACCGGAGAAGCCGATCAGCGGCACTTCGCCTTTCAGTTCACGGCGGATAGTACGCACCGCGTTCATCACGTACCCCAGCCCATCTTCCGGGTCCGGGATCGGCAGTTTGTCGACGTCAGCCTTGCTGGTAATTGGAGAGGTGAAGCGTGGACCTTCTCCTGCTTCAAAATACAGCCCGAGTCCCATCGCATCCGGGATCGTCAGGATATCCGAGAAGAGGATCGCGGCATCAAGTTTATAGCGACGCAGCGGCTGCAGCGTGACTTCGCAGGCCAGCTCGGCATTTTTGCACAGCGCCATAAAATCGCCCGCTTCGGCACGGGTAGCTTTGTATTCCGGTAGATAGCGGCCCGCCTGGCGCATCATCCACACCGGAGTGACATCAACGGGCTGGCGCAGCAGCGCACGCAGATAACGATCGTTCTTCAGTTCGGTCATTTTTGCAGTTCCTTATTGCGTCAGTCCATCAGTGTATCACCACTCGCTCTTTACTCGTACTCAGCCCGACACATTGCCACAGTGTCTTCAATCAATCGACGCGCGACAGTACCCGGCGGGGGTAAGAGCGGTAAGTCGTCATAGCGATACCAGTTCGCTTCCAGCAGCTCTTTCGGGTCGATGACGATTTCGCCGCTATCATACTCCGCCATAAATGCGGTCATCAAAGACTGCGGGAATGGCCAGGGCTGAGAAGTGACATAGCGCAGATTTTTCACCTTAATCCCGCTTTCTTCCATAACTTCACGCGCCACCGCCTGTTCTAAGGTCTCGCCCACTTCGACAAAACCTGCCAGTACGGTATGCACGCCGTTACGATGGCGAACATGTTGGGCAAGCAGGATGGAATCATCTCGGCGAATAGCGACGATTATGCACGGGGCAATTTGCGGGTAATAACGTTCACGGCAGTGGCTACAGAGCATCGCCCACTCCGTTTTACTCGGGTGCATGGGATGGCCGCAGTAGCCGCAGAATTTATGCGAGCGATAGAACTCCGCCAGCTGTACGCCGCGTCCGGCCAGTTGAAACAGGCCAACGTCCTGGTCAATGACCTGGCGCACCGACCCCATATCGTGTCGACGCTGCTGCTGCACCAGCCAGACAGTCTCCCCTTCCCACTCGCCTATTGGCAGCGCGCGCTGACCAATCAGATCAAAACGGGCTGCGTCGCCATAAGGTAGCTCGCCATGAGGTAACCATAACTTTTGCTCATGACTGACGATCCACCAGCCGCTATCTAATTTTTCAATTATACGATCCATATCTCTTGCGCAACCTTTGCTTCACAGGCATGTTGTTTACATTATTTTTACATTTACGGGTGAGCAGTTCCTAAACACCATCTTGCGGAGTCAATCATGCTAAACCAGCTGGAAAGCCTGACGGAGCACGTCGGAGGAAGTAATAAACTGGTTGATCGCTGGCTACATGTACGTAAGCACCTGCTCGTGGCTTACTACAATCTGGTTGGCATTAAGCCTGGCAAAGAATCGTACATGCGACTCAATGAAAAAGCGCTGGATGATTTTTGTCAGGGCCTGGTCGATTACCTCTCCACCGGACACTTCAGTATTTATGAACGTATTCTCCATAAATTGGAAGGGAACGGGCAGCTTTTAAAAGCCACAAAAATTTGGCCGCTGCTGGAAGCCAATACGCAGCTGATCATGGACTACTATGACTCCAGCCTGGAAACTGCGATTGATCATGATAACTTCCTTGAATTTCAACAGGTTTTATCGGATCTCGGCGAGGCACTGGAAGCCCGATTCGTGCTGGAAGATAAGTTGATCATGCTGGTATTTGACGCAATGCACGAGAGTAACACTCTCAAACGTCATGCTTGAGATTTGCGGCATTAACGCGTAGTTTACATTCATTACCTCTTTACTGAGGTTACTTCTTGTCGGAGTGCTTATTTTCCACAGCAGCATGAGTGGAAAAGGCTGAGACCGTTAATTCGGGATCCGCGGAACCTGATCAGGTTAAAACCTGCGAAGGGAACAAGAGTCAATCTACAATAGCATCGCCTCCGGGCGAGCTTCTCTCTTGCTTCATCCGTCGTCTGACAAGCCATATCCTTACTTTTATTTGGAATGAGCTATGTCTGCCACTACTAAACCATCACGCCGCGAACAGCGCGCTCAAGCCCAACACTTTATCGATACCCTGGAAGGGACCGCCTTCCCTAACTCAAAACGCATTTATATTACCGGTTCGCAGCCGGATATCCGCATTCCGATGCGCGAAATTCAGCTCAGCCCAACGCTGACTGGCGGCACAAAAGACAACCCGCAGTTCGAAGAGAACGAAGCCGTTCCGGTATACGACACCTCCGGACCGTATGGCGATCCTGACGTGGCGATTAACGTCCAGCAGGGTCTGGCAAAGCTGCGCCAGCCGTGGATTGCGGCGCGTAACGATAGCGAAGAATTAGACGACCGGAGTTCCGCTTATACCAAAGAACGTCTGGCCGACGATGGCCTGGACGAGCTGCGTTTCACCGGCTTGCTGACGCCAAAGCGCGCCAAAGCGGGTAAACGAGTCACCCAACTGCACTACGCCCGCCAGGGAATAGTGACCCCGGAGATGGAGTTCATCGCCATCCGTGAAAACATGGGCCGCGAGCGCATTCGCAGTGAAGTGCTGCGTCACCAGCATCCGGGGATGAACTTTGGTGCACGCCTGCCGGAAAACATCACGCCGGAATTCGTGCGTGATGAAGTGGCCGCGGGCCGCGCGATTATTCCTGCCAACATCAACCACCCGGAATCCGAGCCGATGATTATCGGTCGCAACTTCCTGGTGAAGGTTAACGCCAACATTGGTAACTCTGCCGTCACCTCCTCCATTGAAGAAGAGGTAGAGAAGCTGGTGTGGTCGACGCGCTGGGGCGCTGACACGGTGATGGATCTCTCCACCGGTCGCTATATCCACGAAACCCGCGAGTGGATCCTGCGTAACAGTCCGGTACCGATCGGTACTGTGCCGATCTACCAGGCGCTGGAGAAGGTCAACGGGATCGCCGAAGATCTCACCTGGGAAGCCTTCCGCGACACGCTGCTGGAGCAGGCCGAACAGGGCGTCGACTACTTCACCATTCACGCGGGCGTGCTGCTGCGCTACGTGCCGATGACTGCCAAACGCCTGACCGGTATTGTCTCACGCGGCGGTTCAATTATGGCGAAATGGTGCCTTTCTCATCACAAAGAGAACTTCCTGTACGAACATTTCCGCGAGATTTGCGAAATCTGCGCCGCCTACGACGTCTCTTTGTCGCTGGGTGACGGCCTGCGCCCGGGTTCAATTCAGGATGCAAACGACGAAGCGCAGTTCTCCGAGCTGCATACGCTGGGCGAGCTGACCAAAATCGCCTGGGAATACGACGTGCAGGTGATGATAGAAGGCCCTGGTCATGTGCCCATGCATATGATCCAGCGCAACATGACCGAAGAGCTGGAGCACTGCCATGAAGCACCGTTCTACACTTTAGGACCGTTGACCACCGATATCGCACCGGGCTACGACCACTTTACTTCCGGGATCGGTGCGGCGATGATCGGTTGGTTTGGCTGCGCGATGCTGTGCTACGTCACGCCAAAAGAGCACCTCGGCCTGCCGAACAAAGAAGATGTTAAACAAGGGTTGATTACCTACAAGATTGCCGCCCATGCAGCTGACTTAGCAAAAGGTCATCCGGGCGCGCAGATCCGCGATAACGCCATGTCGAAAGCGCGCTTCGAATTCCGCTGGGAAGACCAGTTTAACCTCGCGCTCGACCCGTTCACCGCCCGTGCCTACCACGATGAAACCCTGCCACAGGAATCCGGTAAGGTCGCCCACTTCTGCTCCATGTGCGGGCCGAAGTTCTGCTCGATGAAAATCAGCCAGGAGGTTCGCGACTACGCTGCTGCACAAACAATTGAAGTCGGCATGGCGGATATGTCGGAGAACTTCCGCGCCAAAGGCGGCGAAATCTACCTCAAAAAAGAGGAGGCATAATGTACCAGCCTGATTTCCCGACCGTGCCGTTTCGCCTCGGGCTTTACCCGGTGGTAGACAGCGTGGAATGGATTGAACACTTGCTGCAGGCGGGCGTACGCACCATCCAACTGCGCATTAAAGATAAGCGTGATGAAGAGGTCGAAGCCGACGTTATGGCCGCCATTGAACTGGGGCGTCGCTATGACGCCCGCCTGTTTATCAACGACTACTGGCGTCTGGCAATTAAGCACCGCGCTTACGGCGTACATCTGGGCCAGGAAGACCTTGAAACCACCGACCTGAAGGCGATTCAGGCGGCGGGGCTACGCCTGGGGGTCTCCACTCACGATGATATGGAGATCGACGTCGCGCTCGCCGCCAAGCCTTCTTATATCGCGCTGGGTCATGTTTTCCCCACGCAAACCAAACAGATGCCTTCCGCCCCGCAGGGACTCACGCAACTGGCAAACCATATTGAACGATTAGCGGATTACCCGACCGTCGCCATTGGCGGTATCAGCCTTGAGCGCGCCCCGGCGGTACTGGCGACCGGCGTCGGCAGCATTGCCGTGGTCAGCGCCATTACCCAGGCGGCTGACTGGCAGGTCGCCACGGCCCAACTACTGGATATCGCGGGAGTGGGCGATGAATGACCGCGACTTTATGCGTTACAGCCGACAGATCCTGCTCGGCGATATCGCCATTGAAGGCCAGCAAAAGCTACTCGATAGCCATGTGCTGATTGTCGGTTTAGGCGGGTTAGGTTCGCCTGCCGCGCTGTATCTGGCGGGAGCAGGCATCGGAAAACTGACGCTGGTAGACGATGACGACATTCATCTGAGCAACCTGCAGCGCCAGATCCTGTTTACCACTGATGATATCGCACGTTCAAAATCGCAGGTTGCCCAGCAGCGCCTGACGCGGCTCAACCCGGATATCGAGCTGGTGTCACTCCAGCAGCGACTGAAAGGCGATGCGCTTCGGCATGCGGTAGCGCGTGCCGATGTGGTGCTCGACTGTACCGATAACATGGCCACGCGCCAGGAAATTAACGCCGCCTGCGTAACGCTCAACACCCCGCTCGTCACCGCCAGCGCCGTCGGCTTTGGCGGCCAACTGATGGTGCTGACGCCCCCGTGGGAACAAGGATGTTACCGCTGCCTGTGGCCGGACGATGTAGAGCCCGAACGCAACTGCCGTACCGCCGGTATCGTCGGACCGGTTGTGGGCGTGATGGGCACCTTGCAGGCGTTGGAAGCGATTAAATTGCTCAGCGGTATTGAGACGCCCAGCGGAGAGCTACGCCTGTTTGACGGTAAAACCAGCCAGTGGCGCAGCTTCGCACTACGACGCGCCAGCGGCTGCCCGGTATGCGGAGGGCAACATGCAGATTCAGTTCAATGATGAGCCGATGCAGTGCGCCGAAGGACAAACCGTCAGTGGGCTGCTCACTGCACTTAATCAGCTTAAACCGGGCGCGGCGCTGGCGCTCAATCAGCAGATCCTCCCGCGCGAGCAGTGGGAGCAGCAAATCGTGCAGGAAGGCGACCAGATCCTGCTTTTTCAGGTTATTGCAGGGGGTTGATATGTTACGTATTGCCGACAAAACGTTTGATTCGCATCTGTTCACCGGCACCGGAAAATTTGCTTCATCGCAGCTGATGGTCGAGGCGATTCGCGCCTCCGGCAGCCAACTGGTAACGCTGGCCATGAAGCGCGTGGATTTACGTCAGCACAACGATGCCATTCTGGCGCCGCTGGTAGAAGCTGGTGTGACGCTGTTGCCCAACACTTCGGGGGCAAAAACTGCTGAAGAGGCGATTTTTGCTGCCCAGTTAGCGCGTGAAGCGCTGGGCACAAACTGGCTGAAATTAGAAATCCACCCGGACGCCCGCTGGCTGTTACCCGATCCAATCGAAACATTGAAAGCCGCAGAAGCACTGGTGAAAAAGGGCTTCGTGGTACTGCCTTACTGTGGCGCAGATCCGGTGCTGTGCAAACGGCTGGAAGAAGTAGGCTGTTCTGCAGTCATGCCGCTCGGCGCGCCCATCGGTTCTAATCAGGGGCTGGAAACCAAAGCGATGCTGGAGATTATTATCCAACAGGCGACCGTGCCGGTGGTGGTTGATGCAGGCATCGGCGTCCCCAGCCACGCCACGCAGGCGCTGGAAATGGGCGCCGACGCGGTGTTGGTCAATACGGCAATCGCGGTAGCCGACAGCCCGGTGATGATGGCAACCGCCTTCCGTCTGGCCGTTGAAGCTGGCTTGCTGGCACGCCAGGCGGTACCAGGAAGCAAAAGTTCGCAGGCAAGTCCCACCAGCCCGTTAACCGGATTCCTGGAGGCCTTCGCATGAAAACGTTCAGCGACCGCTGGCGACAGCTGGACTGGGATGACATCCGCCTGCGTATCAACGGTAAAACCGCCGCTGACGTGGAGCGCGCCCTCAACGCTTCGCATCTTAGTCGCGACGATCTGATGGCATTGCTCTCTCCTGCCGCCGCCGATTATCTGGAGCCGCTGGCGCAGCGGGCGCAGAAGCTCACCCGTCAGCGTTTTGGTAACACGGTGAGCTTTTACGTGCCGTTGTATCTCTCCAACCTTTGCGCCAACGACTGCACCTACTGCGGTTTTTCGATGAGCAACCGTATCAAACGCAAAACGCTGGACGAAGATGAGATAATACGGGAGTGTGCGGCTATCCGTGAGCTGGGTTTTGAGCATCTGCTGCTGGTCACCGGTGAACATCAGGCAAAAGTGGGGATGAATTACTTTCGTCGCCATTTGCCTGCCATTCGCCGCCAGTTCGCCTCTTTACAGATGGAGGTACAGCCGTTGTCAGAGGCTGAATATGCAGAGCTGAAGACGCTGGGGCTGGATGGCGTGATGGTGTATCAGGAGAGCTACCATGAGGCAACTTACGCTCGTCACCATTTAAAAGGGAAAAAGCAGGATTTCTTCTGGCGCCTGGAAACGCCGGACAGGCTGGGCCGCGCAGGGATCGACAAAATCGGTCTTGGCGCGTTGATTGGTTTGTCCGACAGCTGGCGGGTTGATTGCTATATGGTGGCTGAACATCTGCTATGGATGCAGCAGCATTACTGGCAGAGCCGTTACTCTATCTCCTTCCCTCGCCTGCGCCCATGCACCGGAGGCGTTGAGCCTGCATCGATCATGGATGAGCGACAGTTGGTCCAGACCATTTGCGCGTTTCGTTTACTGGCGCCAGAAATTGAGCTGTCGCTCTCCACCCGCGAATCGCCATGGTTTCGTGACCATGTGATCCCGTTGGCGATCAACAACGTCAGCGCCTTCTCAAAAACCCAGCCCGGTGGTTATGCCGATAACCACCCCGAACTGGAACAGTTCTCCCCGCACGACGATCGTCGCCCAGAAGCCGTTGCTGAAGCACTCATGGCCCAGGGTTTACAGCCCGTGTGGAAAGACTGGGACAGCTATCTGGGGCGCGCTTCACAGGTACCGTAGGTCAGGAGCAATCGCATAAACAAAAAAACCCGCTTTCGCGGGTTTTTTCTTCACTGACACTTAACTGCTCGGGCTCTGGCCTTCATCGCTATCGTAAGCGCTCGTGAAATTATCGGCGATTACAGCGCGACAACGTTAACAGCAGACGGGCCTTTAGCGCCATTCTCCACGGAGAACTCCACCTTTTGACCTTCGTCTAACGTTTTAAAATCGTTACTCTGGATAGCGGAGAAATGTACAAACACATCCTTACTACCGTCCTGAGGAGTGATAAAGCCGAAGCCTTTATCAGAGTTAAACCATTTTACTAAACCAGTCATTTTGTTAGACATAGATACTTCCTTTCATGTTTTTGAGCCGCTTATGCAGCGAAGATGGCCTGTTTTGCAGAAATTAACTTATGGGGCACTTAGGGAGGAGGCTCATGAAGAAGAGTATCTGAGGATAACGCTTGAACTGAGAACTGCTTTACTAAAACTGCTTGCATAAGGTCTGTGTTCCAAACCGATGCCGCTATAGTAGACCTACTTCTAATCATTAAGCAAGCATTAATTTTTTTAATACTCACTGAGTGATGCAATGTTGAACCATCGCGGCTAAGCATCCTGGATAACAGCTTGATCTACAATGAACAAAAGCCCCGACTATTGCAGTCAGGGCTTTACGTTACTACACACTTCAAATTTAACATTAATAAACTTAACGATTTAATACTGCTGATGGTACTACTTTAAAATGTACACGTTTACTACAGATAATATTGGATATTGATACTAACTAAAGCTTTCCTCTATTTACCGTTAAACACATTCCACCCGCTTGATAATAGAACTCAAGGCTGGTGACCTAAACAAGTACACTTCCCCTCGCGACATATACTCTTTGATGCGTTGCCTTATTTCCCTTGTGATAACCAGAAAAGCAGAAATCACAAACATTTACTATAAAATCATGGCGTTACATCGTCGCGCTTTACTGACTTTTTGCGATTAGATATATCAACTACGTGGCCTGAAAGCATTGTCGAAGTGAAAAAATAGCGTTTTCAGCATCGACTATCCCATACAAAAAATACTTCGTGGCCTTTATCGCAAACCCCAATCAAGCTCTACTAACACTGACTACGTTAACAGCAAACTACAATTTCTCCGCTGTTAAGTATTAACATACGGGTTTAAAAAACGCTGTCAATACTGTTTTTTATAACATGTATTTATTGACAGTAATTATATATTCCAGCATGTGATAAGCGAGTCAAAAAGCCGCTGGCCCTGGTCCAGATCGCAGGGTTCCGCTTCTTTTTGTAACCGGTTTCAGAAAAAGCGGCTTTCTTTGTGATGCCTTGCACACAATCGTTGCAAAGCAGTTGTTGCTATGGCTGGCTCGCGATAATTATCAACTCACACATGTTGATCGAGACTGCTTATGAAAAACATCGTTTTATGCTGTGCCGCCGGAATGTCCACCAGCATGCTGGTGCAAAGGATGAAAGATGCCGCCCAGAAAAAAGGCGTCGACGTCACTATCAAAGCCGTCCCGGTGGCCGAGTTTGAAGAGAATATCGCTACAGCGGATATCGTTTTGCTCGGTCCACAGGTTAAGTATGAACAGGCCAAGCTACAGGCGATCGCCGACCCACTAGGCAAAAAGGTCGCCGTTATCGACATGATGGATTACGGCATGATGAAAGGCGATGCGGTACTGGATAAGGCGCTGAAACTACTGGAGTGATGGTATGGAAGAGTTAGAAACGATCATCATGGAGTTATTGGTAAACGCTGGCGCTGCACGCAGCCAGGCCCTGACGGCATTGCAACTGGCGCGTAAAGGTGATTTCTCCGGTGCAGAACAAGCGATGACGGAATCACGCGAGTACGTCAAACAAGCGCATAAAATCCAGACCCAGCTGATCGGTATTGACGAGGGCACCGGCAAACTACCGGTTAATCTCATCACCGTCCATTCGCAGGACCACCTGATGAATGCCATGGTGATTCAGGATCTGGCCGGCGATATGATTGAGCTTTATCGGCGGTTACCGCCGGTAAATTAATGACACTGCCGGATGGCTTTGTAGACCTGATAAGCGCCATCAGAAATAACATAGACATAAAAAAACCCGCCGAAGCGGGTTTTTTATTATGGTCGGCAACGATTAATCGTTGTCAGAACCGCCCAGGCCTGCGTTCAGCAGTTCTGCCAGGCTGGCAGACGCATCTTCAGCAGTTACCTGCGGTGCAGCTGGCAGTTCGCCCGCTGCGCGACGGCGCATACGATCCTGGTGGTACGCATAACCAGTACCTGCCGGGATCAGACGACCCACGATGACGTTCTCTTTCAGACCGCGCAGTTCATCACGTTTACCTGCAACAGCTGCTTCGGTCAGGACACGCGTGGTTTCCTGGAACGATGCTGCAGAGATGAAGGACTCGGTTGCCAGAGACGCTTTGGTGATACCCAGCAGATCGCGGGAGAACGTTGCACCCACTTTGCCGTTCGCTTCCAGCTCGCGGTTTGCGATCTTGACGCGGGAGTATTCAACCTGCTCGCCTTCCAGGAAGTCGGAGCTACCAGCGCTTTCGATGGTGGCTTTACGCAGCATCTGACGAACGATAACTTCGATGTGTTTATCGTTAATCTTAACACCCTGCAGACGGTATACGTCCTGAACTTCGTTAACGATGTAACGAGTTACAGCATGCACACCACGCAGACGCAGGATGTCGTGCGGCGCTTCCGGACCGTCGGAAACCACGTCACCACGTTCTACACGTTCACCTTCGAACACGTTGAGCTGACGCCATTTCGGAATCATCTCTTCGTACGGTTCGCTACCGTCTACCGGGGTGATAACCAGACGACGTTTACCTTTGGTTTCTTTACCGAAGGAAATGATGCCGCTGATTTCAGCCAGGATTGCCGGCTCTTTCGGACGACGTGCTTCGAACAGGTCCGCAACGCGCGGCAGACCACCGGTGATATCCTTGGTACCGCCGGATTCCTGCGGAACACGCGCCAGGGTGTCACCAGAGCTGATCTGTACGCCATCTTCCAGCTGAACAATCGCTTTACCCGGCAGGAAGTACTGAGCAGGCATATCGGTGCCTGGGATCAGAACGTCGTTGCCCTGAGCATCAACAATTTTCAGTGCCGGACGCAGGTCTTTACCACCCGCAGTACGCTCTGCAGAATCCAGAACCACCAGAGACGACAGACCGGTCAGCTCGTCAGTCTGACGAGTAATGGTCTGGCCATCGATCATGTCAGTGAAGCGGACAAAACCACTCACTTCGGTGATAACTGGCATGGTGTGCGGATCCCAGTTTGCTACGGTTTCGCCGCCAGCAACCTGTTCGCCATCACCTTTCGCCATAACGGAGCCGTAAGGCACTTTATAGCTTTCTTTGGTACGGCCGAATTCGTCGATCAGTTTCAGTTCGGTGTTACGTGAGGTGATAACCAGTTTACCGCTGGAGTTCACAACCGACTTCGCGTTGCTCAGACGGATGCTACCTTTGTTTTTCACCTGGATGCTGGATTCAGCAGCCGCACGAGATGCCGCACCACCGATGTGGAACGTACGCATCGTCAGCTGTGTACCCGGTTCACCGATGGACTGTGCCGCGATAACGCCGATTGCTTCACCTTTGTTGATGATGTGGCCACGCGCCAGGTCACGACCATAGCAGTGCGCACATACACCAAAGTCGGTGTCACAAGATACAACGGAACGGACTTTAACGGAGTCAACGGAGTTCTCTTCCAGCAGATCACACCACTGTTCGTGCAGCAGCGTGTTGCGTGGAACCAGAATATCCGCCGTACCCGGCTTCAGAACGTCTTCAGCAGTTACACGACCCAGAACGCGATCGCGCAGCGGCTCTTTAACGTCACCACCCTCGATAACCGGGGTCATGGTGATGCCTTCCAGAGTGCCGCAATCGTCTTCAGTAACAACCAGGTCCTGCGCGACGTCAACCAGACGACGAGTCAGATAACCGGAGTTCGCTGTTTTCAGTGCGGTATCCGCCAGACCTTTACGAGCACCGTGAGTAGAGATGAAGTACTGGAGTACGTTCAGACCTTCACGGAAGTTCGCGGTGATTGGCGTTTCGATGATGGAGCCATCTGGCTTCGCCATCAGACCACGCATACCGGCCAGCTGACGAATCTGTGCTGCAGAACCACGCGCACCGGAGTCGGCCATCATGTAGATGCTGTTGAAGGAAACCTGCTGCTCTTCTACGCCGTCACGGTTAATAACGGTTTCGGTTTGCAGGTTATCCATCATCGCTTTGGATACACGATCGTTCGCCGCAGCCCAGATATCGATAACTTTGTTATAGCGTTCGCCTGCGGTTACCAGACCAGACTGGAACTGCTCCTGGATCTCAGCAACTTCAGCTTCCGCTTCAGAGATGATCTCGTGTTTCTTCTCTGGGATGACCATGTCATCAATACCAACAGATGCACCTGAACGCGCTGCATATGCAAAGCCGGTGTACATTGTCTGGTCAGCGAAGATAACGGTCGGCTTCAGGCCCAGAATGCGGTAACAGGTGTTCAGCATTTTGGAGATAGCTTTCTTGCCCAGCGCCTGGTTGACGATGGAGAAAGGCAGACCTTTCGGTACGATCATCCACAGAATGGCACGGCCAACGGTCGTGTCTTTCAGGCTGGTTTTCGCAACGAATTCGCCGTTTTCATCTTTTTCATATTCGGTGATACGCACTTTAACGCGCGCATGCAGAGAGGCAAGACCTGCGCGATAGATACGCTCAGCTTCTTTCGGGCCAGTCAGCACCATGCCTTCGCCTTTGGCGTTAACACAGTCACGGGTCATGTAGTACAGACCCAATACAACGTCCTGAGACGGAACGATGATAGGTTCGCCGTTCGCCGGAGACAGGATGTTGTTGGTAGACATCATCAGCGCACGCGCTTCGAGCTGGGCTTCCAGCGTCAGCGGTACGTGAACAGCCATCTGGTCACCATCGAAGTCGGCGTTATATGCCGCACAAACCAGCGGGTGCAGCTGGATAGCTTTACCTTCGATCAGTACCGGTTCAAATGCCTGGATACCCAGACGGTGCAGTGTTGGTGCACGGTTCAGCAGTACCGGGTGTTCGCGGATAACTTCGTCCAGGATATCCCAAACGACAGCTTCTTCACGCTCAACCATTTTCTTAGCGGCTTTGATGGTGGTGGCCAGGCCACGCAGTTCCAGCTTGCCGTAGATGAACGGTTTGAACAGTTCCAGTGCCATTTTCTTCGGCAGACCGCACTGATGCAGACGCAGATATGGACCTACGGTGATTACAGAACGACCGGAGTAGTCAACACGCTTACCGAGCAGGTTCTGACGGAAACGACCCTGCTTACCTTTGATCATGTCGGCCAAAGATTTCAGAGGACGTTTGTTAGAACCGGTGATCGCACGACCGCGACGACCGTTATCCAGCAGGGCGTCAACCGCTTCCTGCAGCATACGTTTTTCGTTGCGTACGATGATGTCCGGCGCAGCCAGATCCAGCAGACGCTTCAGACGGTTGTTACGGTTGATAACGCGACGATACAGATCGTTCAGATCCGACGTTGCGAAACGACCACCATCCAGCGGAACCAGCGGACGCAGATCTGGCGGCAGAACCGGCAGAACGGTCAGGATCATCCACTCTGGCTTGTTGCCAGACTGTACGAAGGCTTCCAGCAGTTTGATACGCTTGGTCAGCTTCTTACGCTTGGTTTCAGAGTTGGTTTCGTTCAGCTCTTCGCGCAGAGTTTCACACTCTTGCTCCAGATCCATGCTTTTCAGCAGAGCCTGGATAGCTTCCGCACCCATCTTCGCGTCGAATTCGTCACCGAATTCTTCCAGCGCGTCCAGATACTGCTCTTCAGTCAGGATCTGTTGACGTTCCAGGTTAGTCATACCGCCTTCGATAACTACATAAGATTCGAAGTACAGCACGCGCTCGATATCGCGCAGCGGCATATCAAGCAGCAGACCGATACGGGACGGCAGCGATTTCAGGAACCAGATGTGAGCGGTCGGAGACGCCAGCTCGATGTGGCCCATACGCTCACGGCGTACTTTGGTCTGGGTCACTTCAACGCCGCACTTCTCACAGATCACACCACGGTGTTTCAGGCGCTTGTACTTACCGCACAGGCACTCATAGTCTTTTACCGGCCCAAAGATACGGGCGCAGAAAAGGCCGTCACGTTCAGGTTTGAACGTACGGTAGTTAATGGTTTCCGGCTTCTTAACTTCACCGAAAGACCATGAACGGATCATGTCTGGCGAGGCCAGAGCAATTTTGATCGCATCAAACTCTTCGGTTTTAGTCTGCGCTTTCAGAAACTTTAATAAATCTTTCACGGATTTGCTCCCGTCGGAGTTAGCACAATCTGGCGCTGGCTGTTACGCCAGCACCAGTGACCTGTTTGATCGAGAGTTACTCGTCTTCCAGCTCGATGTTGATACCCAGCGAACGAATCTCTTTCAACAGTACGTTGAAGGATTCCGGCATGCCTGGTTCCATCTGATGGTTGCCGTCCACGATGTTTTTATACATCTTAGTACGACCGTTCACGTCATCAGACTTAACGGTGAGCATTTCCTGCAGGGTGTATGCTGCGCCATATGCTTCCAGCGCCCACACTTCCATCTCCCCGAAGCGCTGACCACCGAACTGCGCCTTACCACCCAGCGGCTGCTGAGTAACCAGGCTGTAAGAACCGGTAGAACGCGCATGCATCTTGTCATCAACCAAGTGGTTCAGTTTCAGCATGTACATGTAGCCAACGGTAACCTGGCGCTCGAACTGCTCACCGGTACGACCGTCGAACAGTGTGATCTGACCGGAAGTCGGCAGGCCACCCAGCTGTAACAGTTCCTTGATTTCAGACTCTTTCGCACCGTCGAATACCGGCGTTGCGATCGGCATACCTTTTTTCAGGTTTTCAGCCAGACGCAGAACTTCTTCATCGCTGAAGGTATTCAGGTCAACTTTCTGACGAACATCTGAGCCCAGATCGTAAGCACGCTGGATGAATTCGCGCAGTTTCGCGACTTCCTGCTGCTGTTTCAGCATGGCGTTGATCTTATCGCCGATACCTTTTGCAGCCATACCCAGGTGGGTTTCAAGGATCTGACCGATGTTCATACGCGATGGTACGCCCAGCGGGTTCAGTACGATATCTACCGGCGTACCGTTAGCATCGTGTGGCATATCTTCGATCGGGTTGATCTTAGAGATTACACCCTTGTTACCGTGACGACCTGCCATCTTATCACCAGGCTGGATCCGACGTTTAACCGCCAGATACACCTTAACAATCTTCAGCACGCCCGGTGCCAGATCGTCGCCCTGAGTGATTTTACGGCGTTTCGCTTCGAGTTTTTTCTCGAATTCGTGTTTCAGTTCGTCGTACTGCTCAGCCAGTTGTTCCAGCTGATTCTGTTTCTCTTCGTCGGTCAGGCCGAGTTCTAACCAGCGGTCGCGCGGCAGTTTGTCGAGCTTCTCAGCTTCAACACCACCGGAAACCAGCACAGCGTAGATACGGCTGAACAGGCCAGCTTCGAGGATCTGCAGTTCTTCAGACAGGTCTTTTTTCGCCTGCTTCAGCTGCATCTCTTCGATTTCCAGCGCACGTTTGTCTTTTTCTACGCCATCGCGAGTAAAGACCTGAACGTCGATAATCGTACCGGAAACACCGTTTGGCACGCGCAGAGAAGAGTCTTTAACGTCAGACGCTTTCTCACCGAAGATCGCACGCAGCAGCTTCTCTTCTGGCGTCAGCTGGGTTTCACCTTTCGGCGTTACCTTACCAACCAGAATGTCGCCACCGGTCACTTCCGCACCGATATAAACGATACCGGATTCATCCAGTTTGGAGAGCGCAGCTTCACCCACGTTCGGGATGTCAGCGGTGATCTCTTCTGGCCCCAGCTTGGTGTCACGGGACACACATGCCAGTTCCTGAATATGGATGGTGGTGAAACGGTCTTCCTGGACAACACGCTCGGATACGAGGATGGAGTCTTCGAAGTTGTAACCATTCCATGGCATGAATGCCACGCGCATGTTCTGACCCAGCGCCAGTTCACCGAGGTCGGTGGACGGACCGTCTGCCAGCACATCACCACGTTCAACCGGCTCGCCCAGAGATACGCAAGGCATCTGGTTGATGCAGGTGTTCTGGTTAGAACGGGTGTATTTGGTCAGGTTATAAATGTCGATACCTGCTTCGCCCGGGTACATCTCGTCTTCGTTAACTTTGATAACGATACGAGAAGCATCCACGTACTGAACAGTACCGCCACGTTTAGCAACTGCAGTAACACCGGAGTCAACGGCAACAGCACGTTCCATACCAGTACCAACCAGCGGCTTATCAGCGCGCAGAGTCGGAACCGCCTGACGTTGCATGTTCGCACCCATCAATGCACGGTTGGCGTCATCGTGTTCCAGGAACGGGATCAGGGACGCACCGACGGATACCACCTGCTGGGTGGATACGTCCATGTAGTCAACCTGGTCGCGGCTGAACAAGCTGGATTCGCCTTTGCTACGGCAGGTAACCAGATCTTCTACAAAGTGGCCTTCGTCATCCAGGTTGGAGTTCGCCTGAGCGATAACGTAGTTGCCTTCTTCGATAGCAGACAGGTAATGAATTTCGTCAGTTACAACACCGTCGGTCACTTTACGATACGGAGTCTCGAGGAAGCCGTATTCGTTAGTCTGTGCATACACGGACAGGGAGTTGATCAGACCGATGTTCGGACCTTCAGGCGTTTCGATTGGACATACGCGACCGTAGTGAGTCGGGTGTACGTCTCGAACTTCGAAGCCTGCGCGTTCACGGGTCAGACCGCCTGGGCCGAGTGCGGAGATACGACGTTTGTGCGTAATCTCAGACAGCGGGTTGTTCTGGTCCATAAACTGAGACAGCTGGCTGGAACCAAAGAACTCTTTCACTGCTGCAGAAATCGGCTTGGCGTTGATCATATCCTGAGGCATCAGGGTATCCAGATCGCCCAGAGACAGACGCTCTTTCACCGCACGCTCAACACGTACCAGGCCAACGCGGAACTGGTTTTCCGCCATTTCGCCTACGGAACGGATACGACGGTTGCCGAGGTGGTCGATATCATCGACTTCGCCTTTACCGTTACGGATATCGATGAGCTTCTTCATCACTTCGATGATGTCGTCTTTGCTCAGGATACCGGAACCTTCGATTTCGTCGCGCAGCAGAGAACGGTTGAACTTCATACGACCAACCGCAGACAGGTCATAGCGGTCTTCGGAGAAGAACAGGTTCTCGAACAGGCTTTCAGCAGCTTCACGAGTCGGCGGCTCACCAGGACGCATCATGCGGTAGATTTCTACCAGTGCGCTCAGACGATCGTTGGTTGGGTCAACACGTACAGTTTCAGAAATGTACGGACCGTGATCCAGATCGTTAGTGAACAGCGTTTCGATACGCTTGTGACCAGACTGGCTCAGCTTAGCCAGCAGATCCAGGCTCAGCTCCATGTTAGCTGCGCAGATCAGCTCGCCAGTAGATTCGTCAACGTAGTCTTTAGCCGCAACTTTACCAGCAATGTATTCAACCGGAACTTCGATATGTTTGATATCGTCTTTTTCCAGTTGGCGAATGTGGCGCGCAGTGATGCGACGGCCTTTTTCGACGTAGACTTTGCCGTTAGCTTCAATGTCAAAGGAGGCGGTTTCACCACGCAGGCGTTCCGGCACCAGTTCCATCTGCAGCTTGTTGTCACGAATTTCGAAAACAACTTTTTCAAAGAACAGGTCAAGGATCTGCTCAGTGGTGTAGTTCAGTGCACGCAGAATAATGGTCGCAGGCAGTTTACGGCGACGGTCAATACGTACGAACAGGTTGTCCTTCGGATCGAATTCGAAGTCCAGCCAGGAACCACGGTAAGGGATGATGCGCGCGTTATACAGCACTTTACCCGAAGAGTGGGTTTTACCTTTGTCGGAGTCAAAGAAGACGCCAGGACTACGGTGCAGCTGAGAAACGATAACACGCTCAGTACCATTGATTACAAAGGTACCGTTGTCAGTCATGAGCGGAATTTCGCCCATGTAGACTTCTTGTTCTTTAATGTCTTTTACGGTGCCTTCCGGCGCTTCGCGCTCGTAGATCACCAGACGCAGTTTTACGCGCAGCGGTGCGGAATAGGTCACGCCACGGATCTGACATTCCTGAACGTCAAACACCGGTTCGCCAAGGCGGTAGCTGACGTATTGCAGCTCGGAATTACCGCTGTAGCTCTGAATCGGGAAAACGGAACGGAAAGCTGCTTCCAGACCATACTGCCCTTCAGGATCTTGCTCGATGAACTTCTGAAACGAGTCAAGCTGGATAGAAAGGAGATAAGGTATGTCCAACACTTGTGGACGTTTACCAAAATCCTTACGAATACGTTTTTTCTCGGTATAGGAGTAAACCATTAGGGTTCCTCAGCTCGCTGACAAGTCGACCCATCTGTCCGACGAAGGGACAGTTTGTGCAACACTATTTTGTTGACCGGAAAATCGAATACTTTCCGCAATGCCTGTTGCTATCACGCTTAAACCATTTCATTGCGATTTACACAGAACTGATGCTCTGTCGCAGTATATTAAGACGTCGATAGAAACAAGCATTGAAAGGCACAGCAGTAGTCAAACAGTGTGAAATGCTACTGGCGCCTTACAGCGCAAAAAGGCTGGTGACTAAAAAGTCACCAGCCATCAGCCTAATTTCTTAGGCTGCAACCAGAAAAGTTGGCTTATTTAACTTCAACTTCAGCGCCAGCTTCTTCCAGAGATTTTTTCAGTGCTTCTGCGTCGTCTTTGCTGATGCCTTCTTTCAGGGCAGCCGGAGCAGATTCAACCAGGTCTTTAGCTTCTTTCAGACCCAGGCCAGTTGCGCCACGTACTGCTTTGATTACAGCAACTTTGTTAGCGCCAGCAGCTTTCAGAATTACGTCGAATTCAGTTTTTTCTTCAGCAGCTTCAGCCGGGCCAGCAGCTACAGCTACAGCAGCAGCAGCGGAAACACCGAATTTTTCTTCCATTGCAGAGATCAGTTCTACAACGTCCATTACGGACATAGCGGATACTGCTTCAATGATTTGATCTTTAGTGATAGACATTTAAATTGTTCCTGAAAATCAGAATAAGTTTATACGTAAGCAGATGCTTGAGAAAGATAACTGCGATTAAGCAGCTTCTTTCGCATCGCGTACAGCAGCCAGAGTACGAACCAGTTTGCCAGCCGAAGCTTCTTTCATGGTTGCCATCAGGCGTGCAATTGCTTCTTCGTAGGTCGGCAGAGTTGCCAGGCGATCGATTTGCGATGCCGGGATCAATTCACCTTCAAAGGCTGCGGCTTTGACCTCAAATTTTGCATTCGCTTTCGCGAACTCTTTGAACAGACGAGCAGCAGCGCCCGGGTGTTCCATAGAGTATGCAATCAGGGTCGGACCAACAAACGTGTCTTTCAGGCACTCGAACTGAGTACCTTCAACGACGCGGCGCAGCAGGGTGTTACGAACAACACGCATGTATACGCCAGCTTCACGACCTGCTTTACGCAGTTCAGTCATTTTATCTACAGTTACGCCACGGGAATCCGCAACTACTGCAGACAGCGCGCCTTTGGCTACTTCGCTGACTTCAGCAACAATCGCTTGTTTGTCTTGAAGATTTAAAGCCATTAGCTTTGCTCCTGGATGTTTGCCGGAACTCATGTTCCGGAACTCACTTCACTCTCCCCAACGGAAAGAGCGTCTAAATACGGTGAGCAGAAACAAGCCAGAGTATCAGAAATAATCTTAGCGTTCTGTCACCGTCTACGCAGGGCATTAAGTTTCTTACGAAACACCTGCGGTCTTCGACGGAGGCCTGGATAGGCCAGGCTCCAACGAACAAATCTTGTCTATGACTTCGCCCTTTGAACTGTAACCGCGTTAGCTGCTCTCGTTCACACCGGTCATGTAGTTAACTACACTCCCGGCGATTCACTCAATTGCTGCCTTGCTACAATTCAAATGACTCGCATAGAGTTCTGTTTATTTAAACAGAAACGTGGGGGTAAGATTGTAGACAAAATCACCGCCCACGTAAAGGCGAATATTAGTTCGCCACAGTCGCAGTCAGACCGGACTGATCAACGGCAACGCCAGCACCCATGGTGGTGGAGATGCTAACTTTCTTGATGTACACGCCTTTAGCCTGAGTCGGTTTCGCTTTTTTCAGCGCAACCAGCAGAGATTCCAGGTTTTCTTTCAGTTTGTCAGCGTCAAAATCCACTTTACCGATGGTGGTGTGGATGATGCCGTTTTTGTCGTTACGGTAACGAACCTGACCTGCTTTAGCGTTCTTAACCGCTTCAGCAACGTTAGGGGTTACAGTACCAACTTTCGGGTTTGGCATCAGGCCGCGCGGGCCCAGAACCTGACCCAGCTGGCCAACAACGCGCATTGCATCCGGGGAAGCAATAACAACGTCAAAGTTCATTTCGCCTTTCTTGATCTGGTCAGCCAGATCTTCCATACCTACCAGCTCAGCGCCTGCAGCTTTAGCAGCTTCAGCGTTTGCGCCCTGGGCAAATACGGCTACGCGAACGGAACGGCCAGTACCGTGCGGCAGTACAGTTGCACCACGTACGTTCTGGTCAGATTTACGAGCATCGATGCCGAGGTTAACGGCAACGTCTACGCTTTCTACGAATTTAGCAGTGGCCAGCTCTTTCAGCAGAGCAATAGCTTCGTTGATGTCATACTGTTTAGTTGCATCAACTTTGTCACGGATCACGCGCATACGCTTGGTCAGTTTAGCCATTTCTTAGTCCTCCACTACCAGGCCCATGGAACGTGCAGTACCTTCAATGGAGCGAGTCATCGCTTCAATGTCGGAACCAGTCATGTCGGCAGCTTTGGTCTGCGCGATTTCCTGCAGCTGAGCGCGGGAAATTTTACCCACTTTGTCTTTGTTCGGCTTGCCGGAACCAGACTTGATACCAGCCGCTTTCTTCAGCAGAACTGCTGCCGGAGGCGTTTTGGTAACGAAAGTGAAAGAACGGTCAGCGTAAACGGTGATAACAACCGGGATCGGCAGACCTTTTTCCATGGAATCAGTTTTTGCGTTGAACGCTTTGCAGAATTCCATGATGTTCACGCCTTGTTGACCCAGTGCTGGACCTACCGGCGGACTCGGGTTAGCCATACCAGCTGCAACTTGCAGCTTGACGTAGGCCTGGACTTTCTTAGCCATTCTAAATTCCTCTAGTTGGGTTATAGCGCCTCAAGGAGGCTCCCCGTGATTAAATTCGTTTTACGGACAGGGCCCATAAAAACAAAAGGCGCGAAATTGTATTCCAATCTCGCGCCTTGTGCAACGATTAAGTCGCCGCTTTTTTGATCGCTGTTTAGGCTTTTTCTACCTGGGCAAAGTCCAGTTCTACCGGGGTCGCACGACCGAAGATAGAAACAGAGACTTTCAGGCGGGACTTTTCGTAGTCCACTTCTTCAACCACACCGTTAAAGTCAGCAAACGGACCGTCACTAACGCGAACCATTTCACCTGGCTCAAACATCGTTTTCGGACGCGGTTTATCGCCAACCTGCTGCAGACGGTTCATGATCGCATCAACTTCTTTGTCGCTGATCGGCGCCGGACGGTCAGATGTACCGCCGATAAAGCCCATCACACGCGGCACGCTGCGCACCAGGTGCCAGCTTGCGTCATTCATCACCATCTGGACCAGTACATAGCCCGGGAAGAATTTACGTTCGCTCTTGCGACGCTGGCCACCACGGATTTCGACCACTTCTTCGGTCGGCACCATGACTTCGCCAAACAGCTCTTCCATATTTTGTAACTTGATATATTCGCGCAGCGACGTGGCTACGCGGCCTTCAAAACCGGAAAACGCCTGAACGACGTACCAGCGCTTTTTAGGGGCTTCAGACATCTTAGAACCTCAGGCCAGTGATAAAGGATACCAGGCGAACCAGAATACCATCCAGTCCCCACAGGATCAGTGACATTACTGCGGTAACCGCAGCCACAATTAATGTGGTGTGCAATGTTTCCTGGCGAGTTGGCCAAATGACCTTACGGACTTCGGTTCTCGCTTCACGGGCAAAAGCAACGGTCGCTTTACCTTTTGTTGTCAACAGCGCGACACCACCCGCTGCGGCAATCAGAATCACTACGGCCAGCGCACGCAGCGGCAGCATCATGTCACGATAGAGGTAGTTGCCAACGATAGCTACAAGCAGCAATACAGCGACAACAACCCACTTCATCGCTTCCAGGCCGCGCCCGCTTCCTTGAGCTTCGGTATTCGCACTCATAAACCAACCTGTCAGAAGTATTCTACAAACATTTTCACCCCGCGTAAGCGAGGCAATCCAAACCGAAATGCTCTGGTGCGTTTCGGACTAAACGCCCTCTTCAGAGCCTGTCTCAGCAATGATTATGACAAAAAAAATCACTGATGAGCCAGGTTCTGGTGTGAAAGCGTGCAAAAAGGGCATCAAATGATGCCCTTTTATTGCGCATTGCGTCAAATGTTATTCGGCAATTAGCTCATTACTTTGGCAACAACGCCCGCACCAACAGTACGGCCGCCTTCACGGATTGCGAAACGCAGACCGTCGTCCATCGCGATTGGGTGGATCAGGGTAACAACCATTTTGATGTTGTCTCCCGGCATTACCATCTCTACGCCTTCCGGCAGTTCGATGGTACCAGTCACGTCAGTAGTACGGAAGTAGAACTGCGGACGGTAGCCTTTGAAGAACGGAGTATGACGGCCGCCTTCGTCTTTGGACAGAATGTACACTTCAGATTCGAACTTGGTGTGCGGCTTGATAGAGCCCGGCTTAGCCAGTACCTGACCACGTTCGATTTCTTCACGTTTGATACCACGCAGCAGAACACCAACGTTCTCACCAGCACGGCCTTCGTCCAGCAGTTTGCGGAACATTTCAACGCCAGTACAGGTAGACTTAGCAGTCTCTTTGATACCAACGATTTCAACTTCTTCACCAACTTTGATGATACCGCGCTCTACACGACCGGTAACAACGGTACCACGACCGGAGATGGAGAATACGTCTTCGATAGGCAGCAGGAACGGCTTGTCAATCGCACGCTCTGGTTCTGGGATGTAAGAATCCAGGAAGCCAGCCAGTTCGATGATTTTCGCTTCCCACTCTGCTTCGCCTTCCAGCGCTTTCAGAGCAGAACCACGAACGATCGGAGTGTCGTCGCCCGGGAAATCGTACTGAGACAGAAGTTCACGAACTTCCATTTCTACCAGTTCCAGCAGCTCTTCGTCATCAACCATGTCGCATTTGTTCAGGAACACGATGATGTACGGAACGCCTACCTGACGACCCAGCAGGATGTGCTCACGAGTCTGCGGCATCGGGCCGTCAGTCGCAGCAACAACCAGGATCGCGCCGTCCATCTGCGCAGCACCGGTGATCATGTTTTTAACATAGTCGGCGTGGCCCGGGCAGTCTACGTGTGCGTAGTGGCGAGTCGGGGTGTCATATTCAACGTGAGAAGTGTTGATGGTGATACCACGAGCTTTTTCTTCCGGCGCGTTATCGATCTGGTCGAATGCACGAGCAGCACCGCCGTAGGTTTTAGCCAGTACGGTAGTGATTGCAGCGGTCAG
>NZ_JAOWHE010000060.1:0-157825 GCF_030332765.1 Citrobacter sp. Cpo071 | reverse complement strand
GCAGCAACGGCCCGGAGGGGGGCGGGCAGGACGCCCGCCATAAACTGCCAGGCATTAATTTAGTGAAGAAGCCCATCCTGCCGGATGGGCTTTTTTGCGTCTGTGTGGAATGAAAACCGCGGGCTGAATGTATTTTGTAGGCCTGATAAGCGCAGCGCATCAGGCACATCGCAGTGCCATCGGGAGCAAAGCAATATCCTGAGCCTCCATAACACAAGCCATCCAGCGGTATATGCGGTAAACCCCCAATCTGAATTTTCTGTATTACCTCCCGAAAATATCAGGATCGCCTGCGACAGTTACGTGTACCTTTATCTATAAGTAAGGGTCTATCCGGAGAATAAAGTGTTCGGAAAAATGGAATTAAACTACATGCCGGGGCTAAAAAATTTATTAGCGTACGATAAAAGCTGGCTAAAACATGATGTTAAAGCCGGGTTATCCGTTGCTGCCGTAGCACTACCGGTTGCGATTGCTTACGCTGAGTTGGCGGGAGTCGGGGCTATCGTCGGGTTATATTCCTGCGTTTTGCCAATGCTAGCTTATGCGCTGTTTGGTTCTTCCCGCCAATTGATTGTTGGTCCTGATGCCACGACCTGCGCGGTGATTGCGGCCGTTGTGGTTCCTCTTTCTTCCGGAAACCCAGAACTTCACTGGCAGTTGACAATTGTCATGACTGTGATGATGGGGGGATGGTGCCTGCTTGCCAGTAAATTTCGCCTGGGCGCGCTTGCTGACTTGCTTTCGCATCCCATTCTAACGGGTCTGCTTAACGGGGTTGCCGTGACGATTATTGTCGGGCAACTCGGTAAGGTATTGGGGATTACGCTTGATGAAGAGCAAGTGATTGAGAAGATCATTGCCCTGCCTGGCCGACTCTCAGAAATTCATTTATTAACCTTAGGGATCTCCATCCTAACGTTAGCGATTTTAATAGCTATCAAAACGTTTCGTAGCCAATGGCCAGCACCGTTGATTGCTATTGTGATAACAACGGCACTGGTATGGATCACATCTGCACAGCAGTATGGGATTGCCACTATTGGGGGATCGGGCTTTCAGTCTGGTTTGCCCGTCGTTCACTGGGGCTCGTTTCAGCCTGGTCTGGCGCGTGATTTATTGATCCCTGCGCTGAACCTGGCGTTAGTCAGTTTTGTTAGCCTGATGCTCACCGCTCGCAGTTTTGCCGCGAAAAACGGATACGAAATAAATGCTGATGCTGAGTTCAGGGCTTTGGGTGTCGCGAATCTAATGTCTGGTTTATCTCAGGGGTTTGCGATTAGCGGAGCCGATTCCCGGACTGCAGTAAATGATTCCTCTGGAGGGAAAAGCCAGCTTGTTTCCGTTGTTGCTGCCTTAATCATCGGAATCGTCGTGGTATTTTTCACGCAGCCATTACAATTTATTCCGGTATCTGCATTAGGCATTGTTCTAATTTATGCATCGTGGTCATTAATTGATTTACGCGGACTCTGGAACCTGAGGCGAAGAAATAAACCCGCATTTCGCCTGGCGTTCTTCACCTTTGGCTGTGTTCTGATTATTGGTGTTATTCAGGGGATTGGCCTTGCGGTATTGTTGGGTCTGTTGCAGTTCCTGCGCACAGTTTTCCGTCCTACTGAACACTTATTGGGAATTGACGAAAATGGGATGATTCACTCATTAGGTAATACAACCGATGTGAAAATGATCCCTGGCGTGTTGATGTACCGGTTTAACTCACCGCTGACCTATTTTAATGTGGCCTATTTTAAGCGCCGCGTTTTGAATTTAGTCGATGGTGCAGTACTACAACCTAAATGGGTGGTCATTGACGCCGTTTCTTGCTTTACCTATTCAGATATCAGCGTTCTGGCAACCATTAATGAGTTAAAACGGGACCTGAAGGGGCGGCAGATTAAGTTAATTCTTGCGGGCCGGAAAACGGAGTTAACACGCTGGTTTAAGGAGAGTCGACCGACAATGAAAGATGACGACATGATTCTGGCACCAGACCTTTATTTGGCGCTCCGGTTCATTCAAAGCAAAGAAAGCATGAGTGAGGGTGAATCTGGCGTTGTTGAATAAAGCAGATTTAGGTAAATGATCAGGCTGGATGGAAGGCGCCGATGACGATAATGAGCTGATTGCCTACTTGCTCGACTGGGTAGCGACAGACCTTAAGCTGGGTTGAATTGAGCAGATACCCTGTGCGCAGATCGAAACGTAGACCGTGGGCGCAGCACTGGATAACTTCCCCTTCCAAACGACCTCCGCACAGGGACGCCCCCTGATGGGGACAGCTATCATCAATGGCGTGGAACTGCCCGGCAACGTTGAACAGCGCCAGACTCTTGCCCTCTGTCTCGATCAAGGCGCGTTGACCGGGAGCGGGTACGCGCCCGACCGGAACGGTGATGTATTTTGCTTTCATCTTGCGGTTCCTTTCACGATTCTGTTTATGTCCGAGCCCCATGGGTATGGGGAGTGGCGTCCGGTTCACAAGCAATGGATGGTGGTGAATCACTTTCCAGCCTGGCCATATCTTTGTGATAGTGCCGCTTGGCATAGAAGAAGATGGCTGCCACCACGATACTGACCAGAGGCACTAGCTGGAAGGCTTTATCCAGACCGATAAGATCGGAGATATGTCCCGTGACAAAGGGACCAGGCGCCAGCCCGAGCAAATTGTTCGCTAGGGTCAGGGTGGCAAAGGCTGTGCCGTGTACGCTGGCGCTGGTCAAGTTGGCGACCATGGCACCCGCTGGGCCCGAAGTGCCAGTGGCGATGAACATGCCCAGACAAATCGAGACCAGCTGGGGCAAACCGGTCGGCAAGGCGAACGCCAGCGACAAGAGTGCGCAACTGCTGAGGCTGTAGAAAATGGCCAGGCTTATCTTGCGATCGGGTCTGTTCCGGCACAACTTGTCGCTCAGAATGCCGCAGAGGATCATACCCGCGCCGCTGAACAGCACTATTATGGCGGCAATGCTTCCCGCCTTATCCGTGCCCATTTCGTAATAACGGTTAAGATAGCTCGGCATCCAGACGATGACGGTTCCGCCGACAAACAGTTGCAAGCCGCTACCAACATAGGCTGAAATCACGGAGCGACTGGAATAGAGCGTACGCAACGACTTGCTGTAGGCCGCAGGGGCAGGGCGAGCTACGCTACCCGCGGGCGAAATGCGGCCTTCCTTGACGATGATGGGATAGAGCGCCGCCAGCACCAGTCCGAACAGCGCCATGCCAGCGAAGGCCAGACGCCAGCCCATCAGATGGGCCAGAAAACCACCGAAAGCCATACCCAGTACAGAGCCAAACATACCGCCGGAGATGAAAGCACCTGACAAAGTAGCCCGCATCTCCCTGGGGAAGACAGAGACCACGACGGCGATACCAACGCTGCCATAAGCAGCCTCGCCCACTCCGACCAGGAAGCGGGCGATGAACATCTGTTCGTAACTCTGGGCCACGGCACAGCCCAGCGTCGCCAGGCTCCACAACATGGCCATCAGCGCCAGGCTTTTTACCCGGCCAAAGCGATCCGCCAGCAGAGAGAGCGGGAAGGTCAGTAACCCGACCATTAGCGCCACTATACCGCTGAGCAGACCAAGCTGAGTATCCGTAAGCGCCCATTCTCCCTTCAGCATGGGGAAGATGGCGTTGAGTACCTGACGCGACATATAGTCTGAGATAAGCAATCCAAAGGTCAGCGCAAAGACAATCCAGGCATAACGACGCGGAACGGTAACCTTGCTCGCTTCGTCATCGTTGTTGATATGATACGTAGCCATACAGTTCCTCATTCATTTGTCCGCGCCACGGAGTGCTCAGGACGGTGACCTTTTTGCAAACCGCGTTTGTCAGGTCGCCCCACCCGCAGTGGAGGAGCGGCGTATCTCGTTTAGCAGCGCTGCGGTACACCTTTCTCGCCAGCTTTGCGATTCGGTGCCATGCCGTTGGCTATCAGCGTTTGCTCGATACTGTCGTACTGCACACCGATACGATAGATAGCGCGAGCTTCCTTGCCGTTTGCCACATCGCGGCCCAACTCGTGCGCCACCCGTACACACTGTCTGATCTGCTCGACCGAGCTCATGCGCTGACCGTTCTGACCAATAATGGTGTCCTCAATGCCGCAGCGCGGGTGCAGACCTATAGCCATGGCCATCATGTTGAAGGGAAGCACGTTTTTGAGCAGGGATTCGGCTGTCAGGGTGCATCCATCTGGTACGCACTGGACGAAGTTCATGAAGTTATGTGGGTTGGGGCCATCGAAACCGCCGCCGATGCCTATCCAGGTCAGATTGAGTGGGCCCATGTAGATTCCCTTGCGCACCAGACGCTCCAGCGTTTCATAGGCGTGCATGCCGGTCAGCTGAAAATGTGGCTGGATGCCATGAGCTTGTAGGCGTCTGAGATGCTCTGCTACCCAGGCCGGACCCGCCGGTACTGTCATTTCACTGTAAGCGGCCTGCAAAGCCGGGTTAGCCAGAGAGGTACCTTCCAGGTATTCCGGATAGAGCAGCTCCATAATGTTCATCTGGGTGGTGTTAATGGCGACCGTGACCTGATCCGGCTTAGGCGTCAGCTCAGCCAGCATGTGGCGGGTGTCGTCAGATAACCACTTGGCCGCCTCGCCATCACTTTCCGGGGCGAAAGATATGGAGCCTCCAACCTGAATAATCATATCCGGTACGGCCTTGCGCACCCCGGCAATCAGCTCGTTGAACTTGGACAGTCGCTTGGAGCCGGTACCATCTAACTCACGTACATGCAGGTGCAGCACCGTTGCACCGGCTTCGTAGCAATCCACTGCCTTCTGGATTTGCTCCCCCATGGTGACTGGGATATCTTCCGGGAAGTCTTCTGGCGCCCACTCCGGGCCGTAAGGAGCCACGGTGATCACGACCTTTTCCATGTTCTCCGGGTGCAGGGAATCGTCAAAAAATTGCATCTATTCTCTCCTGGTATAAGGGTCTTGATGAGTCGTTGATCCACCCAGGCAAATTCACCTGGGCGGCGATAGAATCTAGAAGGGTTTGTCGCCCATGATCCCGGCCCGCTCCATCTTGCGGTGGCAAGGCGGGTAGTCCATTGCGGCATAGTGCTGGGTGCTGCGGTTGTCCCAGATGGCGATACTGTCGGACTGCCAGCGCCAGCGAACCTGGTATTCAGGAAGGTAGGCCTGGCTTATCAGATAGCGCAGTAGGTCACTGCCACCCATGCTATAGTCCTGTCCGTAGCGAACATGCTGCGGGGTATGGTAGTTGCTAAAGTGCGTGGTGAACGCGTTGACGAACAGGATCTTCTCATCTGTTTCTGGATGGGTTCGCACCACCGGATGCTCTGCGTCCGGGAACTGTGCCTTGAGTGCCAGCCGCTTCTCGATGGGGGCAGTCGCTCCGAAGCTGGCTTCCAGACTATGGTAGGCACGCAAGCCTGCTATTTTCTGTTTTATTTCGTCGGGCAGGTTCTGATAGGCCACTACCATGTTGGCCCAGAGCGTATCTCCACCCACTTGCGGACTCTCGACACAGCGCAACACGCAGCCCAGTGGCGGCTTTTCGCGCCAGGTCGCGTCGGTGTGCCAGGCATTTTCATAACGTTCGTTCACCACATCTGGCGTCTTGTAGATACGAACCAAACCAGGATGATCCGGGTCACTGCCTATCACCGGATGATCCTCCAGCTCGCCGAATAATCTGGCGAAAGCGACGTGTTCGGCACGGCTGATTTCCTGCTTACGCAGGAAAAGAACCCGGTGTCGGAGCAGTTGTGCCCGGATCTCCTTAAACAGGCCTGTGTCATGAATCGCGTCGGCCAGACGAACACCGCTTAGCTCAGCGCCGATATGGTAGGTCAGTTGTTCTACACGCATACCATGCTCCCCTAGATGACAAAGATCGATGAGCCCGTGGTCTTGCGAGATTCGAGATCGCTGTGGGCTTTTACCGCATCTTGCAGTGCATATTTTTGGTTGATCTCAATTCGGATACGCCCGCTGCCGACATGCTCGAATAGCTCGGCGGCAAGGGCCGCTTTTTCGACCGGATCGGCGATGTAGTCGGCCAGCGCCGGGCGGGTCAGATGGAGAGATCCCTTCATCGCCAGCAATACAGGATCGAAGGGTGGGACTGGGCCGGACGCGGTGCCGACGCAGACCATCAGGCCGCGACGCTTGAGCGAGTCCAGCGAGCCCATGAAGGTACTCTTACCGACGCTGTCGAACACAACATTGACGCCGACGCCCTCAGTCAGGGTGCGCACGCGTTTGGCCACATCTTCATGGCTATAGTCGATGATGTAATCGCAGCCATGGGCACGAGCCACCTCGGCTTTAGCCTCACTGGAGACGGTGCCGATCACAGTCAAGCCGAGCAGCTTAGCCCACTGGGCAACGATAAGGCCGACACCACCCGCGGCGGCATGCAACAAGATGGTGTCACCGGGCTTGAAGTGATGGATGCGGCGCATCAAATAGGCAGAAGTCAGCCCGCGCATGGTCATGGCGGCAGCCGTCTCGAAAGAAATGTTGTCGGGTAGCTTGATGAGCGGTGCTGCTGGGATCAGTCGCTCAGTTGCATAAGCGCCGAGGGTATTGAGGAACCCTGTGTAGGTGACACGATCGCCCACCGCCACGTTAGTCACCCCGGTGCCGATGGCCTCGACTACCCCAGCCGCCTCGACGCCCATGCCACTCGGCATCGGGACAGGATAGGTACCATTGCGGAAATAGGTGTCGGCATAGTTCAGACCGACAGTGACCTGGCGCAGGCGAACTTCACCGGGGCCGGGCTCTCCGACGTTGACGTCTTCGCAGCGCAGTACCTGCGGCCCCCCAGTCTCATAAAAGCGTATGGCTCTGGCCATCTTTATTCTCCAGCTCGTCTTTAATGTGGGCAAAATGCCTCGAACTGAATTGAATCTAGGTGGTTACGTAGATGTTCGCTTTTCATCTGGCGACAGCCGCTTTTCATCTCGTGACGACCGCCGTGAATTCATCATTTTAGCTGGGGGAAACCAGCAAAATATGACCCCGCTAGATGGCCGTAATAATGTTTCTTAAGGGGCAATTATTTGAATTTAATGAGCAATCACTATGCTGAAAAGTGCTAAGCAGAGGCCTGTTATTAATGGCCCACACTGATGCGTTGGCGACGGAATGTATTGATTTGATACTGGAGAATGCCGGCGATATTAACTTCACCGAAGCTGGCATTGAACGGGCACCCATTTTGCTAAAGGGCGATCAGCATCCGCGCGGGGACGGTGAGATCCCCGGCAGAGCATTGATACCGACATGCTACCTGAAATATAGACAGCGTGACTGTTGTTAACCTTACGCTATGAATGCGACAGATCGCTTAAATGCTTTCCTTCCCATTGCTGGCTTCGAGCTCGCGGATCAAGCGCTTGTTGATCTTGCCGACGCTGGTTTTGGGAATTTCCGGGACTATCCTTATCTGTCGTGGGATCGCCCATTTATTGATGTGGCCGCGGTCGACGAATCCTTGCAGATGCGCCACTATGGCCTGCGGCTCCAGGTCCTCCCCTTCCTTACAAACCACCAGAGCCAGGGGGCGTTCGCCCCACTGTTCATCAGGTATCCCGACGACGGCTACCGACCTGACAGCCGCGTGTGAGCTGATGAGGCTCTCCAGCTCCAGCGTGCTTATCCACTCACCGCCCGTCTTGATTACGTCTTTGATGCGATCCTTTATTTCCACTATCCCATGGGGATCGATAGAGGCAATGTCGCCGGTATGCAGCCAACTGCCATTCCATAGCTCAGCTCCTTTCTCGGGTTCCTTCAGGTAGCCCTGAGTCAGCCAAGGGGCTCGCACCACTATTTCACCCAGGGCTTCGCCGTCGTGCACTACCTCCCGACCTTCGCCATCGACGATACGCAGATCCACCAACGGAACAGGCAGGCCGGTCCGAATCCGCAGGGGTAACTGCTCATCCATGGGAAGGGCCAGCTCGGCATCGCTTAAGTGGGTCATACAGAGCAGGGGACAGGTTTCAGACATACCATAGCCAGCGTGAATGCGTATGCCCTTATGGTGGGCCTGTGTCGCCAGTCCAAGGGACAGTGAACTGCCACCCAGCAACATCTTCCATCCCGACAGATCGGTCCGTGTGGCTTCGTCGCACTCGAGGATCATTTGCAAGATGGTTGGCACACAGTGCGAGAAGGTTACACCCTCATCGTGATAGAACCGCACCAGCTTGTTGGGTTCGTAACGACCGGGGTAGACCTGCTTCACACCCAGCATTGTTGCGACATAGGGAGCGCCCCAGGCGTGCACGTGAAACATAGGAGTGATCGGCATGTAGACATCGTTCGATCGTAGCAGCGACTGTCCCTCGTGGGCTGCCAGGAGACCCAGCTCATTGAGTGTGTGCAGGACCAGCTGACGATGGCTGAAGTAGACCCCCTTGGGATTGCCCGTGGTTCCAGTGGTGTAGAACAAGGTCGCTACCGAGTTTTCATCGAAGTCGGGGAAGTCAAAGCGATCTCCCGCTGCGGCCAGCAGGGTCTCATATTCCCCCAGCACCGGCAGGCTGGTTGCCTTCGATTCTTCGTCGCTAAGCTGGATGTATCCCCGGACAGTGGTTAGCGTCTCTGCCAGTGACTCGACAACCGGCAAGAAGTCGTCGTGCACCAGTACCAGGTTGTCCTCGGCATGATTCATGGTGTAAGCGATTTGGTCCGCCGAGAAGCGGACGTTCACCGTGTGTAGCACGGCACCAATCATAGGCACCGCGAAGAAGCACTCGAGGGCGCGATGGCTGTCCCAATCTAGCAGGGCGACGGTGTCTCCAGGCATGACACCGGCCGCTGTCAGCATGTTTGCCAGGCGATGGATGCGCTGTTTGAGGGTGCGATAGTCGTAACGCAGCTTGTCGGCGTAGACGATTTCTCGCTCGGGATGAGAACGCCCACCCGACAGCAGCAAGCTCTTGATCAGCAACGGATAGGCATGGGCTCCCTGCGCTGACTGTATGACTCTTGTTTTCACCATCCAGATTCCTCGTTGACTCATTATTTGCTCGGTATGATGGCAATTGTAGATGAAGGTTGGCCTTTACTCCCTGGCGTTTGCTTCAGATGTCGAGGCGGCGCACCAGCTCCAGTCCCTGGGGCCATGGACCGAAGCCGCTTGCCGGATTGAGGTGACCCACGGCACCCAGTTCAACAATCTCACTGCCCCAGTCGGTCGCCATGGCTCGCACTGCGTCAGCGCTGGCAAGGGGATCATTGTTGCTGAGGGCCACAAGGCTTGGAAACGGCAACCGCGTGCGTGGCAACGGATACCAGCCCCCAGCCTGTAGGGTTTCATGGCTCGGGTACTGGGCTGGCCAAAGGGCGTCAAGATCTGGCGGGGTGACCAGCAAAGCCCCCTGGATTTGGTGTTGATGCTGCAGCGCCCAATGCACTGTCATCAGTACACCGGCACTGTGCGCCACCAGTATGACGGGGCCATCTATCTGCGTGAGCGCCTGTGCAATGGCCTCGACACGAGCACGGCAATTGAGCTTGTCCTGGGTCAGAGGAGGTACTGAACGCACGCTGGCGAGGCTTGCCGCCAGATGTGTCTGCCAATGTTCCGCTACATGTTCGCGTAATCCGGGGACGATTAGCACTGTAGCCTTGGTATGCAATTTATCCATATGACTTTTTGCTCTCCATACGGGCCCTGCCAGAGCCCAGGGTCTCGCGAGCAACAGTAAAGCCCAAACATTCACATTGCTTTACTTTTGACGCCATGGATTTGTCATTTCACGACAGGAGCAAATAAGACTAAGACCTCTGCCAGCGCTATCCCACTTTTTCAAAAAAGGGAAGTGTCAATGTTGCAAAACGGAGATGAAAAACTTTCCATTTTGTTACGTGACTGCTAATTAAATGTTAGCAAACAGTTTTCGACACAGATTAATCCTTTAAGGAAGCTGCACTATGACTGTCTTAGCCAGAGCTGCCATCCTCACCAATTATCTGGACGTCACTCGTCAACTCGGCCTCAATACGCAGCATTTATTAGCGCAGGTGGGGCTCAGTGCTTACGTCCTGGGTATGCCTAATCAACGCATTCCCGTCTCCACTGCCATTAAGCTTATTGAACAGTCTGCCCTCGTCAGCGGGTGCGATACCCTGGGTCTGCGGATGGCGGAGCATCGTCATCTGTCGGATTTTGGCGAGATAAGTCTGCTGCTCAGTCACCTGCCCACTCTGCGCGATGCGCTACAGGGGATAGTGCAGTATCGCCACCTGTGCAATGACTCGCTGGCAATCTTCGTTGAGGAGGCGGGTAAGACGGTTATCATTCGCGAGGAGGTGATCACCGACATCCCCATCTCGTCACGCCATGCCACGGAGCTTGCGGTTGGGGTTATGTATCGTTTTTGCGCTGCTCAGGTTGGCGTTGGTGCAAATTGGCATCCCATCAGCATCAACTTCACCCACTCTGCGCCGAAGGATCTCACCGTCCACAAACGCATATTCGGTTGTAAGGTGGAATTTGGCTGTGAATTCAATGGTATTGTCTGTAAGGCTGCCGATTTGGACATCGCCAATCCGCTGGCCAACAAGGCCATGGCCCGCCATGCGCGCAACTATCTCGACTCCCTGCTGGTGGAAAACCGCCAGTCTTTGCTGTTCGATGTACGTAAGTCTATCTACCTGCGGTTACCCATGGGACGCGCCACCATAGAGCAGATCTCTCGCACCCTGGGGATGAATGTGCGGACCCTGCAACGCCATCTGGAAGAGAGCGGAGCGACCTTCAGCGAGCTTATCAATGAAGTGCGGCGCGATCTGGTTATTCGCTACCTGCAGAATCCAGGCTACTCTCTTGGCCATATCGCTGACATGCTAGGCTACTCTATGCCCAGTTCCTTCACCCGCTGGTTCAGTGCCCAGTTCGGTATGCCTCCCGCGACCTGGCGCTCCCGCAACAGTATTGTGCCCAAGGTTGTTCAGATAAATTACTCAAATTTAGCCTACGGTTAAGCACGCCAGACAAAGAGGTGTGCCTGATACCGCTATATTTTTTGCAGTACCATCGTGGTTCCAGTGAAAGGTTTAAGTGTCGTGATGAGGTGGGGTGGGAGTCGCTGTGGGCAAAACGATAAGAAATCTTGCGGAGCCCTGAAAGCAAAAAACCCGCCATAGGCGGGTTCTTCTAAATAGTGGTGCCCGGACTCGGAATCGAACCAAGGACACGGGGATTTTCAATCCCCTGCTCTACCGACTGAGCTATCCGGGCAACGGGGCGCATTAAACCGTATTCACGTCTGTCAGTCAATCAAATTTCTGGAAACATTGTTCAACCGCTTAATATTGCGGCAATCTGCATGGTTATGCCTGAAGTTTGCACAAATCTATCCGGCAGAGACGACGAAAACAGATAATGCTCGCTTAGGTCAGCGCACCGCCCATTCGGCACTGGGCAAAGCGCAGGATATCTTCAGCCAGGCGGTGTGCCGTTTCGACATCAGCATGGCTACGATTAACCAGCATGCGGCTCAGGCAGCCTTCCAGCACCAGTTCCATCTGTTTGGCGACCATTGCCGGGTCGTCAACTTCCAGCGTCGTCAGCAGCTCATGGGTGAAGTCATGTGCCGCCTTTTTTTGCTGATCGGCTAACTGATGGATCGGATGCCCGGGATCGGGGTAAAACGTACAGGCGGCGATGAACAAACAGCCGGGATAGCGATTATTGCTCACGCATTCGGACAGCGCAGTGTAGCGCGCCAGTAATTTCTGCTCAGCGCTCAGCGTGTCATCCAGTAAAAGCTGACGCCGCCAGATATCCACCCGCTGGCTGAGGTAACGCAGCGCATCGTACAGAATGGCCTCTTTATCGGGCCAAAAGCGCTGCAGTTCATCCAGAGGATAATCGATGCGTTCGGCCACCATTTCCAGCGTGGTATTGGCTATCCCTTGCACCTCAAGTAATTTCAGGGCTTCTCCCAGGACATCTTCACGTTGCACGGTATTCTCCTCCGTATTTCCTGTTGCAAGTGTCGCTCACGGTTGGCGATCGCGCAAATGTGCGCTGAAGGTCGCGGCATCCATAAAGCCCGTAACCCGAGCTTCCGGGTGCTCTTTCCCCTCGGCATCAAAGAACAAGATAGTCGGCAAACCTAAAACCTGTAGATGTTTCAGGAGTGCGACATCCTGTGCATTGTTTGCTGTCACATCCGCCTGCAATAGCACTGTGTTGCCTAGCGCTTGCTGAACCTGCGGATTACTGAACGTGTACTTTTCAAATTCCTTACAGGCTACACACCAGTCGGCATATAGATCCAGCATGACTGGCCTGCCTTTAGCTTGCGCCAGTGCTTGATTTAACGCATCTATCGATGCCACCGGCGTGAAGTTAAGATGTGCCTGGGTTTGAGCATATGGCGCGCCGAACGCCCAGTCTTGCAATGGACGCACGCTTACCAGTGCTGCGGCTAACAGGACAATCTGCACGATACGCATCCAGGCGTGCTTTGCCTGCAGGCTGGTGATGAACGCCCAGCCAAAGAACGCGACGCCTAGCAGTGACCATAAGCGAACGCCCCACTCGTCGCCAACGATACGTTCGAGTAAGAAGACGGGAAGCGCCAGAATGACAAAGCCAAAAGCGGTTTTGACATGTTCCATCCATGGGCCACTTTTAGGCAGCAGGCGGTTGCCAAATACGGTAATCAGCATCAGGGGTAATCCCATCCCCAACGCATACAGATACAGTGTGCCACCTCCCAGCCACATGTTCCCGCTCTGAGCGATATACAGCAAAATCGCGCTTAGCGGGGCCGTTGTGCAAGGAGAACAGATGAGGCCAGCAATCGCCCCCATCGCAAAGACGCTGCCGGGAGATCCGCCTTGCTGGCGGTTACTCATTAGCGTGAGACGCGTTTGCAGTGATGAAGGCAATTGCAGCGTGAACAAGCCAAACATCGACAGAGCCAGCAGCGTAAAGATGACGGCAAGGCCAATCAGGACGTAGGGATGCTGAAGCGCAGCCTGGAACTGCAAACCGGCGGCTGCAACAACCAAACCCAGCGCGGTATAGGTGAGCGCCATCCCTTGAACGTAGATAAACGTCAGCAGCAGTGCCCGTCCGGTTGATAAGCGCTGCTTGCCACCCAGTACGATACCGGAAATCAACGGATACATCGGCAGTACGCAAGGCGTAAACGCGATACCAATTCCGATCAGCAATGCCCACAGTGCGGAGAAGGGGAGTTGGGCCGTGGGCTGCGGTTTCTCTTGCGGATCTGCAGTGGCTGGGGCTGGCTCAGAGGCGGCCGCGGAACCAGCAGACACTTCACTTAATGGCACCGTTTTTGTTTCTGGCGGATAGCAAAATCCGGCGTCGGCGCAGCCCTGATATGTGATCGTTAATGTTGCGCCAGACTTAGCCTGATTGATCGTGATCGGGACAGTCAGCTGTTTACGGTAAATCTTACTTTTGCCGTAAAACTCATCTTCATGCCAGACGCCTGGCGGCAGTTTTACCTCAGCAATATCGGCCTGAGATGGCGTAATGCTTATCTGTTTGCGATACAGATAGTAGCCATCTTTAACCTGCCATGTGAGGTTCAGATCGTGTTGGTTTTGCTGAAAATCAAAAACAAACGCCCGATCGGTAGGAACAAACTGCGAGCGGCCAGGCGCGTCAAATAATCCGGCAAAGGTAGATGTGCTGCACAGCAGCAGGATCAGCGTAAGGATGCGTTGAGCCATGAGCGGTAATCAAAGTCTCCGTGAGTGACGGGTAAAACCAGAAGTTCAGGCGTTTGATACGGATGATGTGACTTCAGGCAATCGAGAAGGGCTTGCTGGTGTGTGACGGTGGTTTTTAAAATCATCTGGACTTCATATTCCTGTTCCAGTTTGCCTTCCCAATAGTAGAGGGAGGTCGCACCGGGTAGCAGGGTCACGCAAGCAGCCAGCTTTTCCGCCAGCACTTTGGCGGCGAGATCCTGGGCGGTTGCTTCATCCGGGGCGGTACAGAGCACCACAACGGTATCGGGGATGGAAATATCCTGACTCTTTACATCAAGCATAAACACCTCGAAAGAACAGAGTAACCAGCAAAAGAATGGTCACTATACAACGGACGAGGGAAGGATGTTAGCTAAAGCGGGGTGGGGAGGAGGAACTGCAGGGCGCCCAGGCACCCTGCAGGAAAAACTTACAGCATGAAGCTGCCCAGCAAGAAGCCGAAGCAGACAGCCAGAACCACACCCAGAGTACCCGGGATGAAGAACGGATGGTTAAAGACGAATTTACCGATGCGAGTTGTACCGGTGTCATCCATCTGAACTGCCGCAACCAGAGTTGGGTAGGTTGGCAGAATGAACAGGCCAGAAACCGCGGCGAAAGACGCAACAGCAGTCAGTGGGGAAACGTTCAGAGCCAGAGCCATCGGCATCAGTGCTTTAGCGGTTGCAGCCTGAGAGTACAGCAGTGCAGAAGCAAAGAAGAAGATGACAGCCAGCAGCCACGGATGACCCTGAATTACGCTACCTGCAGTATCTTTGATCCAGTCAATGTTGTGAGATACGAAGGTATCACCCAGCCATGCAACACCCAGGATACAAATACAGGCGCTCATACCGGCTTTGAAAGTGCTGGAGTTCAGGATGGAGTCAGTTTCAACGCGGCAGATGATCGTGGTCAGCGTCGCGATGCTCAGCATGATGATCAGGATTGCGTTGGTGGTGTTCATCAGCGGCTTAGCGACCAGACCGAGGCTTGGGCTGTTGACGATCGCATATACGACGACACAAACCACGCCCAGCAGGAACAACCAAACAGAAGTTTTTGCGCCCGCTTTGATTTCAACTTGTCTTTCACCACGCAGTTCAACCAGGCCTTCTTCCAGACGCTTACGATAAATCGGATCGTCAGACAGTTTGGAGTTGAACAGCGCAGTTACCAGGAAGGACATGACCAGAACAGCCAGCAGGGTGGAAGGAATGACCACGGACAGCAGGTGAATGTAGCTGATGCCATGACCTTCCATTACGGAAGACATGTAAACCACGGCTGCGGAGATTGGAGAAGCCGTAATCGCAATCTGTGCAGAAACCACTGCAGTAGAGAGCGGACGGCAAGGTTTGATCCCTTGTTCTTTCGCAACTTCAGCGATAACTGGCAGCGTTGCCAGAGAGATGTTGCCGGTACCTGCGAAGATAGTCAGGAAATAGGTCACGATAGGTGCAAGGATCGTGATGTATTTCGGGTTTTTACGCAGCAGTTTTTCAGTTTGATGAACCAGATAGTCCAGACCACCTGCAATCTGCATAGCTGAAATGGCAGCGATAACCGCCATGATGATGGAAATAACATCGAACGGGATATTACCGGGTTTTACGCCGATAGCGGCGAGAACCAGAACACCCAGCCCACCTGCAAATCCAATACCGATACCCCCAAGTCTGGCACCTAAAAAGATTGCCAGCAAAACGATGATAAGTTCTAAAACTATCATATTAGCCTTCCTTGTTGTTTAACAAGTTGATATTAAATTGTTGTTTTTAAGTAACTTCGAGTAAGAAAAAAGGCACGTCATCATGACGTGCCTTCTCCGGTACTACCCTACACGATTACTGTTCGCTTTCATCAGTATAACGTTTTGCTTTATAAGCAGGGTGCATCAGGTTCTGTGCAGAGAAGATATCGTCCAGTTCAGACTCGGTCAACAGACCGCGCTCCAGGACAACTTCACGTACGCTCTTACCGGTTTCGGCACAAATTTTACCGACGATGTCGCCGTTGTGGTGACCAATGAACGGGTTGAGGTAAGTAACGATGCCGATGGAGTTGAATACAAACGCTTCACAGACTTCTTTGTTAGCAGTGATACCACTAACGCATTTTTCCAGCAGGTTGTAGCAAGCATTGCTCAGAATGTGAATGGATTCAAACATTGCCTGACCAATGACCGGCTCCATTACGTTCAGCTGCAGCTGACCAGCTTCAGATGCCATGGTTACAGTGATGTCGTTACCGATGACTTTGAAGCACACCTGGTTTACGACTTCCGGAACAACCGGGTTCACTTTAGCTGGCATGATAGAAGAACCAGCCTGCAGTTCCGGCAGGTTGATCTCGTTCAGACCCGCACGCGGACCAGAGGAGAGCAAACGCAGGTCGTTACAGATTTTGGACATCTTCACAGCCAGACGTTTCAGTGCGCCGTGCACCATAACGTATGCGCCACAGTCAGAAGTTGCTTCAATCAGATCTTCTGCCGGAACACAGGCGAAGCCGGTGACTTCAGCCAGTTTCTGTACTGCCAGCGGAGAGTACTCTTTCGGTGTGTTCAGACCAGTACCGATTGCTGTCGCGCCGAGGTTAACTTCCAGCAGCAGCTCAGCGGTACGGCTAATGTTTTTCACTTCTTCTTTCAACAGTACGCTAAAAGCATGGAATTCCTGACCGAGGGTCATCGGTACAGCATCCTGCAGCTGGGTACGACCCATTTTTAGGATGTCCTGGAATTCAACAGCTTTTTTCTCGAAGCCTTCGCGCAGCTGGTTCAGTGCATCAACCAGTTTGATGATGGATGCGTATACAGCGATACGGAAGCCAGTTGGGTATGCGTCGTTGGTAGACTGACATTTGTTAACGTGGTCGTTCGGGTTCAGGTACTGATATTCACCTTTCTGGTGACCCATCAGTTCCAGACCGATATTGGCCAGAACTTCGTTGGTGTTCATGTTGACGGAGGTACCCGCACCACCCTGGTAAACGTCTACCGGGAACTGATCCATGCATTTTCCGTTATTCAGGACTTCATCACACGCCGCGATGATGGCATTTGCCACACTCTTAGGAATGGTTTGCAGCTCTTTGTTGGCCATAGCCGCTGCCTTTTTAACCATTACCATACCGCGAACAAATTCAGGAATATCGCTGATTTTGTTGTTGCTAATGTAGAAGTTTTCAATCGCTCTCAGAGTGTGGACACCGTAGTAGGCGTCCGCTGGAACTTCCCTGGTACCCAACAAGTCTTCTTCGATACGAATGTTGTTTAACATGTGAACCTTCTTTTTCAAGCTGCCAATGATTTGACTAAACACACAGGATATATGTGATTTCGATTGTTTCTCGACCGACGATTATCCCCTGCATCGGTCTGATACCCGAGATCATATGCTGGTTCAGGATTTCTACCGTAATCTGGATCACTTAAAGCGTGGAATTTACCCCTTATTTATTATTCTGTGAAATGGATCACCCCTTTGTGATTAACCCCAAATATTAGTGTACAAGCCACTTGAAATTTTGCTAACCACCACAATATCAAATCGATGCGATTAACATAATTTTTCGAACAGAAGTTGAACAAAACGGCTGTTATTAACAGGAGATCCCTTTGCGCTGGATACCATTACTTGCCATTTTTCTCTATGTTTACATAGAGATATCTATTTTTATTCAGGTTGCCCATGTGATGGGCGTCCTGATGACGCTGATTTTGGTTATTTTTACATCGGTTATCGGTATGTCTCTGGTTCGTAATCAGGGATTTAAGAACTTTTTACTGATGCAACAGAAAATGGCGGCAGGTGAAAGTCCGGCTGCAGAAATGATCAAAAGCGTATCGCTGATTATTGCCGGTCTGCTGTTGGTGCTGCCCGGATTTTTCACCGATTTCCTCGGTCTTCTTCTTTTATTACCCCCGGTGCAAAAACATCTGACGATGAAACTGCTGCCACATTTGCGTTTTTCGCGTATGCCTGGCGGTGGTTTTAGCGCCGGAACGGGTGGCGGTGAGACTTTTGATGGTGAATTTCAGCGCAAGGATGACAAGCGCGACAGCATCGAACATAAAGACGATCGTCGGGATTAAGCATCAGTATGTAGGCCGGATAAGCGTTAGCGTCATCCGGCAAAAGTGTTTATAGGCCGGATGATGGCGTCAACGTTGCCTTATCCGGCCTGCGGGGTAAAAACAGCCACAGTCCTGCCAGCATAATCAACGCGTACAGACTCTTCCAGCCGACCATCGCCAGTAGCAGTAGGCACAGCAGACCGCCAATGACCGCCAGTACGCGATAATGCCCTTTCAGTAATCGACAACCTGCCAGCATGCACAGCAGATAAATCATAATAAAGATGCCGTTGGCGTAGACGATTAACGCATCGAGATTGATTTGCAGCATATAGATGCACAGAGTACTGATTACGCAACAGCCCAATACGGCGTTTAGCGCATTGCGCGGAAGGTGTCGGGGGGACAGACGAGCCAGATAACTCTCCGGCTTATACTGCGCTTGCGACCAGACCAGCCGGGCGAAGCTTTGTATATAAATGTTGAGGCTGGCAAAACAGGCCAGATAACCAATGATGCAGGCGACCCACAGAGCTTGTACGCCAAACAGTTGCACGACGATCTCTGGCAGCGACGCTGCGGCCGCCATTTGCTCGCCGTAGGCACCAAAATGGAGAACGACAACGGTGCATGCCCAATAAACAGACCCTGCCAGCAGCAGGCCGATCATCAGTGCGCGTGGGAAGTCTCGCTCCGGATTTTTGAATTCAGACGCCAGGTGAGCAAACGCTTCAAGGCCGACAAAGCACCAGAACATGACCGACAACGCGGCGAACAGGCCGGGAAGCTCAATATCGGTAATCGCAGGGAAGGGGATTTCGCCAGGTGTCAGATCGCCCGCCCACCAGATAGCAACAATCAGGGCAACAATCAGTCCTGCAATGACCGTTTGTAGATTCGCGCTGGAGCTTGCGCCGCGGGAGCCGATGTACCAAACCAATGCCAGCGTACCGAGCTCAGCCAGCAAAAGCTGCTCGTCATGCCAGCCAAACATCGCCTGACCGAATCCGGCGGCGATATGCAATGCCGCAGGCAAGCCGACGGGAATGACCGACAAAAATAGCCATCCGGTGACGCGCTCCAGGCGTGAACCAAAGGCCATGCCGACAAAATGCGCCACACCGCCTGCGCTGGGAAAATGACGACCCAGTACGGCGAAGACAATTGCCACAGGAAAGACCAAAACAATCAGCACCGGCCATGCCCACAGGCTGTTGTTGCCCGCAACCAGTGCGGCCAGCGCGGGGATGGCAAAAACGCCTGTACCTAACAATGATGTCGACAACAGGCCAACGCCCTGAGCCAGTCCCAGCTCTTGTTTCAGTCCGCTCATAAGTTGTTATCCGGTTATGCCCATTGACCGGGCTACAGCGCAGATTTTTGATGGTATCACAATCAGATTTGCTTATGACGACGTGACTGAAATCGTTATGAAATGTGAGGTGCGTCGGCGTTTTGACGGGATTTTCTGCTGATAAAAAATTTTTTTCGCTTGCCCCCTTGAAGGCACAAAACCCCATCCCCATCTCTCTGGTCACTAGCCGGGAAACCGTTTACGGGCCGGCGTCACCCATAACTGATAAAGACTTTCTCAAAGGAGAGCTATCAATGAGTATTCGTCCGTTACATGATCGTGTGATCGTCAAACGTAAAGAAGTTGAATCCAAATCTGCTGGCGGCATCGTACTGACTGGTTCTGCAGCAGGTAAATCAACTCGTGGCGAAATCATCGCTGTCGGTAAGGGTCGCATCCTGGACAACGGTACCGTACAGCCGCTGGACGTGAAAGTCGGCGATATCGTTATTTTCAACGATGGCTACGGAGTTAAATCTGAGAAGATCGACAATGAAGAAGTGTTGATCATGTCTGAAAGCGACATCCTGGCGATTGTTGAAGCCTAATCCGCGAACGACACTGAACATACGAATTTAAGGGAAAGAGAAAATGGCAGCTAAAGACGTAAAATTCGGTAACGACGCTCGTGTGAAAATGCTGCGCGGCGTAAACGTACTGGCAGATGCAGTGAAAGTTACCCTCGGTCCAAAAGGCCGTAACGTAGTTCTGGATAAATCTTTCGGTGCACCGACCATCACTAAAGATGGTGTTTCCGTAGCACGTGAAATCGAACTGGAAGACAAGTTCGAAAACATGGGTGCGCAGATGGTGAAAGAAGTTGCCTCTAAAGCGAACGACGCTGCAGGTGACGGTACCACCACCGCAACCGTACTGGCTCAGTCCATCATCACTGAAGGTCTGAAAGCCGTTGCTGCGGGCATGAACCCGATGGATCTGAAACGTGGTATCGACAAAGCTGTCGCTGCTGCTGTTGAAGAACTGAAAGCACTGTCCGTACCGTGCTCCGACTCTAAAGCTATTGCTCAGGTTGGTACCATCTCCGCTAACTCCGACGAAACCGTAGGTAAACTGATCGCTGAAGCGATGGACAAAGTCGGTAAAGAAGGCGTGATCACCGTTGAAGACGGTACCGGTCTGCAGGACGAACTGGACGTGGTTGAAGGTATGCAGTTCGACCGTGGCTACCTGTCTCCTTACTTCATCAACAAGCCGGAAACTGGCGCAGTAGAACTGGAAAGCCCGTTCATTCTGCTGGCTGACAAGAAAATCTCCAACATCCGCGAAATGCTGCCGGTTCTGGAAGCTGTAGCGAAAGCAGGCAAACCGCTGCTGATCATCGCTGAAGATGTTGAAGGCGAAGCGCTGGCAACTCTGGTTGTTAACACCATGCGCGGTATCGTGAAAGTCGCTGCGGTTAAAGCACCTGGCTTCGGCGATCGTCGTAAAGCAATGCTGCAGGATATCGCTACCCTGACCGGTGGTACCGTTATCTCTGAAGAGATCGGTATGGAGCTGGAAAAAGCAACTCTGGAAGATCTGGGTCAGGCGAAACGCGTTGTTATCAACAAAGATACCACCACCATCATTGATGGCGTGGGCGACGAAGCTGCAATCCAGGGTCGCGTGACTCAGATTCGTCAGCAGATCGAAGAAGCAACTTCCGACTATGACCGTGAAAAACTGCAGGAGCGCGTAGCGAAACTGGCAGGCGGCGTTGCGGTTATCAAAGTTGGTGCTGCGACTGAAGTTGAAATGAAAGAGAAGAAAGCCCGCGTTGAAGATGCCCTGCACGCTACCCGTGCTGCGGTAGAAGAAGGCGTGGTTGCTGGTGGTGGTGTTGCGCTGATTCGCGTAGCGTCTAAAATTGCCGGCCTGAAAGGTCAGAACGAAGACCAGAACGTAGGTATCAAAGTTGCGCTGCGCGCAATGGAATCCCCACTGCGTCAAATCGTACTGAACTGCGGCGAAGAGCCGTCTGTAGTGGCTAACACCGTGAAAGCTGGTGACGGTAACTACGGTTACAACGCTGCAACTGAAGAATACGGCAACATGATCGACATGGGTATCCTGGATCCAACCAAAGTAACTCGTTCTGCTCTGCAGTACGCGGCTTCTGTTGCGGGTCTGATGATCACCACCGAGTGCATGGTTACCGACCTGCCGAAAGGCGATGCGCCTGACTTAGGTGCTGCCGGTATGGGTGGCATGGGTGGAATGGGCGGCATGATGTAATTTAATCTTCATACTTCAAGCCGCAGGTTCGTTGGCCGCGTTCGTTCACCCCAGTCACTTACTCATGTAAGCTCCTGGGGATTCATGAACTTGCCGCCTGCCTGCAACTTGAATTATTTGATTAAATACGCATCTCGCGAAAAATGAGAAACCCTCGGGCAGAAATGTCTGGGGGTTTTTCTTTTGGTCATCTTTTTAGTATATGATTCAGCTACGGACATAAGGTCCAACTAATTGAATATGGGGAATGACATGCACGTGAAATATTTAGCAGGGATCGTTGGTGCCGCGCTACTGATGGCGGGTTGTAGCTCCAGCAATGAACTGAGTTCAGCCGGGCAAAGCGTACGTTTTGTTGAAGACAAGCCTGGCGCAGAGTGCCAACTGATAGGCACCGCAACCGGTAAGCAAAGCAACTGGCTTTCAGGCCAGCACGGCGAAGAGGGCGGCTCAATGCGTGGCGCAGCAAACGATCTGCGTAACCAGGCTGCGGCAATGGGCGGTAACGTGATTTATGGCGTCAGCAGCCCATCGCAGGGAATGCTGTCCAGCTTTGTTCCTACCGCCAGCGAGATGATTGGACAGGTTTATAAGTGCCCTAATTGAGAACTGCTGCTGATGCCGGATGGCGACGCTAAAGCGTCTTATCCGGCCTACGGTACGAATGATCGTAGGCCTGATAAGCGCAGCGCCATCAGGCATTCTGAGTCTTATGCGCAGACTGAACGCGTAAATGATGCAATGCGCGCAGGCACTGATCCTGATTGAGCTTTTGCGTCTTATCACCCGTCAACGTTCTGACAAACACCTGGCACGGTACACCGGCAAGTTTTTTCAGCCGCGGGCTGAAGTCGAGAAGGCGGCGAGTAATGGCTTCGGCTTCTTTGCTACCGGAAAGGGCGCGAGTTTTCACTACCGAACCACAGAACTGGGCTTTTCCTTTATCATCTGTATAGCGGTAAATAATCGCCAGATAATGATTAAACAGGTTATGTTTCCATTCGGGTTGTGTATAAGAGTCGTATTCCAGATTGTCGTTTTGCTGACAATCAACATCGTACAGCGGCAGGAAATCCAGCAGCGATGTTATTCGTAGCGCGAGTTCTCTCATGCCAGCATTATTTATTGCGTGAATAATTGCATGCGCCAGCACCTGAATCTGTAATTCATTAACCAGTAATTCGCATGTTTGTCCGTCATGCAACGTCAGAGAAAATGTTAAATTCTCGCCTTTGTCATCCACTAACATCAGCGAATTTATGCGACGGTTAATATCCGCATTTTTTAGTTCATCTTCCTGAATTGACGGAATATTCTCGTGCATTTTTTTGCTGGCTTTATCACATGTCTTTTCATATTGCATACGCTCGTCTGTGTTTAGCTGTGAAATGGCGTACAGCCGGCTCTCCAGCGCGATAAGCAGGTCTCTAAGTCCAAGTGGAGAGAGAAAAAAGAGAGATTCTTTGTTTCTTGGTTCTTTTATTTTTAATGCCATGGCAACAAATTCATTCTTTTGGCGAATAATGCCAGTATTAACGCCCTTAATACTTATAGCCATAAAAGGTTCTCCCTAACCATATATTTATTAATATTCTGCATTTGAAACTATTGATGAAATTTACGAATGAATGATTGAACTGCGCTAATTAAAATAGCACAGATTAAAAGCGAGGCTCCACTTGTGGGGATTTAAATAATAAGTAATCGTGGTGAGTGTCCGGAATCGGACACTCAGTAATGGCTATTGTTGACGTAACTGCAGATCCAGCGGTGTTTTACTTGGCTCTCCACCAATTTCACGCGCCAGTTTGGGGACCATATAGCCGGAAACTAGCGTCAGAAGCTCACGCATAATGCGACGCGCTTCATCGTCGCTGACCATAAAGTGTGCGGCACCCTGCACTTTATCCAGCACGTGCAGGTAATAGGGCATCACACCGGCATCAAACAGTGCGTTGCTAAGGTTAGCCAGGGTTTGTGCGTTATCGTTCACGCCACGCAGCAATACGCTTTGGTTGAGTAACGTAACGCCCGCGGCGCGCAGACTGCTCATCGCCTGGCGAAACGTCTCATCAATTTCATTGGCATGGTTAATGTGATTGACCAGCAGAATCTGCAAGGAGGAGTGCGCAAAACGCTCGACCAGTCCTTCTGTAATGCGCGCCGGGATCACTAACGGCAAACGGCTGTGAATACGCAGACGCTTAATGTGCGGGATAGCTTCCAGTTGCGTGAGCAACCAGTCCAGTTCGTGGTCCTTGGCCATTAACGGATCGCCACCAGAGAAGATGATTTCATCCAGCTCAGGGTGCGCGTTAATGTAGTCGATGGCGACCTGCCAGTTGCGCTTATTGCCCTGATTTTCGGCGTATGGGAAATGACGGCGGAAGCAATAGCGACAATTTACCGCGCAACCGCCTTTAACCAGCAGCAGTGCCCGATTGCGATATTTATGCAGCAGACCGGGAACCACGCTGTGCTGTTCTTCCAGTGGGTCGGTTGAGTAGCCTGGCGCGGCCACAAACTCTTCCTGGGCAGTCAGTACCTGACGTAAAAGCGGATCGTCCGGGTTGCCTTTCTCCATGCGGGCAATAAACGCACGCGGCACGCGCAGGGCGAAAAGCCGTCTCGCGTCGCGTCCGGCCAACAGTTTTTCATCTGCATCTATGTTCAAAAGATGCAGAAGTTCATCGGGATCGGTCACAACATCGGCAAGTTGCGATAACCAATCTTCTCTGGATGGGGTATTTAGGGTTACAATATGCGCCATTTTGTGGCTTAGCTACCAGTTAACAATTTTCAGAGGGCCTTATGGCAACGTACTATAGCAACGATTTTCGTGCTGGTCTTAAAATCATGTTGGACGGCGAACCTTATGCGGTTGAAGCCAGCGAATTCGTTAAACCAGGTAAAGGCCAGGCGTTTGCGCGCGTTAAGCTGCGTCGCCTGCTGACCGGTACTCGCGTAGAGAAAACCTTCAAGTCTACTGACTCCGCTGAAGGCGCAGACGTAGCCGACATGAACCTGACCTTCCTGTATAGCGACGGTGAGTTCTGGCACTTTATGAATAACACCACTTTCGAACAGCTGGCTGCAGACGAGAAAGCGGTAGGCGATAACGCTAAATGGCTGCTGGACCAGGCTGAATGCATCGTGACCCTGTGGAACGGTCAGCCGATCTCCGTAACTCCGCCGAACTTCGTTGAGCTGGAAGTTGTTGAAACCGACCCAGGTCTGAAAGGCGATACCGCTGGTACTGGCGGCAAACCGGCTACCCTGTCTACCGGCGCAGTCGTTAAAGTTCCGCTGTTCGTACAGATCGGCGAAGTGATCAAAGTGGATACCCGCTCCGGCGAATACGTTTCTCGCGTAAAATAAGTCTTCCATTTGATCTTATGGCGCAGGTTGCTGCGCCATACTTTTTCCAGGGCAGGAATGATGAAACGTCTTCTCGGTCTTGTAATGCTACTCCTTTTCACCAGCACCCTTCTGGCAGGATGCAATACCGCGCGCGGCTTCGGTGAAGACATCAAACATCTTGGCAACTCAATTTCACACGCCGCCAGCTAATCCTTTCATATAGTCTTAAAAACGGTTGTTTATCCATCACACTCCCGGATCTTGTCTATTATTAAGTAGCTATACACAAACAATATTGGCTAGAAAAGGAAGACGTTATGGTTAAGAAGACAATTGCTGCGATCTTTTCTGTGTTGGTACTTTCTTCCGTTTTAACCGCGTGTAATACCACACGAGGCGTAGGACAGGATATCTCTGAAGGCGGTAGCGCAATCTCTGGTGCAGCGACAAAAGCTCAGCAATAATGAAGAACGGTACGACGTACGTGTCGTACCGTTAATCTCCCTTCCCTGGGAGTGAAAGGAACGGCGAGAAGCGGTTCCCCAGGTGCAGTTTCATACGGATATTCCGCTTATAGGTGTAGACCGTTTTGCCATGAATGCTGAGCGCGGCGGCAATGGCATTGTTACTCACACCATCCATCCACATTGATAATACTTTCTCCTCCTGCGGCGTAAGCAAAGGCGTGGCGTTTTTGGCTATTTCTAATGCGGGGCGAACCTGAAGCGCTTCCTGAATTGTGTTGGAGAGTGTGTTCAGCGTGGTGTGCTTGGTCAAGACCGAATGGGCTACGGATTGAGAGGGCACGATGGGGGCATGCTGTCTGTCTGCTGATTGCAGTAAAATCAGTGGGATGACGCCACAACTCATAAAAAAAGGTTTAATTGGCGGACTGGAGTGCGTCTCGCTAATAAAACTGTATAAATCCGCGATCACCAGATGCGGTTTCCATTGCAAAATATGCTCTTTTGCTAACAGGAGATTATTGATTCCTGATACCAGAAATGAGGAGCTGAACCTGCCAGAATGATTAAGCAAGGCCTCTATCCCTGTGCGGGTAAAGTGGCACCGGTCAATCACTAAAATTTTAAGCATAAACGTTTCGCATTCAGAAGAGGGGCAATCGACTTTCTGGTTTCAGAAAGCCCTTCATCATAGAGAACTCCGATGAGTGCCAAATGCGGGAACTACGCCGCTAATTATGCTTAATTCTTGCTTTTAGCAGGCAGTGAATAAAAAGGTTGAAATTCATTTTCTTCCGGGCAAAAATGCCATTTCACACATCAGCTTTGCAGGACGACCTGCAAACGCTTCATACACCGGGGACGGCCCCATAGTTCTGGAGCCTGATATGTCCTGGATCGTTTTATTAATTGCAGGTTTGCTCGAAGTCGTATGGGCGATTGGCCTGAAATACACCCACGGTTTTACGCGTCTTACGCCAAGCATTATCACTATTGCGGCGATGATCGTCAGCATCGCCATGCTCTCCTGGGCAATGCGCACGTTGCCTGTTGGAACAGCTTATGCGGTCTGGACCGGTATTGGCGCTGTTGGGGCGGCCATTACAGGGATTTTACTGCTGGGTGAGTCTGCCAGCCCGGCACGTTTGCTGAGCCTTGGGCTGATCGTTGCTGGTATTATTGGTCTGAAGCTGAGCACTCACTAAGCGCCAGGCTGTTTCACCCAAATCAGTTTATTCACTTCAAACCCTTCCCGGGTCGCGATGGCTAACATTTGCTGTTTCATTTCATCTGAAATAGTAGGGGTCCGTGAAAGGATCCACAGGTAGTCGCGATCCGGGCCACAAACCAGCGCGTGACGATATTCCCGGTCGAGTGCAATTACGTTATACCCGCCATAGAAGGGGCCGAAAAAAGAAACCTTAAGCGCGGCTCTGCTTGGGTCGCCGGTGAAATAGGCTTTCCCTTCCGTTTTCTGCCACATCTCCCTGTCAGGGTTATAGCCCTTGTTAATAACGTTGATGCCGCCGTCGTCGCGCAAGCTGTATGTTGCGGTCACTTTATCCAATCCGCGCTCGAAACGATGGTCGAAGCGCGCAATTTCATACCAGGTTCCCAGATAGCGTTTGGCATCAAAGTTATTTACCACGGTAACGCCTTTCGGCGGTGTCGGGGAGCTACACGCGACAACCAGGAATGCAGCCGTAACTGCAGCAACGACGGGCAAAATGCGCATGGGATTTTCCTTGCTGTATTTTTGTTAAGTGTAGATGACAACAGGAAAAAAAGAGAAAGAAAGGAGGCCCAATATCCTGGGCCTCATCGTTAGTTATTGCAGCTTTTCAAGAATGTGCCAGGCCACCTCGACACGGACAGGGTTAGGATAGCTTTTGTTTGCCAGCATCACGATGCCAAGGTTTTTTTCTGGAACGAAGGCTACGTAGCTGCCAAATCCTCCAGTGGATCCCGTTTTATGCACCCATGAGGCTTTCACTGCGGGGGCGGGCGGGTTTACCTCAACGGCGGGAAGCGCTGCCAATGCCACTTTGCTGTCGCTACCGTTGATGATCGAATCAGCTTTCAGCGGCCAGTTCAGCATCTCCCAGCCTAATCCCTGGTACATATCGCCAATACGCCAGTAGCGAGACTGCGCAAGCGCAATGCCCTGCTGGAGCGTTTTCTCCTGAACGCGGCTGGCGTCCATGTTGACCTGAACCCAGCGGGCCATATCAATAACGCTGGATTTCACGCCATAGGCTTCGGCGTCAAGTTGTCCCGGAGAAACGTGTACAGGCTTCCCTTCGCGATAGCCCCAGGCATAATCTTTTTGTTCGCTTTGCGGAACTGTAATCCAGGTATGCGCCAGTTTTAATGGTTGCAGGACGCGTCTGGTCATTGCCTCTTCGTAACTCATTCCTGAGGGTTTCACCGCCAGCGCGCCAAACAGACCAATGCTGGAGTTAGCGTAAAGACGCTTAGCGCCCGGGGCCCATTGCGGCTGCCAGTTTTGATAAAAACGCAGTAATGCGGCTTTATCCGTAACGTCATCGGGGATCTGCAGCGGCAGGCCGCCTGCCGTGTAGGTGGCTAAGTGCAGCAGGCTGATACCCTGCCACTGTTTGCCTGTCAGTTCTGGCCAGTATTTCGTGACCGGATCGCTGAGCTTAATTTCGCCGCGGGCGATAGCATCGCCGCCCAACACGCCGTTAAACGTCTTACTGACCGACCCTAGCTCAAACAGAGTTTGCTGCGTGACTGGGTGGTTATTGGTGATATCGGCTTTACCCCAGGTGAAATAATAGGGTTTTCCCTGGTAGATAACGGCAACGGCCATACCCGGAATAGCCTGCTCCTGCATCAACGGGGTGATGGTGCGATTAACGATATCGGCAATCTGTTGTTCTGTTTTGGCTGCGGCAAACGTGGAGAAAGGGGCTGTCAGCAGCAGAGCGCAGCATAACGATTTTTTCATCATGAAATCAGTTCCGTAATTAAAAGCAAAAAGGTGTCCGGGCCCGTCAGACGCAATCAGTGTGTTTGATTTGCACCGTGTTGACAAACGGTTAAATTTAGCAGCAGATATAAGTTTTTCTAACAGGCCGGATGATGACGCGTAGCTATATCCCTCTTAACTCGCTGCGGGCTTTTGAAGCCGCGGCCAGACATCTCAGTTTTACCCGCGCCGCGATTGAGCTCAATGTGACGCATTCTGCCATCAGCCAGCATGTAAAATCGCTGGAGCAGCAGCTAAATTGTCAGCTTTTTGTGCGCGGTTCTCGTGGATTAATGTTGACGACTGAAGGGGAAAGTCTGTTACCTGTACTTAATGACTCTTTCGATCGTATGGCGGGGATGCTGGATCGTTTTGCCACCAAACAGACCCAGGAAAAACTTAAAATTGGCGTGGTGGGGACCTTTGCGGTTGGGTGTCTGTTTCCTCTACTGGGCGATTTTAAGCGCAGTTACCCGCATATTGATTTGCATATTTCTACCCATAATAACCGCGTGGATCCCGCTGCCGAAGGGCTGGATTATACCATTCGCTACGGAGGGGGAGCCTGGCACGATACCGACGCGCAATATTTATGTAGCGCGTTGATGTCTCCACTGTGTTCGCCAACATTGGCTTCGCAGATTCAAACGCCTGCGGACATCCTGAAATTTCCGTTATTACGATCGTATCGGCGGGATGAATGGACGCTTTGGATGCAGGCCGCCGGAGAGGCGCCCCCGTCACCGACGCACAACGTGGTGGTGTTTGATTCGTCCGTCACCATGCTGGAAGCCGCGCAGGCGGGGATCGGTGTGGCAATTGCACCAGTCAGAATGTTCACGCATTTACTCAGTAGGGAACGAATCGTTCAACCGTTTTTAACGCAGATTGATTTGGGAAGTTACTGGATAACGCGTTTGCAATCGCGTCCGGAGACACCCGCGATGCGTGAATTTTCCCGTTGGTTGACAGGAATGCTGCACAAATAAAAAGGCCCGCCAATGGCGGGCCTGATAATTAACGCATGTACTTAGATGGTCAGAATACCAATAGCCGTTACAACGGTCAGGATTGCTGCCAGTCCGTAGAAGACCCATTTGCCAGCAGGCACGTGGATTTTCAGGTCATGCATCGCGTGGTGCATACGGTGTAAACCACACCACAGCGGCAGAACGATCATCAGGAACAGAAACGCACGTCCGATGAAGCTCTGAGCGAATGCCAGTACGCGTTCATAGCTGAAAGCATCAGGAACAAAGCCCAGCGGCAGCATAATGCCTACCAGCAGGATCATTACCGGCGCAATGATTGCGCTCCACATACCGCCTGCACCAAACAGGCCCCAGAATACGGGTTCGTCAGAGCGTTTTGGATTTGGATTAATCATTCCGGACTCCTTACCAGAACAGGGCAACAAACAGTATGACTACTGTCGCAACCACAGTAACTGCCCAGAGACCTTTGATGATCGGCTCTGGCCCCATTTTTTCGTCTTTTACGATGATGTTGGCTGCTTTTGGCGCCAGCTCAAACCAGGTTTTGGTATGCAGCAGCGCTGCTGCCAGGGCGATAATGTTAAGGATTACCACCACCGGGTTTTGCAAAAAGGCGACAAAGCCCATCCAGGACTCTGCACCATGCTTGAGTGCAAACAGGCCGATAATCAGTTCAATGCTGAACCAGACTGCCGGAACTGCCGTGCCTTCACGCAGCATGTAAAAACGATAAAATGGCAGCTTTTTCCACCAGGTGGACGTCATTGGCCGCACATAGGCTTTACGTTTAGTCGTCATCGTGCACTCCTTAGCGTGGTTTCAGGGTAGCGATAAGAAAGTCTTTTGAACTTTCAACTTTACCCTGCTGAATGGCCGCAGCCGGATCGACGTGTTTCGGGCAGACTTCGGAGCAGTAGCCCACGAAAGTACAGGTCCAGACGCCGTTCGGGCTGTTCAACTGAGCCATACGCTCCTTCTTACCGTGGTCGCGGCTATCTTCGTTGTAACGATGCGCCAGCGTAATCGCAGCCGGTCCAATGAACTCAGGGTTCAGGCCGAACTGCGGACACGCGGCATAGCACAGACCACAGTTGATGCAACCGGAGAACTGATGATACTTCGCCATCTGCGCCGGAGTCTGGGTGTTTGGACCCTGATCCGGTGTACGCGGGTTACCGATAATGTACGGTTTGATTGCTTCCAGGCTTTCGATAAAGTGCGTCATGTCGACGATCAGATCGCGCTCAATCGGGAAGTTGCCCAGCGCTTCAACCTTCATGCCGTTGGTGTAATCACGCAGGAAGGTTTTGCATGCCAGTTTCGGTACATTGTTGACCATCATGCCGCAGGAGCCGCAGATCGCCATACGGCAGGACCAGCGGTAGCTCAGGTCCGGTGCCAGGTTATCCTTGATGTAGCCCAGCGCATCCAGCAGTGACGTGGTTTCATCATAAGGAACTTCGTAGAAAGCACTGTGCGGCGCGGTATCGGTTTCCGGGTTATAGCGCACCACCTCAACTTTCAGGTTTTTCATCTCAGCCATTCGCCTTCTCCTTCTTATCGGCTGCTTCCGCTTCGCCACCGTAAACACGTTTAGCCGGTGGCAGAGTGGTGATTTTCACGTCGCTGTATTCCAGGCGAGTCGTGCCGTCAGCATCGCGGAAGGCGAGGGTGTGTTTGAGGAAGTTCACATCGTCACGCTCGGTGCAGCCTTCATCCAGACGCTGGTGCGCGCCGCGGGATTCTTTACGCGCCAGAGCAGAGTGCGCCATACATTCAGCAACGTTCAGACCGTGACCCAGTTCGATGGTATACAGCAGGTCGGTGTTGAAGACGCTGGAGGTATCAGTGATACGTACGCGCTTGAAGCGTTCCTGCAGTTCCGCCAGCTTATCAACGGTTTTCTGCATGAGTTCCGGCGTACGGTAGATACCGCAACCTTCTTCCATGGACAGGCCCATTTCGTCACGGATCTTAGACCAGTTTTCGTTACCTTCCTGATTAACCAGATCTTTCAGACGTTTTTCAACGCCAGCAACCTGTGCATCAAGAGCGGCACTGTTTGCAGCGCCAGCCGTTGCAGCGCGTTCTGCTGCCTGCTCACCGGCCATACGACCGAAGACCACCAGTTCTGCCAGGGAGTTAGAGCCCAGACGGTTAGCGCCATGCAGACCAACAGAGGAACATTCGCCGACAGCGAACAGACCTTTAATGCGGGTTTCACAGTGCTGATCGGTTTCGATACCGCCCATGGTGTAGTGCGCGGTCGGACGTACCGGGATCGGTTCTTTAACCGGATCGACACCCACGTAAGCTTTCGCCAGTTCGCAGATGAACGGTAAACGTTCGAGCAGTTTTTTCTCGCCGAGGTGACGCAGGTCGAGGTGAACCACATCGCCACGCGGAGTGGAAATGGTGTTGCCTTTGCGCCATTCGTGCCAGAACGCCTGAGAAACTTTGTCGCGCGGGCCGAGTTCCATGTATTTGTTTTTTGGCTCGCCCAGCGGAGTTTCCGGACCCATGCCGTAGTCTTGCAGATAACGGTAGCCGTTTTTGTTAACCAGAATACCGCCTTCACCACGGCAGCCTTCAGTCATCAGGATACCGGAGCCTGGCAGACCTGTTGGGTGATACTGAACGAATTCCATATCACGCAGCGGAACGCCGTGGCTCAGCGCCATGCCCATACCGTCGCCGGTTACGATGCCGCCGTTGGTGTTGTAACGGTAAACACGACCTGCGCCGCCCGTTGCCATCACGACAGCGTTAGCACGGATTTGCACCAGCGTGCCTTCCATCATGTTCATGGCAACCAGGCCGCGAGCATGACCGTCGTCAACCAGGATATCCAGAACGAAGTGTTCGTCAAAGCGCTGAATCTGCGGGAACTGCAAAGATGTTTGGAACAGCGTATGCAGCATGTGGAAGCCGGTCTTATCCGCGGCAAACCAGGTACGCTCGATTTTCATGCCGCCGAAGCGACGTACGTTGACGCTACCGTCTTCACGACGGCTCCATGGGCAGCCCCATTGTTCCAGTTGCGTCATTTCAGTTGGGCAGTGGTGGACAAAGTAATCCACGACATCCTGCTCACACAGCCAGTCTCCGCCTGCTACCGTATCGTGAAAATGGTAGTCAAAGCTGTCATGATCCTGCGCGACAGCAGCAGAGCCGCCTTCGGCAGCAACGGTATGGCTGCGCATTGGGTACACTTTTGAGATCAGTGCGATTTTAGCGTTGGGATTTGCTTGTGCGGCAGCAATTGCAGCACGTAATCCCGCGCCACCGGCGCCTATAATGGCAAGATCGGCTTGAAAGGTTTGCACGACATTCCTCCAGATTGTTGTTATTTCATCCCTGCCTGAAATCAGATGCTTCATCGGCTTCAAACAGGTTATGAACGCGTTTCCACTGCTCCTTTATAGGTACAATAGTATAGTCTTAGGGATGTGCGGGAAATTTGACGTGTTCGATTTTTTTAGCGTGTCATAGGGGGGAATTATCATTGAATTTGATTAATTTAATTACTAAACCACCCTAAGTCGCTTTTTTTATCCAATTGCCAGTGATGATTAGTGCTGCCTGAAATTTGTCTCGTTAGCGCGATACGAGTAGACTTCGTGCCCTTGTCATAAATCGGAGAAACAACCATGAGCGAAACGGCAACCTGGCAGCCGAGCGCGTCCATCCCCAATCTGTTGAAACGTGCAGCAATTATAGCGGAGATTCGCCGCTTTTTTGCCGATCGTGGCGTGCTTGAGGTTGAGACCCCTTGTATGAGTCAGGCAACGGTAACGGACATCCACCTGTTCCCGTTCGAAACGCGTTTCGTTGGCCCTGGACACTCTCAGGGAATGAATCTCTATTTAATGACCAGCCCTGAATACCATATGAAGCGCCTGCTGGTGGCAGGATGCGGCCCGGTGTATCAACTGTGCCGCAGCTTCCGTAATGAAGAGATGGGGCGCCATCATAACCCTGAATTCACCATGCTTGAGTGGTATCGTCCGCACTACGATATGTATCGCCTGATGAATGAAGTGGATGATTTGCTCCAGCAGGTGCTGGACTGCTCACCTGCGGAAAGCCTTTCTTACCAGCAGGCCTTCCAGCGCCATCTGGAGATTGACCCGCTGTCTGCGGATAAAACCCAACTGCGGGAAGTGGCGGCGAAATTGGATCTCAGCAATATCGCTGATACCGAAGAAGACCGGGATACCTTACTGCAACTGCTGTTTACGATGGGTGTTGAACCGCATATTGGTAAAGACAAGCCGACGTTTGTGTATCATTTCCCGGCCAGCCAGGCATCACTGGCGCAAATCAGTACCGAAGATCACCGCGTGGCTGAACGTTTCGAGGTTTATTACAAAGGTATTGAGCTGGCGAATGGTTTCCATGAATTGACCGACGCGCGCGAACAGCAGCAGCGGTTTGAACAGGATAACCGCAAACGTGCCGCACGAGGCTTACCACAGCAACCTATCGATACCAACCTGCTGGAAGCGCTGAAAGTCGGCATGCCGGATTGCTCAGGCGTGGCGCTGGGCGTTGACCGTCTGGTGATGCTGGCGCTGGGCGCAGAGAGCCTGGCCGAGGTAATCGCATTTACAGTCGATCGCGCATAACTTACTCTTCAGCAATACAAAGTGGTGGCTTAATCGCCACTTTGTAGCATATTTTTTCATTTCCCCTCTAATAGCCACAATTTACACCTGGATATTTGATATCGTTTAGGTATCAATTCTGTGTTGTTTTTTTATCGCTGAACTCTGCAAAGAGAGCAGTGCCAACCGGTGAGCGGCGTTTGTTAAACGCTTGCCAGAGTAAGGGATGGTTTAATGACCCAAACAATAAAAAAGATGAGCCTGATAGGTCTCATTCTCATGATATTTACGTCAGTTTTCGGTTTTGCTAATAGCCCCTCCGCGTTCTATTTAATGGGGTATAGCGCGATTCCGTGGTATATATTTTCTGCATTATTATTCTTTATTCCATTTGCTTTAATGATGGCGGAAATGGGTTCTGCCTATCGGAAAGAAGAGGGTGGAATCTATTCGTGGATGAATAATAGCGTTGGACCGCGTTATGCGTTTATCGGCACGTTTATGTGGTTTTCATCTTATGTGATATGGATGGTAAGTACTGCGGCGAAAGTCTGGGTACCTTTTTCAACCTTCTTGTTTGGCGCAGACATGACGCAGCACTGGCGTGTCGCGGGGCTTGAGCCTACGCAGGTTGTCGGACTGCTCGCCGTCGGCTGGATGATTCTGGTGACCTGCGTAGCCTCCCGGGGTATTAATAAGATTGCGCGTATTACGGCTGTAGGTGGAATTGCCGTAATGTGTCTTAATTTAGTTCTGTTGTTAGTGAGTGTCGCTATTTTGTTATTAACTGGTGGCCACTTTGCACAGGATATTAATTTCATCTCCTCGCCTAATCCGGGATATCAGTCCGGGCTGGCTATGTTGTCATTTGTTGTGTTTGCTATTTTTGCTTATGGCGGAATTGAAGCTGTGGGTGGACTGGTTGATAAAACAGAAAAACCAGAAAAGAACTTTGCTAAAGGCATTGTCTTTGCCGCTATTGTCATTTCTGTTGGTTATTCACTGGCCATCTTTTTATGGGGCGTTAGCACCAACTGGCAGCAGGTATTAAGTAATAGCTCAGTTAACCTCGGGAATATTACCTATATCCTGATGAAAAGCCTCGGAATGACGTTGGGTAATGCGCTGCATCTTTCCCCTGATGCCGCGATGGTGATGGGCGTATGGTTTGCACGTATTACCGGGCTTTCCATGTTCCTTGCCTATACCGGCGCTTTTTTCACCCTCAGCTACTCACCGCTGAAAGCGATTATTCAGGGCACGCCGAAGGCGTTGTGGCCCGCGCCGATGACCAAACTGAATGCCGTAGGGATGCCGACGACGGCAATGTGGTTACAGTGCCTGCTGGTGAGCCTGTTTATCCTGTTGGTTTCATTTGGTGGCGATACGGCTTCGGCGTTCTATAACAAACTGACGCTGATGGCGAACGTCTCGATGACGCTGCCGTATCTGTTCCTGGCGCTGGCGTTTCCGTTCTTTAAATCCCGTCCGGGTCTGGAAAGGCCGTTTGTTGTCTTTAAAACCCGAGCGGCGACGCTGCTGGCAACGGGAGTGGTCGTGCTGGTAGTGACGTTTGCTAATGTGTTCACCATCATCCAGCCGGTAATTGAAGCCGGAGACTGGAACAGCGCACTGTGGATGACCGGCGGTCCGATCTTCTTCTCACTGCTGGCGATGGCGATTTATCAGAACTACAGCCGTCGCACGACCAACGAGCCTGAGTGGGCGGTGGAATAAAGGCCATCTGGCGTTTATTGCCTGTTGCCGATCCGGACGCATATTAAGCCCGAAAATGTCTGTAATCGGCGATGAAATGCCCGATGGCGCAAGCTTATCGGGCCTACAGGTTAATTGCAGACCCGTAGGCCGGATAAGACCCAACGGGTCGCCATCCGGCATTTCTTGCCTGCATTGTGCGTTACAAACTCCCTGCCGGGCGACGGCCTCTTCCTGCAGAACTTAATGTTCTCCCTGTTTGCTTACCGCCGAGGCTCTCCAGACGCATCTGGAACGGAGGGAACGGCATATCAATACCGTGCTCGCGGAAGCCTGCCAGAATCAGTTGGTGGATTTCATGGCGCAGCGGCATGCGATGCCCCATCTCGGCGGCATAAATACGCAGTTCGAAGATTTGAATGCCTTGTTGCAGGTCAACCAGGAAGACTTCTGGCGCCGGGTTATCGATAACTAACGAACAGCGCTGCGCGGCAGTCAGCAGGATCTGCGTAACCTCCTCGCTGTTCGCCTCTGACGGTGCCGGGATGGTTAACACCACACGGGTGACCGAATCGGATAACGACCAGTTGATAAACTGTTCGGTGATAAAGGCTTTGTTGGGCACGATGATCTCTTTGCGGTCCCAGTCGCTGATAGTGGTGGCGCGGGTATTAATTTTCGTCACGCTACCGGTAAGATCGCGAATCGTCACCGTGTCGCCAATGCGGATTGGTTTTTCAAACAGGATAATCAGACCGGAAATAAAGTTGGCGAAGATCTCCTGCAAACCAAAGCCCAGACCGACACCGAGAGCCGCCACCAGCCATTGCAGTTTGGACCATTCAATACCGATCATCGAGAAGCCAACCAGACCGCCAATCAGCATCAGCAGATACTTGGTGATGGTGGTGATGGCATAACCGGTGCCGGGGGTTAAATCCAGATGTTGCAGTAGTGCCAGCTCCAGCAGTGCGGGTAGGTTGCGCACTAACTGGGTGGTGATGATAAATACCAGAATCGCGATAAGCACCGCGCCCAGCGTTATCGGTTCTAAGCTTTCCACGCCCTGAACCGTGGAGGTGACATCCCACAACGAGATGTTTTCCAGGAAGCCGAAAGCGGAATGAATTTCTGACCACAGTACAATGACCGAGAGCAGGGCGATAAGCATCAGGATAGAACGCACCAGGCGCAGCGATTGCGCGCTGATAGCATCCAAATCCACTTCGCTTTCATCAACGTCAATCGCGCCTTCAAGGCTGGTGGAATGCGGTGGTTCTTCTTCGCCCCGCGCGCGCTGCGCCAGCATTTCTGCGCGTCGATGCTTGGCGCGGTCAAACGCCAGGCGGCGACGCTGAATCAGCATCCAACGGCGGATAACGTGATACACCACCAGTAATAAGAACCAAATCGCTACAGACGTTTCCAGACGTGCCAGCAGGGCTTGTGACGTGGCGAGGTAGCCTACTGCCGCGGCGAGAATGGCAATCAGCGGCGCACCCATCAGCATATTCCACAGCATGCTGTTGACCATGTTATCGCTGTTGCCCTCTTTATCGAGGTACAGCGGTATCCCGGCGCGTTTCAGGCTCAGGGTTACGACCGCCAGCGCACCGCAAATCAGAATAAAGCACAGACGCCCCAGTGAGGCGGAGAATTCCCGGTCATTGAGGTTATCAAACATAATCACCGCCATGATCAACGGGACAATCAGCCCGATGCTCATCAGGTAATAGTGCATGGCTTTCGCGACGCGGTTCCGCGGCCAGCCAAAGTGGGCAATGAACAGACCGTTGGGACGTGCAAAGGTGGCGCAGATCATTACCGCCCACAGCATGGGCACCGTGGCGGTAACGCCATCGCCGATCGCGACAGCCAACGGATAAGGCCAGGCTTCCTGCAATCCGTAACCGAGCGTTGCCCACAGCACTGGCAATGGTGAAGCGACGAGTATTGACCAGAATACCGTGCGTATTGTCAGCCAGAAGTGGTCCTGGGTGACTTTCCCGACCCGCGCGGACGAGCGTTCAAGGAAACGGGTGAAGTGCTTGCGCGAAGAGAGGCTAAAGCCAACTAACACCAACGCCGCGAACAGCGGTAGCAGCGTTTCTTTGCTGGTCAGCATCATGATGCTGGCTTTGCCCAACTGATTAAACGTATCTAATGAGATCAGACGCCGCAGATCCTGAACGATGTCGACAGGCCAGGAGAGCGAGATAGGGCTAACGTCTGACGTCCAGAACAGGTAGCGGTGCGTCGCTTCATTGACCTCTTTTAGCGCATCTTCCAGTTGGCTGTTGGAAACTTTGAGCTTGGTCAGCTCAAGGATCAGCGTATCGCCGCCCTGTAACAATGAGTTCAGCAACTCACGCTGGGTGCGTAGCTGGGCGTTGAGGATGCTGCTCTGTTCAGCGGTCAGCGGTTGTCCATCGGCCTGATGAATTTGACGCAGCTGCGGCTGTTTGTTGAGGAGATCCTCATAGCGCATGCGGTGTACGCGAAGCTGCGCCATTTCGGTATCCAACTGCTGAGGTTTAGGCATTTCCGGCAGACGGGATACCTGCGCTCGCAGCGCTTCTCCCAGCATATTTGAAACCCCAAGCCACTGAGACTGCTCTCGCAGCGTATTCAATGCCTGACGCACCTGCAGCGTTTGGCTGGCGGCCTGACGCTGCTGCGAAGCGACCAGGTCCATACGCTGTGCTTGCTGGTTTAAGGCCTGAGACAGCTCGCGGTTTACCTTGAACTGGTCGACAATGCCTTCCGGCAGTCCCGCGCTGTTTTCCGCCAGCAGTTCAGTGCTTTCCAGCGCTCGCTCAGCTTCACGCTGACGTTGACTGTTAAGCTGGTTGCGCAAAGCCTGCAGGTAAGCGTCGAGTTGTTGACTCTGTTTTTCCGCCAGTTCGGAGCGCATACGCGCCAGTTCCTGACGGTTATTGGCGGAAAGCTGCGCCAGCTCCAGTTCATCGACCTGGGCTTTAAGTTTGGCGGATTCAGCCTGCATCGCCTGATTCTGCGCGGAATTGCCGTTGGCCGTACCAATGCGTCGCTCAAGCTCATTGAGCTGGCGGCGGGCATCGGTTTGCTGTTGAGGAAGCTGGCTTAACGAGTCGGCGATTTCCCGGGCGCGATCCTGCTCCTGCTGGGCTTGACGACTCTTTTCCAGCAGTTGGCTGCTAACCTGGAGGATCTCCTGGTTTAACGCATCGGTAGTGAGTCCGGTTGGCACATTGCGCGGTTCATCACGCAGGTTACTAAGCTGCGCGCGTAACGTTGCGGACAGCTTGGGGAAGTTATCAATAACCTGCTGATATTGTTGGGCGCGCTCGAGAGAGCCTTTACGCTCCTCAAGGGCATTCAGCGCGGACTGGAGCGCCTCGACGGTTTCTGGCTGAGCGGGTTTTGCCGCTTTTGCCTGCTCCAGTTCCTGGGTGAGTTGTTTGGCATCGGGGGCCGTCGCAGCGTACGCCCCCAGGCTGAGGCACCAGGCCATCAGAAAAGTGATAATCAGGCGCACAGCAGCGATTCCTATGTTTAACTTTCGTCTTTTTTGTCGTCAACCAGCGGGCTGGCATCGTGTTCTGCTTCGATCTCTTCTTTCGCCAGCGGGGCCGGTTCTGCCTCTGGCGTCACGAAAGTCTCGGTCGAGATGGCCATTGGCTGGCCGATTTTGGTCACGGAAAGATCCTGCAACTGCTCAACCAGGTTAACTTTGCCAGGTGCGAACAGGTTGATGACGGTGGAACCGAGCTTAAAGCGGCCCATTTCCTGACCTTTCAGCAGCGCCACCGACCCTTCGCTTTCGCCTTCCGGCCAGGTCCAGCGCTTGATGACGCCTTCACGCGGTGGAGTAATGGTGCCAGCCCATGCGGTTTCAATACTGCCGACGATGGTCGCGCCGACCAGAATCTGCACCATCGGGCCAAATTCGGTATCAAACAGACAGATTACACGTTCGTTGCGGGCAAACAGGTTCGGTACGTTTTGCGCAGTCAGGATGTTTACAGAGAAGAGATCGCCCGGCACATACATCATTTCACGCAGGATACCGTTACACGGCATGTGTACACGGTGGTAATCGCGTGGAGACAAGTAAGTGGTTACAAACGTACCGTTGCGGAATTTGTCCGCCATCTGATAGTTGCCAGCCAGCAGCGCTTCAAGGGTATAGCTGTGCCCTTTAGCCTGCAGCAGTTTGTCTTCCTCGATGTTGCCTAACTGGTTAATCACACCGTCAGCGGGCATGACCAGTACGTTTGGATCGGTATTAATCGGGCGAGCATCATCGCGCAGCGGGCGAACAAAGAAGTCGTTGAAGGTGCGATAGCTGGCGGTATCCGGCTTTTGCGCCTCTTTCATATCGACCTTGTAATATTTCACGAACAGATCGATAACCAGTTTGGTCAGCCATCCCGCTCGTTTGCTCGCACCCCAACCCGCCAGGCGAGTGAGCCATAGTTTCGGCAGAATGTATTGTAGCGAAAGCTTAAATGAGTTTAACAAGGTAGCCTCCAGGCCATAATTTGTTCCCGATCCGGCATACGGGCCGGATCCTGAAAAAAGGGGGGACGATTCTAGCGATGCTTAGCTTAGTTGTCAGTTGTCTGTATCAGAAAAGTTTTTACGCGTTTTTACCTGCGCCATGCTTTCCAGGATGCGGTGATAATTTTCAAACCGGGTTTCGGCTATGGCCCCTTTTTCTACAGCCTCACGGATAGCGCAGCCTGGATCGGTATCATGCTTGCAGTCGCGGTATTTGCAATGGCCCAGGTAGTCATGGAATTCGACAAAGCCATGCGTGATTTGTTCCGGCTCCAGATGCCACAGTCCAAACTCACGTACGCCAGGGGAGTCGATAACGTCGCCGCCGTGTGGGAAGTGATACAGGCGAGAGGCCGTGGTGGTGTGCTGTCCAAGGCCGGAGTTGTCAGAGACATCATTGGTCAGGATCTCTTCCTGCAGGCCGAGGAGATTATTGAGCAGGCTGGATTTACCTACGCCCGATTGACCGGCAAAAATGCTGATGCGATCGGTTAATGCTTCTTCAAGCGGTTTCAGGCCGTCTTTAGTGCGGCTTGATACCATCAACACCTGATAGCCAATGTTGCGATAGATATCCATCTGTTCGTTAACGAAGGCCATGCCTTCATCATCCAGCAGATCGATCTTATTCAGCACGATAATCGGTTCAACGTGTAGCGTTTCGCAGGCTACCAGATACCGGTCGATAATATTGAGTGACAGCTCGGGTAAGATGGCTGAGACAATAACGATCTGGTCGATGTTGGCGGCAATAGGCTTTACCCCGTCGTAAAAGTCGGGGCGTGTCAGTACCGAAGTACGATCGTGTACCGCTTCAACGATACCTTTGACATTCACGCCTTCAGCTGCCGCTTTACCCGGGCGCCAGACTACGCGATCGCCAGTAACCAGCGAGCGAATTGTACGGCGGATGTTGCAACGGTGAATTTCACCGTCAGCAGACTCTACGTCGGCATGCATGCCAAAACGGCTGATAACGATGCCTTCAGCGGTTTCGCCAAACAGGTTGTCGTCGTAGTCGGGCTTCTCCGTGGACGTTTTAAGACGACGCTGGTGATTGGCGTTCACACGGCGCTGTTGGCCTTTGGAGAGTTTATTCTTACTCAATCGGACTGGCTCCTGGTCGCCCATGATGGGCAAAACATTTATGATACACACAATTTTAGATCAATGTAGTCACACTGAATGTGACGCTGAAGGGTGGAAAATAGCATGAGTGCCAATGAAAACAACCTGATTTGGATCGATCTGGAGATGACAGGTCTGGATCCCGAGCGCGATCGCATTATTGAGATCGCCACGCTGGTGACGGATGCCAACCTGAATATTCTGGCTGAAGGACCGACAATTGCGGTGCACCAGTCCGACGAACAGCTGGCATTAATGGATGACTGGAACGTACGTACGCATACCGGTAGCGGGCTGGTGGAGCGCGTGAAGGCGAGCACCATGGGCGATCGTGAAGCTGAACTGGCCACGCTGGCTTTTTTGAAAGAGTGGGTTCCGGAAGGGAAATCACCTATCTGCGGCAACAGCATCGGGCAGGATCGTCGTTTCCTGTTTAAATACATGCCGGAGCTGGAGGCGTATTTCCATTATCGCTATCTGGACGTCAGCACGCTCAAAGAGCTGGCGCGTCGTTGGAAGCCGGAAATCCTCGCGGGCTTCACCAAGCAGGGAACACATCAGGCGATGGACGACATTCGTGAATCTGTTGCTGAGCTTGCTTACTATCGCGAACATTTTATTAATCTTTGATTTTGTTCTCCGGTGGCTTGCGTCACCGGTTTTTTGACGCTAAATTGTTCAGCTTGATTGTAAATTAATCATTTGAACGAATTTTCGAAAAAAACGCTTTCAGGGGGGTTGCAGCTAAACGGATTTCTCGTATAATGCGCCTCCCGTAAAGACGCAGAAATGCGAATTACGACAGCAACAAAAGCAGTACAGATTTGCGGGAATAGCTCAGTTGGTAGAGCACGACCTTGCCAAGGTCGGGGTCGCGAGTTCGAGTCTCGTTTCCCGCTCCAAAATTTGAAAGTGCTTATTAAGCACAGACACACCCAAGCGGGAATAGCTCAGTTGGTAGAGCACGACCTTGCCAAGGTCGGGGTCGCGAGTTCGAGTCTCGTTTCCCGCTCCAAAATTTGAAAGTGCTTATTAAGCACAGACACACCCAAGCGGGAATAGCTCAGTTGGTAGAGCACGACCTTGCCAAGGTCGGGGTCGCGAGTTCGAGTCTCGTTTCCCGCTCCAAATTCTTACCCCAATAAAAATATCCACAACGAATAATCGCGTTGGGGACGTTTTGTTTCGTCATTGACATACTCTTGTAAACAGACTTATCCACAGGTTCGGGTATTATTCCTGGAATGCAAAAAACTTCGCCGGGTGAATAGTATCATTTTAACTATTTGAAATTATTAATTTAATTATCATTGCAAATTGTTAATGCGATCACTTGACGATTTTTTCCCTCTTGAATATCAATGTGTTTTTATTTTTATACACAAGCTGTGGATGACTTAAGCGTCGCGCGGCAGACCCTTCTCAATGACCCTGACCAAACGTTGTTTCTGCGGTAGCTGCACCTCAACTACGCAGGCATTTCTCTTCTCGATTTGCTGAGCAACCGCCCACTCTATGTGTTCGTCGAGAAGTGGGTGCTCACCTCTGCGACTTTCCAGTGCGTGAAGAATGGCTTCATCCCAGGGAGCATTGCCCAACGCAACGGCGATATTTCGCAGCCAGCGCAGGTGGCCAATACGACGAATGGCAGACCCCTCCGTGACTTTTAAAAACCACGCTTCGCTCCAGCTAAACAGCTCTATTAACTCCGGAGCATGAAGCTGCTTGCGCGGGTTGAAGTCATCCTCTGCCGTCAACTGTGAATAGCGGTTCCACGGGCAAATAAGCTGGCAATCATCGCAGCCATAAATTCGATTCCCCAACAATGGACGAAATTCTTCCGGGATCGCGCCTTCCAGTTCGATAGTGAGATAAGAGATACAGCGGCGCGCATCCACCGTATAGGGTTCAACAATGGCCCCGGTGGGACAGATGGTCATGCAGGCGACGCATTTCCCGCATCCTTCTTCTACTGGTTGGTCGATCGGCAAGGGTAAATCGATCAGTAATTCCCCGAGGAAGAAAAATGATCCAGCTTCACGATTGAGGATAAGTGAGTGCTTACCTGTCCAGCCAAGCCCGGCTTTTTCCGCTAACGGACGCTCAAGAATGGGCGCAGAATCGACAAAAGGTCTAAAATTCAGCGAAACGCAGTGCTGTTGAATCATCTCTCCCAGCTTTTTTAAGCGGTTACGTAGCAGCTTATGATAGTCGCGCCCCAGCGCGTAACGGCTGACGTAACCCAGAGAAGGATTCTTCAATGTGCTGGCAAAGGCCGCATTGGCTGGAAGATAGTTCATACGTACGCTGATGACACGTAGCGTACCGGGCAATAATTCGTGAGGTCGGGCGCGCATCATGCCGTGACGGGCCATCCAGTCCATCTCGCCGTGGTATTGTTTATCCAGCCAGGCCTGCAGTTTGGGTTCCGCTTCGCTGAGGTCGGTATCGGCAATACCGACCTGCTGAAAGCCAAGCTCCAGCCCCCACTGCTTAATATTTTGCGCTAACTGATTGAGATCGAGGGGCTCTGACATGACGGACCATACAATGAAGAAAAACCCCGCAAGTATACCACACTCCATCTGGCACGCCGATGACATCAGGCGGATGGAGCGAGAGGCGGCAGACAGTTCAGGGCTGACGCTTTACGAACTGATGCAACGGGCGGGAGAGGCGGCGTTTCAGGTCACTCGTGAGGCTTATCCGAACGCCCGGCACTGGCTGGTGCTATGTGGTCATGGCAACAACGGCGGCGATGGTTACGTAGTGGCAAGACTTGCCAAAGCGCTGGGTCTTGAAGTTACGTTGCTGGCGCAGGAAAGTGACAAACCGCTCCCCGAGGAGGCGCAGCAGGCGCGTGATGCCTGGCTTAACGCTGGTGGTGTCATTCACGCGGCGGATATCAATTGGCCAAATAACGTGGACGTCATTATTGATGCGCTGTCAGGCACTGGCTTAAAACATGCGCCGCGTGAGTCTCTCTCGGTATTGATTGAACGTGCCAATTCTCACCCAGCCCCCACCGTGGCGATAGACATTCCCTCCGGCCTGCTGGCGCAGACGGGAGCGACGCCGGGCGCGGTCATCAACGCAGCGCATACCATTACCTTTATTGCACTCAAGCCGGGCCTGCTCACCGGTAAAGCGCGCGATGTCACCGGGCGTCTGCATGTTAACGCACTTGGGCTGGACGACTGGCTGGCGGGACAGAATGCGCCAATACAACGTTTTGATGCTCAACAGCTTGCGCACTGGCTAACGCCGCGTCGACCTACCTCGCACAAAGGCTCCCACGGGCGGCTGGTGATTATCGGCGGTGACCACGGTACGGCAGGCGCAATACGCATGGCCGGGGAAGCCGCGCTGCGAGCAGGTGCCGGGCTGGTCAAAGTGCTGACGCGCAGTGAAAACATTGCGCCTATTTTGACAGCCAGACCGGAACTGATGGTCGATGCGCTGACACCACAGACGCTGGAAGAGAGCCTGGCGTGGGCGGATGTAGTGGTGATAGGCCCCGGGCTTGGTCAGCAGGAGTGGGGCAAAAAAGCGCTGCAAAAAGTGGAGAATTTTCGCAAACCGATGCTCTGGGATGCGGATGCGCTGAACCTGCTGGCAATCAACCCCGATAAACGTCACAATCGCGTGATCACGCCGCATCCAGGTGAAGCCGCGCGACTGCTGGGTTGTTCCATTGCAGAAATTGAAGACGATCGCTTACTTTGTGCACAACGTCTGGTAAAACGGTACGGAGGCGTGGTGGTGCTGAAAGGCGCGGGTACGGTTGTTGCTGCTGAACGGGCGGAGTTGGGTATTATTGATACCGGCAATGCCGGGATGGCCAGCGGCGGAATGGGGGATGTGCTTTCCGGTATTATTGGCGCATTGCTCGGACAGAAGCTTACCCCGTATGATGCAGCATGTGCGGGATGTGTTGCGCACGGAGCAGCGGCGGATGTGCTGGCGGCGCGTTTTGGTACGCGTGGCATGCTGGCGACGGATCTCTTTACCACGCTACAGCGTATTGTTAACCCTGATGTGATTGACGTTTATCATGATGAATCGAGTAATTCCACTACCTGATGAGCAGGCGACTTTAGACCTGGGACTGCGGGTAGCCAAAGCCTGTGACGGCGCGACGGTTATATATTTGTACGGCGACCTGGGGGCGGGTAAAACCACCTTCAGCCGGGGATTTCTGCAGGCGTTAGGTCATAAAGGTAATGTAAAAAGCCCCACCTACACGCTGGTTGAACCCTATTCACTCGATAACTTGATGGTATATCACTTCGATTTATACCGACTTGCGGACCCAGAGGAGCTGGAATTTATGGGGATCCGCGATTATTTTGCCAATGATGCCATCTGCCTGGTGGAATGGCCGCAACAAGGTAAAGGTGTACTGCCAGACCCGGACGTCGAAATACACATTGAATACCAGGCGCAAGGTCGAGAGGCGCGTGTAAGCGCAGTCTCCTCATCAGGTGATTTATTGCTGGCGCGTTTAGCCGATTAACCTTAAGGGTGGCGGGATGATTTATCGCATCAGAAACTGGCTGATGGCAACCCTGGTCCTGCTGTGCGCGCAGGCAGGGGCCGCCAGCCTCTCCGATCTTCAGGTGTCCAATGGCGATCAACAGGCGCGGATTACGCTGAGCTTTATTGGCGATCCTGAATATGCCGTTTCGCAGGACGGGAAACGAACCGTCGCGCTGGATATCAAACAAACCGGTGTGATTCAGGGGTTACCGCTGCTGTTTAGCGGCAATAATCTGGTGAAATCTATCCGTTCCGGCACGCCAAAAGATGCGCAATCTCTGCGCCTGGTGGTGGATTTAACCGAGAACGGTAAAGCCGAAGCAGTAAAACGCCAGAACGGCGGCAATTATACCGTCGTGTTTACCATCAACGCTGATGCGCCGCCGCCTCCACCTCCCGTGGTTGCAAAGCGTGTTGAAGCGCCGATTGTTGCCCCACGTCCTGTCGAGCCAGCGCGCAATCCGTTTAAAGCAGAAAACGATCGCACTACGGCTGTGACTAACAGCAATACCTCCACGCGCCCTGCGGCGCGCGCCAGCACCAGCAACGGCGATAAGGTGGTGATTGCCATTGATGCCGGACACGGTGGACAGGATCCTGGCGCTATTGGTCCTGGCGGCACGCGTGAGAAAAACGTCACGATTGCCGTGGCGCGCAAGCTGCGCAGTTTGCTCAATGATGACCCGATGTTTAAAGGTGTACTCACCCGTGATGGTGATTACTTTATCTCGGTGATGGGGCGTTCAGACGTCGCGCGTAAACAAAACGCCAATTTCCTGGTTTCTATTCACGCGGATGCCGCGCCAAATCGTGATGCCACAGGTGCTTCCGTTTGGGTGCTGTCAAACCGTCGGGCGAACAGTGAGATGGCCGGCTGGCTGGAACAGCACGAGAAGCAATCGGAGCTGTTGGGCGGCGCGGGCGATGTGCTGGCAAACAGCCAGTCCGATCCTTACCTCAGCCAGGCCGTACTGGATCTGCAGTTCGGTCATTCGCAGCGCGTCGGGTATGATGTGGCGACCAGCATGATCGGCCAGTTAGAACGTATTGGTTCGATGCATAAGCGTCGTCCAGAACACGCCAGTCTTGGCGTACTGCGTTCGCCTGATATCCCGTCAGTGCTGGTTGAAACCGGCTTTATCAGTAACAACAGCGAAGAACGTCTGTTGGCGAGCGATGATTACCAGCAGCAACTGGCTGAGGCGATTTACAAAGGATTGCGTAACTATTTCCAGGCGCACCCGATGCAAACCGGGCCGCAGGGCGCACCGGCGCAAACCGCCAGCGCCATATCGCCGGGTAACACGTTAACAAATTAAGGATTAGCCATGCCGATTCAGGTTCTACCGCCACAGCTGGCGAACCAGATTGCCGCAGGCGAGGTGGTAGAACGGCCTGCGTCAGTGGTGAAAGAGCTGGTGGAAAACAGCATCGATGCCGGTGCGACGCGCATTGATATCGATATTGAACGCGGCGGAGCGAAGCTTATCCGTATTCGTGACAACGGCTGCGGGATTAAAAAAGACGAGCTGGCGTTGGCGTTGGCGCGTCATGCCACCAGTAAAATAGCCTCGCTTGACGATCTTGAAGCCATCGTGAGCCTCGGATTTCGCGGCGAAGCGCTGGCCAGTATCAGCTCCGTGTCTCGCTTAACCCTTACATCGCGTACGCAAGAACAACCCGAAGCCTGGCAGGCGTATGCCGAAGGGCGTGACATGGATGTCACAGTTAAACCCGCTGCGCATCCGGTGGGAACCACGCTGGAGGTGCTGGATCTGTTCTACAACACCCCGGCGCGGCGCAAATTTATGCGCACCGAGAAAACCGAATTTAATCATATCGACGAGATTATTCGCCGCATTGCGCTGGCGCGTTTTGATGTGACGATAAATTTGTCGCACAACGGCAAAGTGGTGCGACAGTACCGGGCAGTGGCCGCGGATGGGCAGAAAGAGCGCCGACTGGGTGCGATTTGCGGCACGCCGTTTCTGGAACATGCGCTGGCGATCGAATGGCAGCATGGTGATTTAACATTGCGCGGCTGGGTGGCCGATCCTAACCACACAACGGCAGCACTGGCAGAAATCCAGTACTGCTACGTGAATGGTCGGATGATGCGAGACCGGCTGATCAACCATGCTATCCGCCAGGCCTGTGAAGATAAGCTGGGAGCCGATCAACAGCCCGCTTTTGTGTTGTATCTGGAAATCGATCCGCATCAAGTGGATGTCAACGTACACCCTGCTAAACATGAGGTCCGTTTCCATCAATCCCGCCTGGTGCACGATTTTATTTACCAGGGCGTGTTGAGCGTCCTGCAACAGCAGCTTGAAACGCCGCTGCCGTTGGCTGATGACGACGAACCCGCTCCAAGGCACATCCCGGAAAACCGCGTTGCTGCTGGACGCAACCATTTTGCCGAGCCGGCTCCCGCGCGTGAACATGCGACACCGCGGTACTCAGCATCCGCTGGCACTGGAAGTGGCAATAGTGGTGGCGGTGGCCGTCAGGCGGGAGTCAGTTGGCCTCATGCTCAACCCGGATACCAAAAGCAGCAGGGCGAAATTTATCAGCAACTGATGCAGACGCCGGCTCCAACGCGTAAAACGCCGGTCTCTGAAACGCCATCGACGCCTCTGACTGGCAGCAGTCAGGGCTTTGGCCGGGTGCTAACGATAGTTGGTGCAGACTGCGCGTTACTCGAGTGCGATGGCCATATTCGGTTGTTGGCATTACCGGTGGCTGAGCGTTGGTTGCGTCAGGCGCAGTTAACGCCGGGTCAGGGAGCGGTTTGTGCTCAACCGTTACTGATCCCTTTACGTCTAAAAGTGACCGCTGATGAAAAAGCGGCACTGCAAAAAGGACAGAGCCAACTGGCTGAGTTGGGCATTGAATTTCAGCTGGATGCGCAGCATGTGACCATCCGGGCGGTGCCTTTACCCTTACGCCAACAAAATTTACAAATCTTGATTCCTGAACTGATAGGCTACCTGGCGCAGCAATCCGTATTCGAGCCGGGCAATATTGCACAGTGGATCGCACGTAACCTGATGAGCGAGCATCCACAGTGGAGCATGGCACAGGCGATTACGCTATTAGCGGATGTTGAGCGGCTCTGCCCACAACTCGTGAAGGCACCGCCGGGTGGTCTGTTACAACCTGTTGATTTACATTCGGTAATGAATGCCCTGAAACATGAGTGATACCCGTAAGGCGAGCCTGCCAAAGGCGATTTTTTTGATGGGGCCAACGGCCTCCGGTAAAACGGCATTAGCAATTGAATTGCGTAAAGTTTTGCCCATAGAGTTGATAAGCGTTGATTCCGCCCTTATTTACAAGGGGATGGATATCGGTACAGCCAAGCCTGATGCAGATGAATTACAGGCCGCACCGCACCGATTGCTGGATATCCGCGATCCATCGCAGGCGTACTCCGCTGCGGATTTTCGTCGCGATGCGTTAGCCGAGATGGCCGACATCACCGCCGCGGGCCGTATCCCGTTGCTGGTGGGCGGCACAATGTTATATTTCAAAGCTTTGCTTGAAGGACTGTCGCCGTTACCGTCGGCGGACCCGGAAGTCAGGGCCAGAATTGAGCAGCAGGCGGCAGAGCAGGGTTGGGACGCGTTACACCGACAGCTTCAGGATATCGATCCCGTGGCAGCAGCGCGTATTCATCCAAATGATCCGCAAAGACTTTCCCGGGCACTGGAAGTTTTTTTCATTTCGGGTAAAACTTTAACGGAGCTGACGCAAACGTCAGGAGATGCTTTGCCGTATCAGGTGCATCAGTTTGCAATCGCCCCGGCGAGCCGTGAACTGCTCCATCAGCGAATTGAGCAGCGTTTTCATCAGATGTTAGCTTCAGGTTTTGAAGCAGAAGTCCGGGCGCTTTTTGCCCGTGGAGATTTGCATACGGATTTGCCTTCCATTCGTTGTGTAGGGTATCGCCAGATGTGGTCATACATTGAAGGTGAAATTTCATACGATGAAATGGTTTATAGAGGTGTTTGCGCCACGAGGCAGTTGGCGAAGCGACAGGTAACCTGGTTGCGTGGTTGGGAAGGGGTGCACTGGCTTGACAGTGAAAAGCCTGACCAGGCGCGAAACGAAGTATTACAGGTTGTTGGTGCTATCGCGAACTGAATGTGTACAATTGAAACGTATCGTGCGCAATTTTTCAGAATCGAAAGGTTCAAAGTACAAATAAGCATATAAGGAAAAGAGAGAATGGCTAAGGGGCAATCTTTACAAGATCCGTTCCTGAACGCACTGCGTCGGGAACGTGTTCCAGTTTCTATTTATTTGGTGAATGGTATTAAGCTGCAAGGTCAAATCGAGTCTTTTGATCAGTTCGTGATCCTGTTGAAAAACACGGTCAGCCAGATGGTTTATAAGCACGCGATTTCTACTGTTGTCCCGTCTCGTCCGGTTTCTCATCACAGCAATAATGCCACCGGCGGCACAGGCAGCAACTACCATCACGGTAGCAACGCGCAAGGTTCATCTGCGCAACAGGACAGCGAAGAAACCGAATAAGGTTATTAGCTGTTTTACATACGGGGAGCCAGCGATCCTGTGTTCCCCGTTGATTTATATTAAGGGGTTGACGCTTGTTTGACCGTTATGATGCCGGTGAGCAGGCGGTACTGGTACACATCTATTTTTCGCAAGACAAAGATATGGAAGACCTCCAGGAGTTTGAATCTCTGGTTTCTTCCGCCGGTGTCGAAGCAATGCAGGTGATTACCGGGAGCCGTAAAGCACCGCACCCGAAGTATTTTGTTGGTGAAGGTAAGGCAATCGAAATTGCCGAAGCCGTAAAAGCGACTGGCGCTGCGGTGGTGATTTTTGATCATGCTCTAAGCCCTGCCCAGGAACGTAACCTGGAACAGTTGTGCCAGTGTCTTGTTATCGACAGGACTGGTCTCATTTTAGATATTTTTGCCCAGCGTGCGCGAACCCATGAGGGTAAGTTGCAGGTTGAGCTGGCGCAGTTGCGCCATATGGCTACGCGTCTGGTCCGTGGCTGGACTCACCTTGAACGGCAAAAGGGCGGGATTGGTTTGCGCGGTCCGGGTGAAACCCAGCTCGAAACCGACCGTCGTTTGCTGCGTAATCGCATTTTGCAGATACAGTCGCGCCTGGAAAAAGTTGAAAAGCAACGTGAGCAGGGGCGACAGTCGCGCAAGAAAGCGGATGTCCCAACCGTATCACTGGTGGGATATACCAACGCCGGAAAATCCACCCTGTTCAACCAGATCACCGAAGCCCGGGTCTACGCAGCGGATCAGCTGTTTGCGACCCTGGACCCGACGCTACGCAGAATAGACGTGGCGGACGTGGGTGAGACCGTGCTGGCGGATACCGTTGGGTTTATCCGTCATTTGCCGCACGACCTGGTGGCGGCGTTTAAGGCCACCTTGCAGGAAACACGTCAGGCGACATTGTTGCTGCACGTTATTGATGCAGCAGATTTTCGTGTGCAGGAAAACATTGAGGCCGTCGACACGGTGCTCGAAGAGATCGATGCGCATGAGATCCCGACCCTGCTGGTGATGAATAAAATCGATATGTTGGATGACTTTGAGCCGCGTATCGACAGAGATGAAGAGAATAAACCCATTCGCGTTTGGGTATCAGCGCAAACGGGGATTGGTATACCACAACTTTTTCAGGCTTTGACTGAGCGACTTTCCGGTGAGGTGGCGCAGCATACGTTGCGTTTGCCGCCGCAGGAAGGGCGTTTGAGAAGCCGGTTTTATCAACTTCAGGCAATAGAAAAAGAGTGGATGGAGGAGGACGGCAGCGTAGGTCTGCAGGTTCGTATGCCGATCGTAGACTGGCGTCGCCTCTGTAAACAAGAACCGGCACTGGAAGACTATGTTGTCTGATCTGACGGATATGGCCTGAAGATTTTTTCGCCTCTATACCTTGTGGATTTTGTGCGGCAGGAAGGCGGCAAGTCCTGAAATCTCCAGGAGCATAGTCAACTATGTGACTGGCGTTGAGGGACGCAGCCAACGCAACGGCAGCGCAAAAGACGCAGGTATAGCATCGCATAACAAATATGGAGCACAAAAATGGCGTGGAATCAGCCCGGTAATAACGGACAAGACCGCGACCCCTGGGGAAGCAGCAAACCTGGCGGCAACCCTGAGGGAAATGGAAACAAAGGTGGTCGCGAGCAGGGACCTCCCGATCTGGACGATATCTTCCGCAAACTGAGTAAAAAGCTCGGTGGTCTGGGTGGCGGTAAAGGTACTGGCTCTGGCGGCGGTAGTTCATCGCAAGGCCCGCGTCCGCAACTGGGCGGTCGAGTCTTTACTATCGCAGCGGCCGCTATCGTCATTATCTGGGCGGCCAGCGGTTTCTATACCATTAAAGAAGCGGAACGCGGCGTGGTGACACGCTTCGGTAAATTCAGCCATTTGGTTGAACCGGGTCTGAACTGGAAACCGACCTTTGTCGACGAAGTGACACCGGTCAACGTTGAAGCCGTGCGTGAACTTGCCGCATCCGGCGTCATGCTGACCTCTGACGAAAACGTCGTGCGCGTCGAAATGAACGTACAGTACCGCGTGACCGATCCGCAGCGTTACCTGTTTAGCGTAACCAGCGCGGATGACAGTCTGCGTCAGGCTACCGACAGTGCCCTGCGTGGGGTTATCGGTAAATACACCATGGACCGTATCTTGACCGAAGGTCGTACCGTTATTCGTAGCGATACCCAACGCGAACTGGAAGAAACGATCCGTCCGTACAACATGGGTATCACTCTGCTGGACGTCAACTTCCAGGCTGCACGTCCGCCGGAAGAAGTAAAAGCCGCGTTTGACGATGCTATCGCAGCACGTGAAAACGAACAGCAGTACATCCGTGAAGCGGAAGCGTACACCAACGAAGTTCAGCCGCGTGCAAACGGCCAGGCGCAGCGTATTCTGGAAGAAGCGCGTGCGTATAAGACTCAGACAATCCTGGAAGCACAGGGTGAAGTGGCTCGCTTCGCAAAAATTCTGCCGGAATATAAAGCCGCACCGCAAATTACCCGCGAGCGTCTGTATATCGAAACCATGGAAAAAGTGCTGAGCAATACCCGCAAAGTCCTGGTTAACGATAAAGGCAGCAATTTGATGGTTCTGCCGCTGGATCAAATGCTGAAAGGTGGTAGTGCACCAGCAGCAAAGACTGACAGCAGTTCAAACCTGCTGCGTCTGCCGCCAGCAACGACTTCCAGCACTGGAGCAAGCAACACATCGTCCACCAGTCAGGGCGATATTATGGACCAACGCCGCGCGAATGCGCAGCGTAACGACTACCAGCGTCAGGGGGAATAACGATGCGTAAGTCAGTTATTGCGATTATCATCATCGTTCTGGTAGTTCTGTTCATGTCTGTCTTTGTGGTCAAAGAAGGCGAGCGCGGTATTACTCTGCGCTTTGGTAAAGTTCTGCGTGACGATGAAAACAAGCCGCTGGTCGTTGCACCAGGCCTGCACTTCAAGATTCCGTTTATTGAATCTGTGAAGATGCTGGATGCGCGTATTCAGACCATGGACAACCAGGCCGATCGCTTTGTTACCAAAGAGAAGAAAGACCTGATCGTTGACTCCTACATCAAGTGGCGCATCAGTGACTTTAGCCGTTACTACCTGGCAACGGGCGGTGGCGATGTTTCTCAGGCGGAAGTCCTGCTGAAACGTAAGTTCTCTGACCGTCTGCGTTCTGAAATTGGTCGTCTGGACGTGAAGGACATCGTTACCGATTCCCGCGGTCGTCTGACCCTGGAAGTTCGTGACGCGCTGAACTCCGGTTCTGCTGGCACGGAAGATGAAGTGGCGACTCCGGCAGCAGATAGCGCGATTGCCGAAGCGGCTGAACGTGTTCAGGCTGAAACGAACGGTAAAGTACCGGTCATCAACCCGAACAGTATGGCAGCATTGGGCATCGAAGTAGTTGACGTGCGTATTAAGCAAATCAACCTGCCTGCTGAAGTGTCCGAGGCTATCTACAACCGTATGCGCGCTGAGCGTGAAGCGGTAGCGCGTCGCCATCGTTCACAAGGCCAGGAAGAGGCGGAAAAACTGCGTGCAACGGCTGACTATGAAGTCACTAAAACGCTGGCAGAATCTGAGCGTCAGGGCCGTATTATGCGCGGTGAAGGTGATGCAGAAGCCGCTAAGCTGTTTGCCGATGCGTTCAGTCAGGATCCGGACTTCTACGCCTTCATCCGTAGCCTGCGTGCTTACGAGAAGAGCTTTGAAGGGAATCAGGACGTAATGGTCATGAGCCCGGACAGCGATTTCTTCCGCTACATGAAGACACCAAATACCGCGACACGCTAATCGCGTTCCAGCGGTTTTAAAGCAGCAAAACCACCGGCATCTCCAGGGATGCGGTGGTTTTCTTTTTATATAAGGGCGATGGATGAATTCAACAATTTTGCTGGCGCTCGCGCTGGTTTTGGTGCTGGAAGGGCTGGGTCCGATGCTTTATCCCAGCGCATGGAAGAAAATGATCTCTGCAATGGCGCAACTTCCCGAAAATATTTTGCGTCGTTTTGGTGGAGGTCTTGTGGTTGCGGGCGTTGTGGTCTACTACATGTTGAGGAAAACGATTGGCTGAACAATAAGTAGACTAATTTGCGGATTTTCGCATGCAAAAAGTGCTGTATATCTGAAAAAGCGGTGGTAGAATCCATTTTTAAGCAAACGGTGATTTTGAAAAATGGGTAACAACGTCGTCGTACTGGGCACCCAATGGGGTGACGAAGGTAAAGGGAAGATCGTCGATCTTCTGACTGAACGGGCTAAATATGTTGTGCGCTACCAGGGTGGTCACAACGCAGGCCATACTCTCGTAATCAACGGTGAAAAAACCGTCCTCCATCTTATTCCATCAGGCATTCTTCGCGAAAACGTAATCAGCATCATCGGTAACGGTGTTGTTCTGTCTCCGTCCGCGCTGATGAAAGAAATGAAAGGACTGGAAGATCGTGGTATCCCGGTTCGCGAGCGCCTGCTGCTGTCTGAAGCTTGTCCGCTGATCCTTGATTATCACGTTGCGTTGGATAACGCTCGTGAGAAAGCGCGTGGCGAGAAAGCGATCGGTACTACCGGTCGTGGTATCGGTCCGGCTTATGAAGACAAAGTAGCTCGTCGCGGTCTGCGTGTTGGCGATCTGTTTGATAAAGCAACTTTCGCTGAAAAACTGAAAGAAGTGATGGAATATCACAACTTCCAGCTGGTGAATTTCTATAAAGTTGAAGCAGTTGACTACCAGAAAGTGCTGGATGATGTGATGGCTATCGCCGACATCCTGACCTCAATGGTTGTTGATGTTTCCGATCTGCTGGACCAGGCGCGTAAGCGTGGCGATTTCGTCATGTTTGAAGGTGCGCAGGGTACGCTGCTGGATATCGACCACGGTACCTATCCGTACGTAACGTCCTCCAACACCACCGCAGGTGGCGTGGCAACCGGCTCCGGCCTGGGCCCACGTTATGTGGACTACGTTCTGGGTATCATCAAAGCTTACTCTACTCGTGTAGGTGCGGGTCCGTTCCCGACTGAGCTGTTTGATGACGTTGGCGAGTTCCTGTGCAAACAAGGTAACGAGTATGGCGCGACCACCGGTCGTCGTCGTCGTACCGGTTGGCTGGATTCCGTTGCTGTACGCCGTGCAGTACAGATTAACTCCCTGTCTGGCTTCTGCCTGACCAAACTGGACGTACTGGACGGTTTGAAAGAGGTGAAAATCTGTGTTGCTTACCGTATGCCGGACGGCCGCGAAGTAACGACTACTCCGCTGGCAGCTGACGACTGGAAAGGTATCGAGCCGATTTACGAAACCATGCCGGGTTGGTCTGAATCCACCTTCGGCGTGAAGGAACGTAGCGGTCTGCCGCAGGCAGCGCTGAACTACATCAAGCGTATTGAAGAACTGACCGGTGTGCCGATTGATATTATCTCAACTGGCCCAGACCGTACTGAAACCATGATCCTGCGCGACCCGTTCGACGCATAATTCTGGTTATAGCGTAGCGTCAAACGGCGCTGCGCTTGCACTAATTTATGCCGGATAAGGTGCTTTGCATCAGAATCCGGCTTAAAATCACGTAAGTTCCTCGCTTTTTTCCTTCCCGAACTGAAATAAATTAGCGACCTGGCTGGTGGCTGGTTTATCATCAATGTAATTAATACTACCAGGTATATCCGTTTTATCCCTTTTCCTGAGGTTGATGTGCAGTTAACAAGTTTCACCGATTACGGATTACGTGCGCTAATCTACATGGCGTCACTTCCCGAAGGACGTATGACCAGTATTTCTGAGGTGACAGAAGTCTACGGCGTGTCCCGTAATCATATGGTCAAAATAATCAATCAACTTAGCCGGGCGGGCTTTGTTACTGCTATTCGAGGAAAAAATGGCGGTATCCGCCTGGGTAAACCCGCTAAGGATATTGGTATTGGTGATGTGGTTCGCGAGCTGGAACCCTTATCGTTGGTCAACTGTAGCAGCGAGTTTTGCCATATTACCCCGGCCTGTCGACTCAAACAGGCGCTTTCTAAAGCAGTGCAAAGTTTTCTCACGGAACTGGACAACTACACACTTGCTGATTTGGTTGAAAAGAATCAACCGCTTTATAAATTATTGCTGGTGGAGTAACGACTCCCGCCAGCAGCGATGATGACGGAGGAACCGACATGTCACAAGATCCTTTCCAGGAACGCGAAGCAGAAAAATACGCGAATCCTATCCCGAGCCGGGAATTTATCCTCGAACATTTAACTAAACGTGAAAAGCCGGCCAACCGCGATGAGCTGGCCGCTGAACTCAATATTGAAGGTGAAGAGCAGCAAGAAGCGCTGCGTCGTCGCCTGCGCGCGATGGAGCGTGACGGACAACTGGTCTTCACCCGTCGTCAATGCTATGCGCTGCCGGAGCGTCTCGACCTGCTGAAAGGTACCGTTATTGGCCACCGTGATGGCTACGGCTTTCTGCGCGTTGAAGGCCGCAAAGATGACCTGTATCTGTCCAGCGAGCAAATGAAAACCTGCATTCATGGCGATCAGGTGCTGGCGCAGCCGTTGGGCGCGGACCGTAAAGGTCGCCGCGAAGCGCGTATTGTGCGCGTACTGGTGCCGAAAACCAGCCAGATTGTCGGCCGCTACTTCACCGACGCTGGTGTTGGATTTGTCGTCCCAGACGACAGCCGCCTGAGCTTCGATATTCTGATCCCGCCGGAAGAGGTAATGGGCGCTCGTATGGGCTTTGTGGTTGTCGTTGAACTGACCCAGCGTCCAACTCGCCGCACTAAAGCGGTGGGTAAAATTGTTGAAGTGCTGGGTGACAACATGGGAACCAGCATGGCCGTTGATATGGCCCTGCGTACTCATGAAATCCCATATATCTGGCCGCAGGCGGTTGAGAAACAGGTCGCCGGGCTGAAAGAAGAAGTGCCGGAAGAGGCGAAAGTAGGACGTGTCGATCTGCGCTCCCTGCCGCTGGTGACTATCGATGGCGAAGATGCGCGCGACTTCGACGATGCGGTTTATTGCGAGAAGAAACGCGGCGGTGGTTGGCGTTTATGGGTGGCGATTGCTGACGTAAGCTATTACGTTCGCCCGCCGACTCCGCTGGACCAGGAAGCGCGTAGCCGTGGCACATCCGTTTACTTCCCGTCGCAGGTTGTTCCGATGCTGCCGGAAGTGCTGTCCAACGGATTGTGTTCACTCAACCCGCAGGTGGACAGGTTGTGTATGGTCTGTGAAATGACCATTTCGTCGAAAGGCCGTTTAACCGGCTTTAAATTCTACGAAGCGGTCATGAGTTCCCACGCACGTCTGACCTACACCAAGGTCTGGCATATGCTGCAAGGCGACCAGGAGCTGCGTGAGCAGTACGCACCGCTGGTTAAACACATTGAAGAGCTGCATAACCTCTACAAAGTGCTGGATAAGGCCCGTGAAGAGCGTGGCGGTATCTCGTTTGAAAGTGAAGAGGCGAAGTTTATCTTCAATGCTGAACGCCGTATTGAGCGTATCGAGCAGACGCAGCGTAACGACGCGCACAAGCTGATTGAAGAGTGCATGATCATGGCGAACATCTCCGCGGCACGATTCGTTGAGAAAGCCAAAGAGCCAGCGCTGTTCCGTATTCACGATAAGCCGACGACCGAAGCGATTAACTCGTTCCGTTCCGTCCTGTCAGAGCTGGGGCTGGAGCTGCCTGGTGGCAACAAACCTGAGCCGCGTGATTACGCTGAACTGCTGGAGTCGATTGCTGACCGTCCTGACGCAGAAATGCTGCAAACCATGCTGCTGCGTTCGATGAAGCAGGCGATTTATGATCCGGAAAACCGTGGTCACTTTGGCCTGGCGCTGCAATCTTATGCACACTTTACTTCACCGATCCGTCGTTACCCGGATCTCTCCTTGCACCGGGCGATTAAGTATCTGCTGGCGCAGGAGCAGGGCCATAAGGGCAACACCACGGAAACCGGTGGCTACCATTATTCGATGGAAGAGATGCTGCAACTGGGTCAGCACTGTTCGATGGCCGAGCGCCGTGCTGATGAAGCCACGCGCGATGTCTCTGACTGGCTGAAGTGCGACTTCATGCTGGACCAGGTGGGTAATGTCTTCAAAGGCGTGATTGCCAGCGTGACCGGATTTGGTTTCTTTGTCCGTCTTGATGAACTGTTTATCGACGGTCTGGTGCATGTCTCCTCTCTGGATAACGACTACTATCGTTTCGACCAGGTTGGGCAGCGCCTGACGGGGGAATCCAGCGGCCAGATGTATCGCCTGGGCGATCGCGTGGAAGTTCGCGTGGAAGCAGTCAACATGGACGAGCGTAAGATCGACTTCAGCTTGATCTCCAGCGAACGTGCGCCGCGTAATGAAGGTAAAACCGCGCGCGAAAAAGCCAAAAAAGGCGATGCGGGTAAAAATACCGGTAAACGTCGTCAGATGGGCAAAAAGGTGAATTTCGAGCCGGACAGCGCTTTCCGCGGCGAGAAGAAAGGCAGAGCCAAACCTCAGGCGGATAAGAATGCGGCTGAGAAGAAAGGCGATAAAAAAGCGAAAAAGCCCTCGGCAAAAACGCTTAAAATTGCTGCCGCCACTAAAGCTAAACGTGCGGCGAAAAAGAAAGTCGCACAATAACAGCCATAGACTGTAAGTCGGGCAACCTTTGCGTTGCCCGGCGTTACGCATAAACTATTAACGAGTACATTCATGAGTGAAATGATTTACGGCATCCATGCGGTGCAGGCCCTGCTGGAACGTGCGCCTGAGCGCTTCCAGGACGTCTTTATTCTCAAAGGTCGTGAAGATAAACGCCTGCTGCCGCTGATCCACGCACTGGAAGCACAGGGTGTTGTCATTCAACTGGCTAACCGTCAGTTTCTGGATGAGAAAAGCGAGGGTGCGGTACATCAGGGGATTATTGCTCGCGTGAAGCCGGGCCGTCAGTATCAGGAAAACGATCTGCCGGATCTGATTGCTACGCTCGATCAGCCGTTCTTTTTGATTCTCGATGGCGTCACCGATCCGCATAACCTGGGTGCATGCCTGCGTAGCGCTGATGCTGCTGGCGTACATGCTGTAATCGTACCGAAGGATCGTTCCGCACAGTTGAATGCGACGGCGAAAAAAGTGGCCTGTGGTGCGGCAGAAAGCGTACCGCTGATCCGCGTGACCAACCTGGCGCGCACCATGCGTATGCTGCAGGAAGAGAATATCTGGATCGTCGGAACCGCAGGTGAAGCCGACCATACTCTCTATCAGAGCAAAATGACCGGTCGTCTGGCGCTGGTGATGGGCGCAGAGGGTGAAGGTATGCGCCGTCTGACCCGCGAACACTGTGACGAACTGATCAGCATCCCGATGGCAGGGAGCGTTTCGTCATTGAACGTTTCAGTTGCGACGGGCATCTGCCTGTTTGAAGCCGTCCGCCAGCGCGGCTAATTCATTCTCTATGTCTCTTAAGCCATCCCTCGGGATGGCTTTTTTGTGACCTGAATCCCAGGCACTCTCTTGTCTGGCTGACCATACTTAAAGCGACGGCCATTGAAGGAGGGAGACACAATGCACTGGCAAACGCATACCGTTTTTAACCAACCTGTACCGCTCAATAACAGTAACTTATATTTGTCCGATGGCGCGCTGTGCGAAGCGGTTATCCGCGAAAGCGCTGGCTGGGACAGCGATCTTCTCGCCAGTATTGGTCAGCAGCTAGGGACTGCCGAGTCGCTCGAACTGGGCCGTCTGGCCAATGCATTCCCGCCTGAACTGTTGCGCTACGACCCGCAGGGGCAGCGGCTGGATGATGTGCGTTTTCATCCTGCCTGGCATTTACTGATGCAGGGGTTGTGCGCCAACCGCGTACATAATCTGGCCTGGGAAGAAGATGCGAGGCAGGGAACATTTGTTGCCCGGGCGGCCCGTTTCATGCTGCATGCGCAGGTTGAAGCTGGCACGTTGTGTCCGGTGACCATGACTTTTGCCGCCACGCCGCTGTTACTTCAAATGTTACCCGCCCCCTTTCACGACTGGCTTACGCCGCTGCTAAGCGACCGTTATGACTCGCATTTACTGCCCGGTGGGCAAAAGCGTGGACTGCTTATCGGCATGGGCATGACCGAGAAGCAGGGTGGTTCAGATGTGCTGAGCAATACTACACAGGCAGAACGTCTTGCTGACGGCTCGTATCGGCTGGTGGGACATAAGTGGTTTTTCTCCGTGCCGCAAAGCGATGCCCATTTAGTGCTGGCCCAGGCTAAGGGAGGATTATCCTGCTTTTTTGTGCCGCGATTTTTACCTGACGGGCAGCGTAATGCTATCCGTCTTGAGAGATTGAAAGATAAGTTAGGCAACCGCTCCAACGCCAGCTGCGAGGTTGAATTCCACGATGCGATTGGCTGGCTATTGGGTGACGAAGGGGAAGGTATACGTCATATCCTGAAAATGGGGGGGATGACGCGTTTTGACTGTGCGCTCGGTAGTCACGGTATGATGCGGCGTGCTTTTTCCGTCGCGATTTACCATGCGCACCAGCGGCAGGTCTTTGGCAAGTCATTGATTGAACAGCCGATGATGCGTCAAGTGTTAGGTCGGATGGCGCTCCAACTGGAAGGTCAAACGGCGTTACTGTTTCGACTGGCGCGGGCCTGGGACCGCCGTGCTGATGCTAAAGAAGCGCTGTGGGCCAGATTGTTCACACCAGCGGCGAAATTCTCCGTTTGCAAAAGCGGTATGCCATTTGTGGCAGAGGCGATGGAAGTGCTGGGTGGGATTGGCTATTGCGAGGAGAGCGAGCTGCCGCGTTTGTATCGTGAAATGCCGGTAAACAGTATCTGGGAAGGCTCTGGCAACATTATGTGCCTTGATGTGTTGCGGGTACTGACCAAACAACCCGGCATATACGAGATGCTCAGTGAAGCCTTTGCGGAAGTCAAAGGGCAAGATCGACATTACGATCGAATGGTACGTCAGCTCCAGCAGCGTTTACGTAAACCCAGCGAGGAGATGGGAAGGGAGATTACACAGCAGCTTTTCCTGCTCGGTTGCGGGGCGCAGATGTTGCGTTATTCTTCTCCGCCAGTGGCGCAGGCCTGGTGCCAAATGATGCTTGATACGCGGGGGGGACTACGATTGTCTGAGCAGGTGCTGAACGATTTGCTTCTGCGGGCAACGGGGGGATTACGGTAATAATATGCCTGATGGCGACGCTTTCGCGTCTTATCATGTCTACAGTTCACTGTAGGTCAGATAAGTTTACGCCATCCGGCAATGTGTTAAGCATAGAGTATGGCCTGTACGCGCCAGTTGTCGGGCTGCTGATCTTCGTACATTTGAATGATCCGATACCATGAGGCACCTTGTTCATCCGCTTTTAACGCGACTATACGTTCTACATCCTGCGGATTTCCTGCAATGTTACTGACAGATATCTGGCCAATTTCGTTCAGGCCAGTAACACAGTCAGCACTGGCGAATTCGGCAGACTGTGCCGTAGTACCTACCAGTCCGGCAGAAAGCAGCAGTGAGGATAAGGCAAGTGATTGTTTCATCGTCAGCTCCATTATTCGTACCCCTACACACGGCAGGGCATTCCATCGCGATAATAAACCTCAAGCTTCCTGCTGTTGGTTTATTGTGCACAGGTAAACGCATAGGGGCGCAAAGCAATGTAAAGCTGACTAAATTTCAACCCAATGTTATTTACGATACAAAATAGCCTGTGAATACCATTGGCCTGTCACGATAGTTTCATCCACTAATAAAACCACGTAGTAATCAGCTTTAGCCGCGGCGGCTTTGGCACGGATCTCTGCCAGCGCATCATCCGGAGAGCCTCTTACCAGTGCGCTAACCGTCCCTAATCGCTGTAACCCATTACTCTGGTCACGGCGGATCTCCTGCGGGTGGTCGGCAACGGGCGGTGCGGGTTGCGGCGTTCCCTGTAGCACGCTACAGGCGCTTAAAAACATAACCAACAACACAGAGGCAAACCGACGCATAACTCTATCTCGTTTCCTGATAGCCATAGTGTAGTGCCTTATTAATTTCCCTTTAGGGGAATGTTCCCGAATTGTTATCTCTCACGCGATTTTCGAATGAAAATGTTGCGAAAGCGTAACCCAGTTCTCAACATTATGAATCATTGCCGAACACATTCGCTTGCGTTAAGTATTGCTGCATGGCATACCAGAAAGAAAGAGGCGACAAATGATCGAAATTGAAACACGACAGTTGGTGGGTATCCCTGTCCTGCACGCCGTTCCGGCTGGCAAACGCGAATGTTCACTCCCTTGTATTATCTTCTATCACGGGTTTACCTCTTCAAGCCTGGTTTACAGCTATTTTGCCGTTGCTCTGGCTCAGGCCGGTTTCCGCGTCGTCATGCCAGATGCGCCCGACCATGGCGCTCGCTTCAAAAGCGATGCCAAGGTGCGAATGCACCGCTTCTGGCATATTTTGCAGCAAAATATGCAGGAGTTTACGACGTTACGTGCGGCGCTGGTGGCGGAAAATTGGCTTTCAGATGAGCGGCTTGCCGTCGGTGGGGCGTCGATGGGGGGAATGACAGCATTGGGCATAATGGCGCGCCATCCTGAGGTTAAATGTGTAGCCAGCCTGATGGGTTCAGGCTATTTTACCCGGCTTGCGCAGACGCTTTTTCCCCCTTTACTGGTTCAGACCCCAGAGCAGCAGGCGGAATTTGATGCCGTTATCGCCCCGCTTGCCGAATGGGATGTTACGCATCAGTTACCACGCCTCGCTGACAGGCCGTTGCTGCTGTGGCATGGACAGGATGATGATGTTGTACCCGCTGTTGAAACCTTCCGCTTACAGCAAGCGCTGATTCAGGCAGGTTTGGACAACAATCTGACCTGCCTGTGGGAAGCGGGCGTACGACATCGCATCACGCCAGAAGCGTTGGCCGCAACAGTGACGTTTTTCCGCCAGCACCTTTAAACGCGCATAATGCTCACGCCCTGGGCTTCAAGCTGTTGCAGAATCTCAGGGTTTGCATTTTTGCCAGTAATCAGCATGTCGATTTGGTCGGCGCGACTGAACAGCATTCCCGCACGTTCACCGACTTTACTGCTATCGACCAGTACCACCAGTTTGCCCACCACGTTAAGCATCTTCTGCTCGGCCATCGCGGTCAGCATATCGGTTTTATACAGTCCGTCCGCGGTCAACCCTTTGCCACTGGTGAACATCCAGTGCCCAGCATACAGGCTATTTTCACTGCCTTGCGGGCTAAGCGTGATGGATTGGCTTTTGTTATATTGCCCTCCCATGATGATCACGCTGTCATGCTCCTGGTCGATCAGATAGTTCGCCAGCGGCAGATAATTAGTGATGATCTGCACCGGCTTGCCGCACATTTCGCGACCCAGCAGAAAGGCTGTCGATCCGCAGTTGATCACCACGCTTTCACCCGCATTCACAAGCTGGGATGCCGCCTTGGCAATGCGAACTTTTTCATCGTGGTTCTGTGCCTGGTGCAGATTCATTGGCGTCCAGCGCGGTCGCTGCTGGGTAATAGCTTCTGCGCCATTGCGGACTTTCTTGAGTTTGCCGCTTTCATCGAGTTTGTTGATATCCCGGCGTGCTGTGGCGGGTGAAATCCCCAGACGCTCAATCACGTTCTCAACGGTAACAAAGCCCAACTGCGCCAGCATATCCAGCAATATTTGATGTCTTTGTGCTTCAGTCATGAGCTATTCCGATACAAATTGATTTGAAAAGATGATATTTGAAATAGCCTGGAAATACTAAAGTAAATGGGAAAAAATGCCGGGATGGCCCGGCATTTTGTGTGGATCACAAGAACGATTTAAACGGTAAATCCGGTTCAATCGTGAAGCAGTCGTCAAAGCCGCGCGGATAGTGATATTCAAAGTTATCTTTGTCCAGCGGCCAGGTGAACTTGCCACCCACCTGCCAGATAAAAGGCTTAAAGCCATACTTCAGCCGATCCTTTTTCATCTCCCATAGTACGCGGATCTCCTGAGGATCGGCCTGGAAGTTTGACCAGATATCGTGATGGAAAGGGATCACCACTTTTGTATTCAGGGCCTCCGCCATACGCAGCATGTCGGAACTGGTCATTTTGTCCGTAATTCCCCGTGGGTTCTCGCCGTAGGATCCGAGCGCGACGTCGATTTGGTGCTCATTGCCATGCTTTGCATAGTAGTTGGAGTAGTGTGAATCACCGCTGTGATAAAGCGTACCGCCCGGCGTTTTGAACAGATAGTTTACGGCGCGGGCATCCATACCATCCGGCAGCACGCCTGCCGCTTTTTGATCGGCAGGAAGCGTGATCAATGCCGTACGATCAAACGCATCAAGCGCATGAATTTCAATATCTTTCACTTTCACCACATCGCCAGGTTTTATCACGATGCAGCGCTCTTTTGGTACACCCCAACCGATCCACAGATCCACACAAGTCTGCGGTCCAATAAACGGCACGTCGTCGGCACAGTTCTGCATGACGGCTGCTGCAACATTTACGTCGATGTGATCGTTATGATCGTGCGTGGCCAGCACCGCATCGATCTGACGAATGGCAAACGGATCAAGAACAAACGGCGTGGTGCGCAGGTTTGGCTGCAGCTTCTTCACGCCCGCCATGCGTTGCATCTGGTGACCGGTTTTCATCAGCGGGTTACCGTGACTCTGTTTACCCGTACCGCACCAGAAATCGACGCAGACGTTAGTTCCGCCTTCAGACTTTAGCCAAATTCCGGTACAGCCAAGCCACCACATAGCGAAAGTGCCAGGTGCGACCTGTTCCTGCTCGATCTCTTCATTGAGCCAGCTTCCCCACTCCGGGAATGTGCTCAGAATCCATGATTCACGCGTGATGCTTTTTACTTTACTCATCGCAATTACCTTCATGTTTGTTCAAGTTTAATCAAATGATGATTTGTTTTGATTGATACTGACATCATTTTCTCAAGAAGGCAATGCGCTGATTTTTGGTGTTGAATGGGAAAATGTGAAAAAATTACAACGTGACAAGATGGTTTATATGAAATGTATTTTTGTATTTTATTGTTTTAAATGAATTTATTTTGACGTGTATGAATTTGAAGTAAATCCACTCTGCAAGTAAGAGAATTATTTGCGTACTTCATCACATTTAATCAAATTCAATCTTGTTGTGATTACTTTTGAAAATTAGAGTGAGGGCACAACATCCTGGGCATCTGTAATGAATGTTCAGCAACTTCGTCTACTGGAGATCGTTATGGAGATCCTCTACAACATCTTTACCGTCTTTTTTAATCAGGTTATGACCAATGCACCGTTGCTGTTGGGTATTGTGACCTGCCTCGGCTATATCCTGTTGCGTAAAAGTGTCAGCGTCATTATCAAAGGCACGATCAAAACGATTATCGGTTTTATGTTATTGCAGGCAGGGTCGGGCATTCTGACCAGCACGTTTAAACCGGTGGTGGCGAAGATGTCTGAGGTTTACGGTATCAATGGCGCGATCTCCGATACCTATGCCTCCATGATGGCAACCATCGAACGAATGGGTGAGGCCTACAGTTGGGTAGGGTACGCCGTACTGTTAGCGCTGGCGCTGAACATTTGTTACGTACTGCTACGGCGTATTACCGGTATTCGAACCATCATGCTGACTGGGCACATCATGTTCCAGCAGGCGGGGCTGATTGCTGTCTCTTTCTACATCTTTGGTTACCCGATGTGGACCACCATCATCTGTACCGCGGTGCTGGTGTCGCTCTACTGGGGGATTACCTCCAATATGATGTACAAACCGACGCAGGAAGTGACCGACGGCTGCGGTTTTTCCATCGGTCACCAGCAGCAGTTCGCCTCATGGATTGCTTACAAAGTCGCGCCGTATCTGGGTAAGAAAGAGGAGAGCGTAGAAGATCTCAAGCTGCCAGGCTGGCTGAATATCTTCCATGACAACATCGTTTCCACCGCGATTGTGATGACCATCTTTTTCGGGGCGATCCTGCTTTCTTTCGGCATAGATGTGGTTCAGGCGATGGCGGGTAAAACCCACTGGACGGTCTATATCCTGCAAACCGGTTTTTCGTTTGCTGTCGCTATCTTCATCATCACCCAGGGCGTACGTATGTTCGTTGCTGAACTTTCAGAAGCGTTCAACGGTATCTCTCAACGTCTGATCCCCGGCGCGGTGTTGGCTATCGACTGCGCAGCGATTTACAGCTTTGCCCCCAACGCGGTGGTCTGGGGCTTTATGTGGGGCACCATCGGCCAACTGATTGCAGTAGGTATTCTGGTTGCCTGCGGCTCTTCCATCCTGATTATCCCAGGCTTTATCCCGATGTTCTTCTCGAACGCCACTATCGGCGTATTTGCTAACCACTTTGGCGGCTGGCGCGCGGCGCTCAAGATTTGCCTGGTGATGGGGATGATCGAAATCTTCGGCTGCGTTTGGGCGGTGAAACTCACCGGTATGAGCGCCTGGATGGGCATGGCGGACTGGTCAATTCTGGCACCGCCGATGATGCAAGGCTTTGCCTCCATCGGCATCGTGTTTATGGCCGTCATTATTCTGATTGCACTGGCTTATATGTTTTTCGCAGGACGCACGTTGCGCGCTGAGGAAGACGCAGAAAAACAACTGGCAGAACACTCTGCTTAATAAGGAGTTCCGATTATGACCGTACGTATTCTGGCTGTGTGTGGCAATGGGCAGGGCAGTTCCATGATCATGAAAATGAAAGTGGACCAGTTTTTAACCCAGTCAAATATTGACCATACGGTGAACAGCTGCGCAGTGGGTGAGTACAAAAGTGAACTGAACGGCGCGGATATCATCATCGCCTCTACCCATATTGCCGGTGAAATTACCGTAACTGGCAATAAATATGTTGTTGGCGTACGCAACATGCTGTCGCCTGCCGATTTTGGGCCAAAACTGCTGGAAGTGATCAAAGCGCATTTCCCGCAGGACGTGAAGTAAGGGGCGGCATATGAAATTACGTGACTCGCTGGCAGACAATAATTCCATCCTTTTGCAAGCCGAGGCCAGTACCTGGCAGGAAGCGGTAAAGCTTGGTGTGGATCTGTTGGTTAAGGCCGATGTGGTTGAACCACGCTACTACCAGGCCATCCTTGATGGCGTTGAGCAGTTTGGCCCGTACTTTGTGATTGCGCCAGGCCTGGCAATGCCGCACGGCCGTCCGGAGGAAGGGGTTAAGAAAACCGGTTTTGCGCTGGTGACGCTGAAAACGCCGCTGGTGTTTAACCACGAAGATAACGACCCGGTCGATATTCTGATAACGATGGCGGCAGTTGACGCCAACACGCATCAGGAAGTGGGCATCATGCAGATCGTGAATCTCTTTGATGACGAAGCCAATTTTGACCGTTTACGCGCCTGCCGCACCGCGCAGGAAGTGTTGGATTTAATTGATAACGCCACTGCGGCGGCTGTTTAAAAGGATACCAAAATGTCATTACCTATGTTGCAGGTTGCGCTGGATAACCAATCAATGTCTTCCGCGTATGAAACGACGCGTCTGATTGCCGAAGAGGTCGATATCATTGAGGTGGGCACTATTCTTTGCGTGGCAGAGGGCGTGCGCGCCGTTCGCGATCTAAAGGCGCTTTACCCGCATAAAATTGTGCTGGCGGACGCCAAAATTGCCGATGCGGGAAAAATCCTCTCCCGCATGTGTTTCGAAGCCAACGCTGACTGGGTCACCGTCATCTGCTGTGCGGATATCAACACCACCAAGGGGGCACTGGAGGTGGCGAAAGAATTTAACGGTGATGTACAGATTGAACTGACGGGTTACTGGACCTGGGAGCAGGCGCAAGAGTGGCGTGACGCGGGCATTGGGCAAGTTGTGTATCACCGCAGCCGTGATGCGCAGGCAGCAGGTGTGGCGTGGGGAGAGGCGGATATCAGCGCGATCAAACGCCTGTCCGAGATGGGCTTTAAAGTCACCGTCACCGGCGGTCTGGCGTTGGAAGATCTGCCGCTGTTCCAGGGAATTCCGATTCACGTATTTATTGCTGGTCGCAGCATTCGCGATGCCGCCTCTCCGGTGGAAGCGGCCCGTCAGTTCAAACGTTCTATCGCCCAGCTGTGGGGATAAGGAGCGACTATGTTGTCGAAACAGGTCCCGCTCGGTATTTATGAAAAGGCACTCCCCGGCGGGGAGTGCTGGCTGGAGCGCTTGCAGCTGGCGAAGGAACTGGGCTTTGACTTTGTCGAAATGTCGGTTGATGAAACCGACGCTCGCCTGGCGCGTCTTGACTGGAACCGCGAGCAGCGACTGGCGCTGGTGGCCGCTATCGCCGAGACAGGGATACGGGTGCCGTCCATGTGCCTGAGCGCTCATCGACGTTTCCCGCTGGGCAGTGAAGATGATGCGGTACGCGAACAGGGGCTGGAGATCATGCGTAAAGCCATTCAGTTTGCGCAGGATATCGGTATTCGCGTTATTCAACTGGCGGGTTACGACGTTTATTACCAGCAGGCCAATAACGAAACGCGTCGTCGGTTTCGCGATGGGCTGAAAGAAAGCGTAGAGATGGCGAGCCGTGCACAGGTGACGCTGGCGATGGAAATCATGGATTATCCACTGATGAATTCGATCAGTAAGGCGCTGGGATACGCCCACTATCTCAAAAATCCGTGGTTCCAGCTGTATCCCGATATCGGCAATTTGTCGGCGTGGGACAACGATGTGCAGATGGAGCTGCAGGCGGGAATGGGCCATATCGTTGCCGTACACGTGAAGGATACCAAACCCGGCGTATTCAAAAATGTGCCGTTTGGTGAAGGGGTTGTCGATTTCGAACGTTGTTTTGCGACGCTCAAACAGAGTGGGTATTGCGGGCCATACTTGATTGAGATGTGGAGTGAAACGTCGGACGATCCGGCTCGTGAAGTGGCGAAGGCGCGCGACTGGGTGAAAGCGCGTATGGCCAGCGCCGGTCTGGTGGAGGCGGTGTAATGCAAAAACTCAAACAGCAGGTTTTTGAGGCCAATATGGATCTGCCGCGCTACGGGCTGGTGACGTTTACCTGGGGTAATGTCAGCGCCATCGACCGCGAACGCGGGCTGGTGGTGATTAAGCCCAGCGGCGTCGACTACCAGACAATGACAGTGGACGACATGGTAGTTGTGGATCTGCACGGCAACGTGGTGGAAGGACGCTATCGTCCTTCTTCCGATACCGCCACCCATCTGGCGCTGTATCGCCGCTATTCCTCTCTTGGCGGCGTGGTGCATACCCACTCAACCCACGCGACGGCATGGGCGCAGGCAGGTCTGGCAATACCCGCGCTAGGCACGACGCATGCGGACTACTTCTTTGGCGATATCCCCTGCACCCGGGCGTTAACTGAAGCGGAAGTTCAGGATGAGTATGAGCTGAATACCGGCAGGGTGATTGTTGAAACGCTGGGGGAGGTGGAACCTTTGCATACGCCAGGCGTAGTGGTGTACCAACATGGCCCGTTTGCCTGGGGCAAAGACGCTCATGACGCGGTACATAACGCGGTGGTGATGGAAGAGGTGGCAAAAATGGCATGGATTGCGCGTGGCATTAATCCGGCGCTCAGCGCTATCGACAGTTATCTGATGAATAAGCACTTCATGCGTAAGCACGGCCCAAATGCCTATTACGGGCAGAAGTAGGAATAAACGTTCCGGAGCCAACTCTTCATGGGGATGAGATCGGTCTGGCTTCGGGATTGTTTTGCAAAAAAAGCCCCCAGTGAAGGGGGCAAGTCAAACTGTGGCAATGTTCTCGTTGGTTATTTCTGGTGTTAACGATAAATATCTGCACTGGCGTGCATATTTCCGTTACTACCGGGTTCCCTGGTGAGGATCACGTGGTAGTAGGTTGCGCCTTGCGCATCGGTCTCTTCATTCAGGGCCTGAGTGGCTTCACTTTCAGTGGCGAAGTTATGATTTATGTAAATGACGCCTAAGCTCTGCACATCATCCATGTTCCTGGCCTGATGGTTATCAATTTTGATGGCTGCCGTTGCATTTGCACTGAGCAAAAGCACAGCCAGAAGGGTCAAAACACGGGCTCGCATATGTACCTCCTCGACTGCGGTCTCTGGTTGCCTCTCTCCTGTGAGTGATTAACTTCTGATGTAATTTTAACCGCTACCAGCGCAGTCGATAGCGACCATTTCTGATGCAGTTGTTCAAAAAATTACCGCATAGCCATCTTTTCTTTAATTAACAGTCTGCTGGTGTATACCGCTGCGGTGAAAAAATACCTGCCTTTCGCGCATAAGCTCTTACTAAATAGTCAATTTAATCGGGTGAGTACGCCGTTTATAGTGAGCCGGATAATTAATATAACTTTATGATAATAAGGCAAAAACTTATGGATACTTCATTCATGGATTTCAGCTATTTCGTGGTTATGTTTATGGTCGCGCTGGTGGCTGGCTTTATTAACGTGGTGTCGGGTGGTGGTGGATTTCTCTCTATTGGCGCACTCTTAATTTCTGGTTTACCCCCGGCTAATGCGCTGGCAACCAATAAAATTCAGGCTCTGGGTAGCTCGCTGACCTCCGGAATTTACTTTTTACGCCGAGGACATATCAACGTGCAGGAGCACAAGTATGTGTTTTTATCTGCCTTTATCGGTTCTGCGCTGGGAACGACGCTTATCCAGTTCATTGAACCGGAACTGCTGAAGAAACTGCTCCCAATCCTGATTATCGCAGTCGCCATTTACTTTATTTTTGCGCCAAACCTTAGCGAACCGAAAAGAAAGCAGCAGGTATCCCTGTTTCTCTTCTCGTTGATCGGTGGGGGATGTATTGGTTTTTATGATGGCTTTCTCGGTGCTGGGGCAGGTTCCTTTTATACCCTCAGCTATATTCTGCTGTGGGGATACAGTATTGATAAAGCGCAAATCCACTCGAATTTTATTAACCTGGCGTCGAACATCGCCTCGATTTTGTTCTTCATTTTCGGCGGTAAAATGATCTGGTCGCTGGGTTTGGTGATGTTTGCAGGGCAATCCCTTGGCGCACGTCTTGGTGCGACAGTCGTACTGACGCGCGGTAAGAAAGTCATCCGACCCATGATTGTGATTGTCTCCATTTGTATCAGCATCAAAATGCTGCTGGATATGTATTAATGGCGACATGATAAATAATCGTACAAGCACCTTGAGTTTACCTGCTGACCCCAGTATTATGACGCGTCATTTTTCAGCCGACCTTTAACACGTTCCTTGCCTCCATGGGCCTCGGCTGACCCAGACAGGAGGCTGAATAATCCGTAAGGAGCAATTCGATGCGTCATTACGAAATCGTTTTTATGGTCCATCCTGACCAGAGCGAACAGGTTCCGGGTATGATCGAACGCTACACTGCTGCCATCACTGGTGCAGAAGGCACGATCCACCGTCTGGAAGACTGGGGCCGCCGTCAGCTGGCTTACCCGATCAACAAACTGCACAAAGCTCACTACGTTCTGATGAACGTTGAAGCGCCGCAGGAAGTGATCGATGAGCTGGAAACTACCTTCCGCTTCAACGATGCCGTTATCCGCAGCATGGTTATGCGTACTAAACACGCTGTTACCGAAGCATCTCCGATGGTTAAAGCGAAAGACGAGCGTCGTGAACGTCGCGATGATTTCGCTAACGAAACCGCAGATGATGCTGAAGCTGGGGATTCTGAAGAGTAATTTCTGATGACCAACCGTCTGGCGTTGTCCGGCACTGTGTGCAGGGCCCCCCTTCGAAAGGTCAGTCCATCAGGAATTCCTCATTGCCAGTTCGTGCTTGAGCATCGTTCTGTGCAGGAGGAAGCCGGATTTCACCGGCAGGCGTGGTGCCAAATGCCCGTTATTATTAGCGGACACGAAAACCAGGCCATTACTCACAGTATAACGGTCGGTAGCGCAGTGACCGTTCAGGGGTTCATCTCTTGCCACAAGGCAAAGAACGGCCTGAGCAAAATGGTTCTGCATGCCGAGCAGATTGAATTGATAGATTCTGGAGACTAGCCATATGGCACGTTATTTCCGTCGTCGCAAGTTCTGCCGTTTCACCGCGGAAGGCGTTCAAGAGATCGACTATAAAGATATCGCTACGCTGAAAAACTACATCACCGAAAGCGGTAAGATTGTCCCAAGCCGTATCACCGGTACCCGTGCAAAATACCAGCGTCAGCTGGCTCGCGCTATCAAACGCGCTCGCTACCTGTCCCTGCTGCCGTACACTGATCGTCATCAGTAATCGGTCACGGTCCATTAATACGACTTTGAGAGGATAAGGTAATGCAAGTTATTCTGCTTGATAAAGTAGCAAACCTGGGTAGCCTGGGTGATCAGGTTAACGTTAAAGCGGGCTATGCTCGTAACTTCCTGGTACCACAGGGTAAAGCTGTTCCTGCTACCAAGAAAAACGTTGAATTTTTCGAAGCGCGTCGCGCTGAGCTGGAAGCTAAACTGGCTGATGTTCTGTCCGCTGCTGAAGCTCGTGCTGAGAAAATCAACGCACTGGAAACCGTAACCATCGCGTCTAAAGCTGGCGACGAAGGTAAACTGTTCGGTTCCATCGGTACTCGCGACATCGCTGACGCTGTAACTGCAGCTGGCGTTGAAGTAGCTAAGAGCGAAGTTCGTCTGCCGAACGGCGTTCTGCGTACCACTGGCGAGCACGAAGTGAGCTTCCAGGTTCACAGCGAAGTGTTTGCTAAGCTGACTGTAAACGTAGTTGCAGAATAAGTTTTTATTCTGATGACCGCGTAAAAGCGCCGGCCCTGTGCCGGCGTTTTGCTTTTCTGTTCCCCCGCTTTTCTCTCTGGCTATTCTTTATCCTTTTCGGGATAATCACAAAAATAAAACATTATTTCAAAGTGGTGATGGAATGGAACCAACGCACCAACCTCTGTTTGCGCGTAAAAATGTTGTCTACCTGAGCGCGGCGTTCTGCTGCCTGCTGTGGGGGAGCGCCTATCCGGCGATTAAAAGCGGATATGAGATCTTCCAGATTGCCACGGATGACATTCCCTCAAAGATTGTCTTTGCCGGATATCGCTTTTTGTTTGCGGGATTATTGCTGCTACTGCTGGCGGTAGTGCAGCGTAAACCGATTGGCCGGTTAAGCCCGCGTCAGTACGGTCAACTCACGCTGTTGGGGCTGACGCAAACCTCGCTACAATACATCTTCTTCTACATTGGCCTGGCGTTCACGACGGGAGTGAAAGGGTCCATCATGAATGCGACCGGGACCTTCTTCAGCGTGCTGCTGGCCCATTTTATCTACCATAACGACAAACTGAGCTACAACAAAGCGCTGGGCTGTATTCTGGGCTTTACCGGTGTAATGGTGGTGAACTTTAGCAGTGGAATGGATTTTAGCTTCAGCCTGTTAGGCGACGGTTCAGTAGTGATGGCAGCCTTTATTCTCTCTGCTGCCACGCTATATGGAAAACGTATTTCTCAGACGGTGGACCCGACGGTAATGACAGGGTACCAGTTGGGCGGTGGCGGCCTGGCGTTGGTTATCGGCGGCTACGCTTTTGGCGGCACGCTAACCGTACACGGTGCGTCTTCGGTGGCGATTCTCGGCTACCTGACGTTACTCTCTTCGGTCGCTTTCGCCTTGTGGAGTATTCTGCTCAAGCATAATCGCGTGGGGATGATTGCGCCGTTTAACTTCCTGATCCCGGTTTCGGGTGCAGTGCTGTCGGCAATATTCCTCGGTGAAAACATTCTCGAATGGAAATATGCGGTAGCGCTGGTGCTGGTGTGTTCGGGGATCTGGTGGGTGAACAAGGTGAAACGCTGACGTTTCACCTTGATGCCTGATGGCGCTATCGCTTATCAGGCTTACAATCGCGGGGTCACAGCGCTTAACGGGCGCGGATAAAACTGCCGTTAGGCTGGCGGGTAAACAGTACCTGCTGACCATTCCCGGTATCAATGGTTAATCCCGTCACCACGCCATTGGCATTCTGCCTGATCTGTATCATCTGACCGTCTTTCAGATTGCTCAGTGGTTTTCCGGCGCCTTCAACCTGTGCCATCGCATACACATCGGTTGGCGGGAGGTTATGGTCACGGAATACCTGCGCCAGCGTTTTACCTGAGTCTACGCGGTAGGAGCGCCACTGCTGGTCAATTCCGCTATCCTGTTGGAAAGGTTGTGTCTGAGGCTGAGATTGCTGGACCTGAGGCTGCGCATCAGGTTCGCCTTCCTGGATTGGCTCTGGCGCAACCGGAGCGACCTGGCCGGGATCATTTTGCGGCGGGACAAGCTGTGCCTGTAGCTGAGCCTCGGTCGGTGGCTGCGACTGTGACTGTAAATCCAGCTGGGCAGTACGCGTCACCACAGGGGTATCGCTGGTGTCACTGGAAGGGAGCAGGAAACCTATCACCAACACAATAGCAGCAATAATAATGCCGCGGCGGTGCATAGGCGGTAGCGGGTCCATAATGCGAAAATTGTCCGGTGCATGCCAGATTTTCGCCAGGGTTGGTTTTAATTCAAAGCGCCCGGGCATGGCTTTCCTCCTGCTCCGCGTCTCGTTCCTCGATCATAGAGTATAGATGGCTAACGCTATGATGTTCGTCATATTACCCGCTTTCGTGATATCAACGCGGGATATTCCTATTGTTTATGTTTCCTCGCGATTTGTCATCTGTTCCCGAGACAAAGTTTTACCGGATGCGGCATGGCTGATATGCTGCCCGCTACTTTACATCCGATGAAAGGAAATATGATGGCTAACCCGACTTTTGACACTATCGAAGCGCAAGCAAGCTACGGCATTGGTTTGCAGGTAGGACAACAGCTGAGCGAATCCGGACTGGAAGGACTGTTGCCTGAAGCGCTGGTAGCGGGTATCGCTGACGCGCTGGAAGGTAAGCACCCGGCAGTGCCGGTTGATGTTGTGCATCGCGCACTGCGTGAAATCCACGAACGTGCTGATGCGGTTCGTCGCGAGCGTTTCCAGGCTATGGCGGCTGATGGCGTCAAATATCTGGAAGAAAACCGTGAGAAAGACGGTGTGAACAGCACTGAATCTGGTTTGCAGTTCCGTGTTCTGACCCAGGGTGAAGGTGCTATTCCGGCACGTACTGACCGCGTTCGCGTGCACTACACCGGTAAGCTGATCGACGGTACCGTGTTTGACAGCTCTGTCGCACGTGGCGAACCGGCTGAATTCCCGGTTAACGGCGTAATCCCAGGCTGGATTGAAGCGCTGACCCTGATGCCGGTAGGTTCCAAATGGGAACTGACTATTCCTCAGGAACTGGCTTACGGCGAGCGTGGCGCTGGCGCGTCCATTCCTCCGTTCAGCACGCTGGTGTTCGAAGTTGAGCTGCTTGAGATCCTGTAAGCAGTGACTTCTGTTCCCCCCGAGGCCGGGGGGAGCAAAAAAATAGCGTGAAAAGCTATAGTTACGTCGTTGTCGATATTTTATCTTGCAAATGCCCCGTCAGCGTGTATTTTTGTGAGCTGATTCGCGCTATCAGAGTGATATGACACTCACTTTAAACATTAAATTAACATTATATCTAAATCTTAGTATTCATCCCGCCAATTCTTACCTAATATCGATGAGTCCTGATAACAGGATCGTCGTATCATAGACACACTAAAGGCCGTAGAGCCTGAACAACACAGACAGGTACAGGAAGAAAAAACATGGTAGATCAGGTAAAAGTCGACACCGCTGAAGAGGCGTCGTCTGAACAGTCGCTACGGCGCAATCTCACAAACCGTCATATTCAACTTATTGCTATTGGTGGCGCTATCGGTACTGGCCTGTTTATGGGCTCCGGTAAAACCATCAGTCTCGCCGGACCGTCGATCATTTTTGTGTATATGATCATCGGTTTTATGCTGTTTTTCGTGATGCGTGCAATGGGTGAATTGCTGCTCTCGAATCTGGAGTACAAATCGTTTAGTGATTTTGCCTCTGACCTGCTCGGGCCATGGGCTGGGTATTTTACCGGCTGGACCTACTGGTTCTGCTGGGTTGTTACCGGGATGGCAGACGTGGTCGCGATTACCGCGTATGCGCAATTCTGGTTCCCCGAACTGTCAGACTGGGTCGCCTCGCTGGCGGTGATTGTGCTGCTGCTGAGCCTCAACCTCGCCACCGTAAAAATGTTCGGTGAGATGGAGTTCTGGTTTGCGATGATCAAAATCGTTGCCATCATCGGCCTGATTGTCGTCGGTCTGGTGATGGTGCTGACGCACTTCCAGTCGCCAACCGGCGTTCAGGCATCGTTCACGCACTTGTGGAATGACGGTGGCTGGTTCCCGAAAGGTCTGAGCGGCTTCTTTGCCGGCTTCCAGATAGCGGTGTTCGCATTTGTGGGTATTGAGCTGGTGGGTACGACCGCAGCAGAAACCAAGGATCCGGAGAAATCTCTGCCGCGCGCCATTAACTCGATTCCAATCCGTATCATCATGTTCTACGTGTTCGCGCTGATCGTGATTATGTCCGTTACGCCGTGGAGCTCGGTAGTGCCAACCAAGAGCCCATTCGTTGAACTGTTTGTGTTGGTTGGTCTGCCTGCTGCGGCGAGCCTGATCAACTTTGTGGTGCTGACTTCAGCTGCCTCTTCTGCAAACAGCGGCGTGTTCTCTACCAGCCGTATGCTGTTCGGTCTGGCGCAGGAAGGCGTTGCGCCTAAAGCGTTTGCCAAGCTGTCTAAACGCGCAGTTCCGGCGAAGGGTTTAACCTTCTCCTGTATCTGTCTGCTGGGCGGCGTGGTGATGCTGTACGTGAACCCGAGCGTGATTGGCGCCTTCACCATGATCACCACCGTATCGGCGATTCTGTTCATGTTCGTCTGGACCATCATTCTTTGCTCGTACCTGGTGTACCGCAAGCAGCGTCCTCACCTGCATGAAAAATCAATCTACAAGATGCCGTTAGGCAAGCTGATGTGCTGGGTATGTATGGCGTTTTTCGTCTTCGTACTGGTACTGCTGACGCTGGAAGATGATACCCGTCAGGCGCTGATCGTCACGCCGCTGTGGTTCATCGCGCTGGGTCTGGGCTGGTTGTTTATCGGTAAGAAACGTATGGCAGGCGTGCGTTAATCGCTAAGACGTGAGATGTGGGCCGGATAAGGCGTTTACGCCGCATCCGGCACTATGCTGGCGGGATTGCTTGATGCGGCTTCGCCTTATCAGGCCTACGTTCGAGGTCGTTGTAGGCCCGGTAAGCGCTAGCGCCACCGGGCTTTTTTATTCACCTGCGAGGGCACGCGGGAACAACACATTGTTTTCCAGGCTGATGTGTTCCATCAGGTCGTCGATCATCTCGTTAATGCCGTTATACATGGCTTTCCAGGTAGTGCAGGCCTCTGGTGGCGGCGTTACGTTATGGGTGATGTGTTTGATCACTTCCACCAGTTCACCCGCATCGTCATGTTCGCTTTCCATCACGCTGATTGGCCCCATCGCCTGGCTACCCATGCCCTGTTTGATCATCGGGAACAGGATCTGTTCTTCTTTCATCATGTGGCTGGACAGCTCTTCATGCAGCATGGTCAGGTTTTTCGCCAGACCGCGCGGTACGTTCGGTTTGTCTGCGTGAACGCGTTCAACTTTAGTGGCCTGCAGGATCAGCTCCGGCAGCTGTTCGCGGTGTCTGTCGTGATAACGCACGATGATATGGTCGATGATTTCAGCCAGAGCCACGGTACGCCAGTCTTTCTCCAGCGGCTGTTCAGCCAGCTGCGCGAGCTGCGCCTCAATAACGTCTAAATCCAGCTCTTTACGCGCGGCAGCGCGTGCCAGCGTTTGCTTACCGCCGCAGCAGTAATCCATATCGTATTTACGAAACAGGGCCGAAGCGCGAGGAATAGAGAGCGCCAGTTCACCTAAAGGTTGATCGCGATAAGACATTGCTGTTACCTCATTCTCAATAATATAAGATGTATTTTAAATGCAACTTATGGCGAAGGATATAACCCTTTCGGGGTGGGGTGTTTTGTGATGGGCGTCACGAAAATTTCTTATCTCGTTAAGATGCTGAATCTTATTGGAAAGGAGAAGTACGGCGAAAAAAGCCGCACGACAGGATTAAATAAGCGCACGCCGCTGCCGATAGTTAGACCTCAGACAATACCTGCATAATAAAAGGCTACAGATGTTCAAACGAATCAAAGTGATAACCTTACTTATCACCGTGTTACTCGCGCTGGGCGCAATGCAGCTCATCTCCGCGGGCGTCTTTATTGGCGCGCTCAATAACGATAAGCAAAACTTTAACGTATCTCAACTTTCCAGCCAGAACGTGGCCGAGTTTACCGATGCGTGGATTAGCCTGAACCAGGCTCGCGTCACGCTCAACCGGGGCATGCTGCGTTTACAGGGAACGATGGCCAGCGAGATTAACGGCGGTCAATTGAAGGAACTGGTGAACACGGCAAATCGCCTGTTGGCCGAATCGAAAGAGCATTACGATAAATACTACGCTCTGCCGGAAACGCCGGGGCTGGATGAGCATCTGGCCGATCGACTGGAGGAGCAGTACGGCATCTATTCTGCGACGCTGGCAAAAATGAACGCGCTGCTGGCTGAAGGAAAGCTGGAAGAGATGTTCAAGCAGAATGCCGAGCAAAAGCAAACGGCCATGCAGGACGTTTATCGGGAATGGCGTAGCGCGCAAACGGCGCTGGCCGCTGCCGGAGTGCAGGACAATGAGAGTGATTACCAGAAGATAATCTGGCTGCTGTCCGCGGTGATGCTGATTGTCGTCACCGTGATTATCGCCAGTTGGCTGGCGATGCAGCGAGTGCTGCTCAAGCCGCTCCACGAGGTGATGGGACATATTCGCTACATTGCCGCCGGTGACCTGACGCACCCCATCAGCGCCGATGGCAGCAATGAAATGGCGCTGCTGGCAAGTAACGTCCGTGACATGCAGCAGGCGCTGGCGAATACGGTCAGCGTGGTGCGTGACGGGGCCGATACCATCTATACCGGTGCGGGTGAAATCGCCGCAGGCAGTAACGATCTCTCTTCACGTACCGAGCAGCAGGCCGCCTCTCTGGAAGAGACCGCAGCCAGCATGGAACAACTTACCGCAACCGTGAGACAGAACGCAGATAACGCGCGTCAGGCGACCAGTCTGGCAAAAAATGCTTCACAGACGGCGCAAAAAGGCGGAACCGTGGTTGATGGTGTGGTGCGTACGATGGATGAAATCGCCACCAGTTCCAGCAAAATCGCGCAAATTACCAATGTTATCGACGGTATTGCCTTCCAGACCAATATCCTTGCGCTAAACGCGGCGGTGGAAGCGGCGCGTGCGGGCGAGCAGGGGCGCGGATTTGCCGTGGTCGCAGGCGAGGTTCGGACGCTGGCGCAGCGTAGCGCTCAGGCGGCGAAGGAGATCAAAGCGCTGATAGATGACTCAGGGAATCGGGTCAATGCCGGTACGGCGCTGGTGCATGAAGCGGGCGAAACGATGGCGGAAATAGTTAGCGCTGTGACCCGCGTGACCGACATCATGGGGGAGATTGCCTCAGCTTCTGATGAACAAAGTCGGGGTATCGATCAGGTAGGCCAGGCGGTTGCCGAAATGGATCGCGTCACGCAGCAAAACGCCTCGCTGGTAGAAGAATCCGCTTCCGCCGCTGCTGCGCTTGAAGAGCAGGCCGCGCGGTTGAACCAGACGGTAGCGGTGTTTAAGGTGTCGCGCCGGATGGCGGCGTAAACGCCTTATCCGGCCTACATGAGATCGTACAGTCCTTGTAGGCCGGATAAGCAGTGCCATCCGGCACATTATGATTGTGAAACCACCACGATGCTCGGTTTCTGCGGCTTGGCTCTGACTGCTATCACCACCCCAACCATCAGCAGCGCAATACCGCTAACCGTCAGCAGAGGTGGAAATTCCTGACGCAGAATAAAGGTGTACAACAAACCGGCCAGCGTTTCGAAGACAATCAGCGGGCCGAGGATCACCGTCGGTAATTTTTGGCTGGCGACGTTCCAGCACAGTGCGCCAACCCACGAACACAATACCGCAATGGCTATCATCAGACCGATAAACACGCCCGGACGCGGACCGAAGGGCAGAGCGAAGTCCGGCGTTTGCCCGTTCAGCCACAGGCAGGCGGCAATGTAACCGAGCAGAGAAACGGGCAACGTTACCAGAGCCTGGGCCGTCGCCCACATCATCGGGTGCTTATCCGGATTCTCGCGCAGCCAGCGGGCATTACGCAGCGCATACCATGCCCAACACACCACCGAGACAAGCGCCAGCGCGATGCCGGAACCATAACGCCAGCCACTAAAGTCTGGTAACCCCTGATTCAGCTCCGAGATATTCACGCACAGCAGTCCTATACCAATCAATACCAGCGCAGGCGACAGACGCCACCATGATAATTTGCCGTCACGCTGGCTGTAGAGTAGGTTAGCGAAGACCGGGATCACCACCGGCAATGTACCAATAATCATCGTGGAGACCGGTGCGCCGGTGCGCTGGATGGCGCTTGCCAGGCAAACGTAATAAATCAGATTCCCCATCATTGTTAGCGTCAGCGCAGTTACCCAGTCTTTCCGCACGAGTTGACGCAGGCGCGCACGTCCCAGCCAGGCAATCGGCAATGCGATCAGCCCCAGCGCCAGATAACGCCCCATCGACTGCAATACCGCCGGGTATTCCGGTACGATCAGCGGTCCAACAAAAATTAATCCCCACATCAGCCCGGCCAACAGGGCATACAACACACCGCTAATCATTTTGGACATCCACATCGTTTAACAATAAGTCGAGTGTAGGCAGGAAAAATGCTGCCGTATTGTATGAGATTGCTGATCAACGCCGGACGACTTGTTTCTGATAACGTACCGGCGTAATGCCGTAGCGATGGGTAAACGCGCGGGTGAGATGCGACTGGTCGGTGAGGCCGGTTGCGGCGGCGACCTCTGCGGCGGGCATACCGTAAGTGAGAAAACCTTTGGCTCGCCACAGCCGGATCGCCATCAGCATCTGGTGCGGCGTGACGTGGAAATGAGACTTAAACTGGCGCTGAAAATGCCAGGGACTCAGCGATGCAACCCGCGCCAGCTCGTCGAGCGTGACCGGATGCATATAATTATCATGCAGATACTCGCGTACCCGTTCAAAGCGATGCGCCCCCTCCGGCAATACCGGCGCATGGCGGGCCAGCGGCTGGAACGTGTCGATCAGATCGAGTAGGAGTCCTTTTTGCGCCAGCGGATCCTCCGTGTTCCACAGGCCGTGGATCAGCGAGCAGATCTGGCGCGAGCGCAGCGGATCGTGACGCGTTACGTCATGAAACCACCAGTGGCGGATCCCGGTGACCTCTTCCAGAAGGTCGGGTTCAAGGTAAATCATCCGATAGCGCCAGCCGTCGGCGGTTTCGGCTTCGCCGGTATGCAGCTCATCGGGATTCATGGTGACGACGGAATGGGCGGGGGCAACATACTGCGTGCCGCGATAACGAAAACGTTCGGCTCCGGCTTCTATCGCGCCAATGCCAAACGCTTCATGGGTGTGCGGCTCGAAAGCGTAACGCGAGATGTGTGCATGATACAGCTCAACGCCCGGCACCTGCGCCAGATGGCGAAAGCGGGCGCTGTCTTTCTCATCAATAAACTGCTCAGGTACACCTTGCACGTTTTCTCTCCCCACGCATCATCCTGTCATTATCAGAGAGGATGCGCGGGGATGCCACCACAATTAACTAATTTTTAACACTTACACGATGCCTTTGACGCTGTCAGCCAACGAGGTTGTCGGGCGACCAATCAGTTTGCTCAGCGTATGGCTGTCGTCGAACAGACCACCTTTGGAGGCGCCAGTGTCTGAGTCAGCCAGCATGTCCGCCAGCCCGGCAGGCAGGCCTACACCTTTTAGCGCGGCGGCAAAATCTGCTTCGCTCAGGTTCTGATACTCCACTTTTTTACCACTCTGTTTTGCCAGCTCGGCAGCCAATTGGCTCAGGGTCCAGCCTGCGTCGCCCGCCAGTTCATAAGTTTTACCGGCGTGACCGTCTTCACTGATGACGCGCGCGGCGGCAGCGGCATAGTCGGCGCGGGTCGCTGAGGCAATTTTGCCTTCACCTGCAGCCCCGATAAACACGCCGTGTTCCAGTGCAGCCGGTGCGCTGGCGAGATAGTTTTCGGTGTACCAGCCGTTACGCAGCAGCGCGTAGGCGATACCGGATTCAGCCAGCATCTTCTCGGTTGCCACATGCTCATCAGCCAGCCCCAGCGGGGAGGTGTCGGCGTGCAGCAGGCTGGTGTAGGCGATGAATTTCACGTGCGCGGCTTTCGCTGCGTTAATCACGTTACGATGCTGCGGGGCACGTTGTCCCACTTCGCTGGAGGAGATCAGCAGTAGCTTGTCGATACCCTGTAAGGCAGTTGTAAAGGCGGCTTCATCGCTGTAATCCGCCTGACGAACGGTAATGCCCTGCTGGCTAAGCGCCGTCGCTTTAGCGGGATTACGCACAATTGCCACAATCTGGCTGGCAGGAACGGTTTTCAGCAGAGATTCAATAACGTGTTGGCCCAGTTGGCCGGTGGCGCCGGTAATTGCGATCATGGGGTGACTCCTTGGTATTGGTCTTGTGTTTAATCACGCTAACACCTAAACTTACTTTTAGTAAGTACGCACAAAAAGGTTAGTATGAAAATGACAGCTTCGACGCTCTCTCAGCAGTTACGCGATGGCAACTTGTTTGCCGAACAGTGTCCCTCCCGTGAGGTGTTAAAACACGTCACCAGCCGCTGGGGCGTGTTGATTCTGGTGGCGCTGCGCGACGGTACGCACCGTTTCAGTGATTTGCGCCGTAAGATGGGCGGGGTCAGTGAAAAGATGCTGGCGCAATCCCTGCAAGCGTTAGAGCATGACGGGTTTATCAATCGGGTGTCGTATCCGGTGGTGCCGCCGCACGTGGAGTATAGCCTGACGCCGTTGGGTGAGCAGGTGAGCGATAAAGTCGCCGCGCTGGCGGACTGGATAGAACTGAATTTGCCGCAGGTTTTAGCGCAGCGGGACGAACGGGCTGCGTAGTTTTGTAGGCCGGATAAGACGCTATTGCGCCGCATCCGGTACGAAAATTACTTACTTAAATCCAGCTGATAAATAGCGAAACCGATGTCATCGGTCGCGACTTTCTTCAGCGGATACTGGCCTTTCTCTTTAATAAATGCCGCGGCTTTATCAGACGGTGATGTTTCAAAGCGAATATCCAGTGGTGTGTCGCTATGAATTGGCGCCAGACGCCAGTTGTTATCTGCCGCCGGGTGAATTTCACCGCCACGCTTCGTCTCAGCACCAATCCATGCGGCCAGCACCGAGCGGTTTTCATCCGGAGAAGCAAACGCGATGTGGCTGTCGCCGGTTCCGGCAAACTTACCGCCGTAGGCGCGGTAGTTGTTGGTCGCGACGAGGAAGGTGGCATTCGGATCGATTGGTTTGCCGTTAAAGGTCAGATTTTTAATACGTTCCGCTTTCGGGTTAATGGTCTGACATTCACCGTCGTAGCGAGCAGGTTGTGAAACATCAATCTGATAATTCACGCCGTCAATCACGTCGAAATTATAGGTACGGAAGCCATCCCAGTTAATCAACGACTGTGGTTTGCTGCTGTGGATATCAATCTGATTGAACTGCCCGGCGGAACATTCCAGCCACTCTTTCACCTCTTTACCGCTGGCTTTCACCACCACCAGAGTGTTGGGATAGAGATACAAATCAGCGGCGTTACGGAAGGTTAACTGGCCTTTTTCGACTTCTACGAAGCTTGCCGGATCGTTCTTGCGTCCACCGACCTTAAACGGCGCGGCGGCGGAAAGTACCGGCAGTTTTGCCAGATCCGGATCGCCCTGAATAAAGTGTTCCACATAGGCTTTCTGCGCGTTGTTCACCACCTGTACGGTCGGGTCATCCTGTACCAGCGCCAGATAGCTGTACATGTTGTCGGCGGATTTACCGATCGGTTTACTGACAAACTCACGCGTGGCGTCGTGATCGGCTTTCAGGATCTCAACGATTTTTTTGTCTTCTGCTGCCAGTGATTTTTTGGCTGCGGCGTCATAGATCGGGCGCGCCTCGGCTTTCGCCTGAGTGACCTGCCATTTACCGCTGTCGTTATTCAGCACTAAATCCACCACGCCCAGGTGATCGCCCCACATACCCGGCATCACAGCAGGAACCCCATTCAGCGTACCTTTTGTGATATCTGCGCCTTTAATATTGGCAAAGTCTTTACCCGGGAAGACGGCGTGAGCGTGACCAAACATAATGGCATCCACGCCCGGTACTTCGCTGAGGTAATAAACGGAGTTTTCCGCCATCGTTTGATATGGGTCGGCAGAAAGGCCGGAGTGAGCAACCACCACCACGACATCGGCGCCTTTTTCTCTCATTTCCGGAACGTATTTGCGTGCAGTTTCCGTAATGTCGTTCACCGTGACTTTGCCGCTGAGGTTGGCTTTATCCCAGGTCATAATCTGCGGTGGCACAAAGCCGATATAGCCAATCTTCAGCGTCTGCTTGTTCCCTTCCTTGTCGACCACTTCAGTGTCTTTGATCAAGTAAGGCGTAAACAGCGGCTTTTTGGTCTTCACGTCGATGATATTGGCGTTAACGTAAGGGAACTTCGCTCCGGCTAGCGCGTTGTGCAGATACTCCAGACCGTAGTTGAATTCATGGTTGCCGAGGTTACCCACCGCGTAATCCAGGGTATTCAGCGCCTTATATACCGGGTGAGTTTCGCCCGCTTTCAGCCCCTTGGCCGCCATGTAATCCCCGAGCGGGCTACCCTGAATCAGATCGCCATTATCAACCAGCACGCTGTTTTTGACTTCACCACGCGCAGCGTTGATCAAACTTGCCGTACGTACCAGACCGAATTTTTCAGTCGGTGTATCTTTGTAATAATCGAAATCCATCATATTGCTATGCAAATCAGTGGTTTCCATTATACGCAGATCGACGGTCGCGGCATTGACGCTGGCTGCAATCAGCGTTGCCAGAAGCGTTGCACTAAACTTAATCATCAGGGGCATCCTTTTAAGATCTAAGCCACAAAAGAAAATGTATATAAATCTTCTTGCTTACAGAACTGTGAATCATGACATGAATATAGCGTTTAAAACCGCAGACGCTATCACAGTTGGCGGATCCCCTGACGATCGGGTATAAGTAAAACAACGAGTTAACACCACTGACAGAAACGAGGTGGAGAATGCTAGAACATGTATGCCAGCTTGCACGGAACGCGGGCGATGCCATTATGCAGGTCTACGATGGAATCAAACCGATGGAGATTACCAGCAAGCAGGATGATTCTCCGGTCACGGCGGCAGATATCGCCGCACATACGGTGATCCTCGAAGGATTACTGGCGCTGACGCCGGATATTCCGGTTCTGTCTGAAGAGGCGCCTCCTGGCTGGGATGTTCGCCAGCATTGGCAGCGCTACTGGCTGGTGGACCCGCTGGACGGGACCAAAGAGTTCATTAAGCGTAACGGTGAATTTACCGTCAATATTGCGCTGATCGAGAAAGGAAAGCCGGTTCTGGGCGTGGTTTACGCGCCGGTAATGAAAGTGATGTACAGCGCAGCAGAAGGTAAAGCGTGGAAAGAAGAGTGCGGCGTACGCAAACAAATTCAGGTTCGTGACGCGCGTCCGCCGCTGGTGGTCATTAGCCGCTCGCATGCCGACAATGAGTTAAAAGAATATCTGCAACAGTTGGGCGAGCACCAGACCACGTCGATTGGCTCATCGCTGAAGTTCTGCCTGGTGGCGGAAGGGCACGCACAGCTGTATCCGCGTTTTGGGCCAACCAACGTGTGGGACACCGCCGCTGGCCATGCCGTTGCCGCCGCAGCCGGAGCGCACGTTCACGACTGGCAGGGGAAACCTCTGGATTACACCCCACGTGAATCGTTCCTCAACCCCGGCTTCCGCGTCTCTATTTACTGAGTAATTTGTGCAGCAGGGCAATTACCTGCTGCACCTCTTCCTGTGTTAATGCGCCATCTTTTGCCCACTGCACGCGTCCGTCCTTGTCGAGTACGACGATAGCGGAGCTCTCTTCATCCAGTTGCCAGGCTTTACGCGCAATGCCATTGCTGTCGACAATGAATTGCGACCACGGGTAGAGCTTCTTATTGCTCTCCAGACTGCTGCGCACAAACATACCGGAGCCGGGAATGGCGTCATCCGTGTTGACGATAGTGGTGGTCTGGTATTTGTCGTGCGGCAGGTTGGCGGCTTTGATTGCCTCGATCAGCGTCGCATTTTTCTCTTTGGCGGAGGTGCGTCCGGCAATGTGTTGCACAATTCGCACTTTGCCTGGCAACTGCGCGCTATTCCAGCTTTTGTAGCTAAACTTATCGTTATCGAGAATCAGTTCGCCGCGATCGGCGATCCCCACCGGCGGTACGCGCTGGTCAGTCTCAAACTTATGTGCGGAGGCAATCATCGGCAGTAGCAGGCACGACAGCGCCAGCAGATTTCGTAAGGTCATAGGTTTTCCTTCTTTCTTTTATTTTGCAGGTGATCCGACCACTTGGGTCTGGAATTTAATCATATGTGCGAATGATGCTTTTTCCCGCAAGCGCGATGCCAGTTTGCGGACGGGCGCACAAATCCTGCGAAAAATGAAGGCTTATACTGAAGACAGCGAAGCGTTGAAAAGATAATTCTGAATAATTGTAACTTGAAGGTAAATAAACTTATACACGCTGGAAACATCAACGAGATAGTCTATAGTCATAGGGCATTAAAATTTGCGCCTGAGGATTGTCGGACCGATTGTGGTACCGCAAAGGCGTAATGCTCAGCAGGAGACAACAATGAAAATTTTCCAACGATACAACCCGCTGCAGGTGGCGAAGTACGTGAAGATCCTGTTTCGTGGACGGTTATATATCAAGGATGTAGGCGCTTTTGAATTTGATAAGGGTAAGATTCTTATCCCAAAAGTGAAGGACAAACTGCATTTTTCCGTGATGTCCGAAGTTAACCGTCAGGTCTTGCGTCTGCAAACTGAGATGGCTTGATCAAAGTGCTATGCAGTAGTTAAAAAAACGGCTCCTGATGGGAGCCGTTGATGTTTCTATAAGGCGTTAAGACGCCTTTGCCTCTTCTTTTGCATCTGGCAGTTTTGGTACCAGAACGGTAGGTTTACTGTCCAGACGCGTCACCAGCAGCTGATCGATCTTGTAGTTATCGATATCCACCACTTCAAATTTGTAACCTGAATACTTCACCGAGTCGGTGCGTTTCGGGATTTTACGCAGCATGAACATCATAAAGCCGCCGATGGTTTCATAGTTGCCGGACTGCGGGAACTCGTCGATATCCAGCACGCGCATCACGTCATCAATCGGCGTACCGCCGTCGACTAACCATGAGTTTTCATCACGTGCCACAATCTGCTCTTCCAGACCCTGACCTACCAGATCGCCCATCAGCGTCGTCATAACGTCGTTGAGGGTGATAATCCCCACCACCAGCGCGTACTCGTTCATGATGACGGCAAAGTCTTCGCCTGCGGTTTTGAAGCTTTCCAGCGCTTCAGAGAGCGTCAGCGTGTCCGGGACGATCAGCGTATTGCGGATCTGTACGCCGCTGTTCAGCGCCATGCTTTGGTTTGCCAGTACGCGGTTGAGGAGATCCTTTGAATCAACATAACCAATGATGTGGTCGATATCTTCGTTACACACCAGGAATTTGGAGTGCGGATGTTCCGCCACCTTGTTCTTCAGGCTTTGCTCATCTTCATGGAGATCGAACCAGATAATATTCTCGCGCGAGGTCATTGAAGACGGGACGGTACGGGATTCCAGTTCGAACACATTTTCAATCAGCTCATGCTCCTGCTTGCGCAGAACACCCGCCAGCGCACCCGCTTCGACCACGGCGTAAATGTCGTCCGAGGTGATGTCGTCTTTACGCACCATTGGGATCTTAAACAGACGGAAAATGTTGTTTGCCAGACCGTTAAAGAACCACACCAGCGGGCGGAAGACCAGCAGGCAGAAGCGCATCGGGTTGATGATACGCAAAGCCACAGCTTCTGGCGCAATCATACCGATGCGTTTCGGGGTTAAATCCGCGAACAGGATGAACAGGCCAGTAACCAGCGAGAACGACAGAATAAAGCTTAACTGTTCGGACAGCTCTGGAGTGAAGTACTTCGAGAAAAGGCTGTAAAACGCTGGGGAGAATGCTGCATCACCGACGATACCGCCGAGAATGGCGACCGCGTTAAGGCCAATTTGCACGACGGTAAAAAACATGCCGGGGTTTTCCTGCATCTTCAAAACACGTTGTGCGTTTACGTTGCCTTCATCGGCAAGCAGTTTAAGTTTTATTTTGCGTGATGCAGCAAGCGAGATCTCAGATATCGAGAAAAACGCACTCACGGCGATCAGGCAGAGAATGACTAAAATACTGTTTAACATATCTTATCCGACCGTTCGGGTCAGATCCTCGGAAGGGAGAAGTTGATACTCGTCGTCTTTCAAGCTGTAGGTGCGTTAGCTGCACTCATTCACCACAGTCACATAGTTTTCTATGCTCCTGGGGATTCACGAGTTTGCCGCCTGCCTGCAACTCGAAATCCTTAGAGTATAAATCCAATGGAATATTCATTGAAAACCGGCTCGTGGAAGTGAGCCGGTAAATTCAGAAGCTAGTATAGCGTAAGGCACTGTAAAGTCGCCAGAGGGGGAAATTATCCTTGTGGCGGCAGGCAAACACCAATACCACCAATGCCACAATATCCATAAGGATTTTTGTGCAGATACTGCTGGTGATCGTCCTCGGCATAATAGAACGGGGTTGCCGTAGTGATTTCCGTGGTAATGGTGCGCTCGTCGCCTGCGGCGGTCATTGCTGCCTGAAAACGCTCAAGGCTGGCCTGTGCGGCGGCGCTTTGTTCCGGCGTTAACGGGTAAATGGCGGAGCGATACTGCGTGCCCTGGTCGTTCCCCTGACGCATGCCTTGAGCCGGGTCGTGATTTTCCCAGAACACCTGCAGCAGTTGTTCGTAGCTGATAACATGCGGGTCATAGACGATGCGTACCGCTTCGGCATGCCCGGTATCGCCAGAACACACTTCACGATAGGTTGGGTTTGGGGTGTAGCCGCCGGTGTACCCGGCTGCCGTGCTGTATACCCCGGGTAATGACCAGAATAAACGTTCAACGCCCCAGAAGCATCCCATGGCGAAATAAGCTATCTCCATACCGTCGGGCACGTTGGTCATCGAATGTTGGTTAACCGCATGCAGCGTTGCCACTGGCATCGGGGTGTTGCGTCCAGGTAGCGCATCTGCTTGAGTAACAAGATGCTTTCTATCAAATAAACTCATGGCCGTTCTCCCGAAATCAGTCATTTGGGTTAAGGTTGTAACGAGACGCGTCTTTGCCCACAATAAACGGCGTGAATACGTCTAGAGTTAAACATAAGAAATATTTGGGTTGTCGTCTGTTTTTCAACTCTTATTGTTGATTTTTTGTTAAGCCGAGGAACGGCATAGTATTTTTTTCCAGGGGTGGGAAAAAAGGATATTCAGGAGAAAATGTGCCACATATCCGTCAGTTATGTTGGGTGGGATTACTGTGCTTAAGTGGCTCCGCCGCCGCCGCGAATGTTCGCTTACAGGTCGAAGGATTATCAGGACCGCTGGAGAAAAACGTCCGTGCGCAACTGTCCACGATTCAAAGTGATGAAGTCACTCCAGACCGACGCTTTCGTGCGCGCGTTGATGATGCCATCCGCGAAGGGCTAAAAGCGCTGGGCTACTTTGAGCCGACCATTGATTTTGAACTGCGTCCACCGCCGGCAAAAGGCCGCCAGGTGCTGATTGCCAAAGTGACCCCCGGCGAGCCGGTGCTGATTGGTGGCACTGAGGTGATTTTGCGCGGTGGCGCGCGTACGGATAAAGATTATCTGGATCTGCTGAAAACACGCCCGGCAATCGGTACCGTGCTGAATCAGGGGGACTATGACAACTTCAAAAAGTCACTCACCAGCGTGGCGCTGCGCAAAGGCTACTTCGATAGTGAATTTAATAAAAGCCAGCTCGGGATAGCGCTTGAGCGGCGCCAGGCGTTCTGGGATATCGATTACAACAGCGGCGAACGCTATCGCTTTGGGCATGTCACCTTTGAAGGCTCGCAAATTCGCGATGAGTATCTGCAAAATCTGGTGCCCTTTAAAGAAGGTGAAGAGTACGAGTCGAAAGATCTGGGCGAACTGAACCGTCGTCTGTCGGCGACCGGATGGTTTAATTCCGTGGTCGTCGCACCGGAGTTTGATAAAGCCCGCAAAACCAAGGTGCTACCCCTGAAAGGCGTGGTCTCACCGCGAACCGAAAACACCATCGAAACCGGGGTCGGTTATTCAACTGACGTCGGGCCACGGGTGAAGACCTCGTGGAAAAAGCCGTGGATGAACTCCTACGGGCACAGCCTGACGACCAGCGCCAGTATCTCGGCGCCAGAGCAGGTGCTTGATTTCAGCTATAAAATGCCGCTGTTAAAGAACCCGCTGGAGCAGTATTACCTGGTACAGGGCGGCTTTAAGCGTACCGATTTAAACGACACCGAGCAGGATTCCACAACGCTTGCGGTTTCCCGTTACTGGGACCTCTCCAGCGGCTGGCAGCGCGCGATTAACCTGCGCTGGAGCCTCGACCACTTTACCCAGGGTAATGTCACCAACACCACTATGCTGCTCTATCCGGGCGTGATGATCAGCCGGACGCGTTCACGCGGCGGCCTGATGCCTGTCTGGGGCGATTCCCAGCGCTACTCTATTGATTACTCGAACACGGCCTGGGGTTCAGATGTTGATTTCTCCGTTTTCCAGGCGCAAAACGTCTGGATCCGCACGCTGTACGACAGGCATCGCTTTGTGATGCGCGGTAATCTCGGCTGGATTGAAACCGGAGACTTCGACAAAGTGCCGCCGGACCTGCGTTTCTTTGCCGGGGGCGATCGCAGTATTCGCGGCTACAAATACAAATCTATTTCGCCGGAAGGCAGCGACGGCAAGCTGAAAGGGGCCTCCAAGCTGGCAACTGGCTCGCTGGAATACCAGTACAACGTGACCGGTAAATGGTGGGGAGCGATGTTTGTCGATAGCGGCGAAGCGGTCAGCGACATTCGCCGAAGCGATTTCAAAACCGGTGCCGGGGTCGGCGTACGCTGGCAATCGCCGGTTGGACCTATCAAGCTCGACTTTGCCGTCCCGGTCGGCGACAAAGATGAACATGGTTTACAGTTTTACATCGGTCTGGGGCCTGAATTATGAGTTTATGGAAGAAGATAAGCCTCGGCGTGCTGGTTTTTATCCTGCTGTTGTTAGGCACGGTGACGTTCCTCGTCGGTACCACCTCGGGCCTGCATCTGATCTTCAAAGCAGCTAATCGGTGGGTTCCAGGTCTGGAAATTGGTCAGGTCACCGGCGGCTGGCGGGATCTATCACTGAAAAATATTCGCTACGACCAGCCTGGCGTGGCGGTGAATGCTGGTGAAGTGCATTTGGCCGTGGGGCTTAACTGTCTGTGGGACAGCAGCCTGTGCGTCAACGATCTGGCGCTGAAAAACATCAACGTGGCGATCGACAGCAAAAAGATGCCGCCATCCGCGCCGGTTGAGGAAGAAGAGAGCGGTCCGCTTAATCTTTCCACGCCTTACCCCATCACGCTTTCGCGCGTGGCGCTGAACAACATCAATATCAAAATCGATGACACCACGGTTTCAGTGCTGGATTTTACCTCCGGCCTGAACTGGCAGGAAAAAACGCTGACGCTGAAGCCAACGTCATTACAGGGGCTGCTGATTGCTCTGCCTAAAGTGGCGGAAGTGGCACAGGAAGAGGTTGTCGAACCGAAGATTCAAAACCCGCAGCCGGATGAAAAGCCGCTCGGTGAAACGCTAAAAGATCTGTTCTCAAAGCCGGTACTGCCGGAAATGACAGATGTCCATCTGCCGCTCAATCTCAATATTGAAGAGTTTCGCGGCGAGCAGCTGCGCGTGACCGGGGATACGGATTTAACAGTACATAGTATGCTGCTGAAAGTGAGCAGCATTGACGGCAACATGAAGCTCGACGCGCTGGATATCGACTCGAATCAGGGAACGGTAAAAGCCAGCGGTACGGCGCAGCTCACCAACACATGGCCGGTGGATATTACCCTCAACAGCACGCTGAACGTCGATCCATTAAAAGGCGAAAAGGTGAAGCTGAAGGTTGGCGGCGCGCTGCGCGAACAGCTGGAAGTCGGCGTCAATCTGTCTGGTCCGGTAGATATGGACCTGCGTGCACAGATGCGCCTGGCAGAAGCCGGATTGCCGCTCAACATTGAGGTGGTAAGTAAGCAGGTTTACTGGCCGTTTACCGGTGAGAAACAGTTCCAGGCCGATGACATCAAGCTCAAACTGACCGGCAAGATGACCGACTATACGCTGTCGATGCGTACCGCCGTGAAAGGTCAGGATATTCCTCCGGCTACTATCACGCTGGACGCCAAAGGCAACGAGCAGCAGATTAATCTCGACAAACTCAGCGTTGCGGCGCTGGAAGGGAAAACCGAGCTGAAAGCGCTGGTGGACTGGCAGCAGGCGATCAGCTGGCGCGGGGAGCTAACGCTGGATGGTATCAATACCGCGAAAGCGATCCCGGACTGGCCGTCAAAACTGAATGGCCTGGTGAAAACGCGCGGCAGTCTGTACGGCGGAAGCTGGCAGATGGAGGTTCCGGAGCTGAAGCTGACCGGCAACGTGAAGCAGAACAAGGTCAATGTGAACGGTTCGCTGAAGGGGAACAGCTACCTGCAGTGGACGATTCCGGGCCTGCATCTGGAACTGGGACGCAACAGTGCGGACGTAAAAGGCGAACTGGGGGTTAAAGACCTCAACCTCGACGCGACGATTGATGCCCCAAGCCTGGATAACGCGCTGCCGGGATTAGGCGGGACGGCGAAAGGGCTGGTAAAAGTTCGCGGTACGGTTGAAGCGCCGCAGCTGCTGGCGGATATTACCGCCCGTGGTCTGCGCTGGCAGGAACTTTCCGTTGCTCAGGTGCGCGTCGAAGGCGATGTGAAATCGGCCGAGCAAATCGCCGGTAATCTCAACGTTCGTGTAGAGCGAATTGTACAACCTGACGTGAATATTGGTCTGGTGACGCTCAACGCCAAAGGCAGTGAAAAGCAGCATGAACTGCAGTTACGCATTCAGGGTGAGCCGGTTTCAGGGCAACTGGATCTTGCCGGGAGCTTTGATCGCAAAGAACAGCGCTGGAAAGGGGAGTTAAGCAATACCCGCTTCCAGACGCCGGTCGGTCCGTGGTCGCTCAACCGGGCTATCGCGCTGGATTATCGTAATCAGGAACAGAAAATTAGTATCGGACCGCACTGCTGGAACAACCCGAATGCGGAGCTGTGCGTACCACAAACCATTGATGCCGGTGCAGAAGGTCGCGCGGTGGTGAATCTTAACCGCTTCGACCTGGCGATGCTAAAACCGTTTATGCCGGAGACAACCCAGGCCAGCGGTGTGTTCACTGGCAAAGCTGATGTGAGCTGGGACACCACCAAAGAGGGGCTGCCACAGGGGCAGGTCACCCTGAGCGGACGTAACGTCAAGGTCACGCAAAGCGTGAATGATGCCCCGCTCCCCGTGGCGTTTGAAACGCTGAATCTGACCGCCGACCTGCACAACAACCGTGCCGAGTTGGGCTGGCTGATTCGTCTGACCAACAACGGGCAGTTTGACGGTCAGGTGCAGGTAACGGACCCGCAAGGGCGTCGTAATCTGGGCGGTAACGTCAATATTCGCAACTTCAATCTGGCGATGGTGAACCCCATCTTCTCGCGCGGTGAAAAAGCGGCAGGGATGATCAACGCCAACCTGCGGCTGGGCGGCGATGTGCAAAGCCCGCAGTTGCTCGGACAGCTGCAACTGAGTGGTCTGGATATCGACGGTAACTTCATGCCGTTTGACATGCAGCCAAGCCAGTTAGCCGTTAACTTCAATGGAACACGCTCAACGCTGGCGGGCGTGGTGCGTACGCAGCAGGGAGAAATTAACCTGAGCGGCGATGCCGACTGGAGTCAGATAGACAACTGGCGGGCGCGTGTCGCGGCTAAAGGCAGCAGGGTACGTATTACCGTACCGCCGATGGTCCGCCTCGACGTATCGCCTGACGTGGTCTTTGAAGCCACGCCGAGCCTGTTTACTCTCGATGGTAACGTGGATGTGCCGTGGGCGCGTATCGTGGTACATGACCTGCCGGAAAGTGCGGTTGGGGTTTCCAGCGATATGGTCATGCTTAACAACAACCTGCAGCCCGAGAAACCGCAGACCGCCGGCATTCCGATCAACAGCAACCTGAATATCCACGTCGGTAACAACGTGCGTCTTGACGCCTTTGGTCTGAAAGCGCGTCTGACGGGCGATCTGAAAGTGGTGCAGGATAAGCAAGGTCTGGGGCTTAACGGGCAAATTAATATTCCGAGCGGTCGCTTCCACGCCTATGGTCAGGATCTGATTGTGCGTAAGGGCGAGCTGTTGTTCTCCGGTCCGCCGGATCAGCCGTTGCTCAACATCGAAGCGATTCGTAACCCAGATGCCACCGAAGACGACGTGATCGCTGGCGTTCGCGTCACCGGTACCGCCGATGAACCGAAGGCGGAGATCTTCTCCGACCCGGCAATGTCGCAGCAAATGGCGCTTTCCTACCTGCTACGTGGACAAGGGCTGGATAGCGAACAGAGCGATAGCGCAGCGATGACTTCAATGCTTATTGGTCTGGGGGTTGCACAAAGTGGTCAGGTTGTGGGTAAAATCGGGGAGACATTTGGCGTAAGCAATCTGGCACTGGACACGCAAGGGGTGGGCGACTCATCTCAGGTGGTTGTCAGCGGATACGTACTGCCAGGTCTGCAGGTGAAATATGGTGTGGGTATATTTGACTCCTTAGCGACACTCACGCTACGTTATCGTCTGATGCCTAAGCTATATCTGGAAGCAGTGTCTGGCGTAGATCAGGCACTTGATTTGCTCTATCAGTTTGAGTTTTAGCAATGCGAATATTTGTCTACGGCAGTTTACGAACCAAACAAGGCAACAGCCACTGGATGACCAATGCCCTGTTGCTGGGAAATTTCAGTATCGATAACTACCAGTTGTACAGCCTGGGCCACTATCCAGGCGCGGTTCCGGGAAATGGAACAGTACACGGGGAAGTTTATCGTATTGATAACGCCACGCTGGCAGAGCTTGACGCTCTGCGTACCCGTGGCGGTGAATACGCACGCCAGTTAATTCAAACGCCGTACGGAAGTGCATGGATGTACGTGTACCAACGTCCGGTTGATGGCTTAACGCTGATTGAAAGCGGTAACTGGTTAGACAGAGACCAGTACTGATATGAACACGCCACCTTCGGGTGGCGTTGTTTATTAAAGGCTTAAAACTCCACGCGCGCGCCGAGGTTATAGCGGCGTCCTTCCACCTGCGCGGATTCATTCCATGCAGTCGTCAGTTTCGGATCTTCATCCAGCACGTTGTAGATCCCTGCCATCAGCTGCGTGTGCTTATTGAGCTTATAACGTACGCCTACGTCGACCATCGTGTAGTCATCGTACTTATAGTTATTGCCGCTGTTGCGGTTACTGCTGCGGTAATTCACCGTACTCCATACGTCCAGACTCTGCGTTGCCGCCCAGTTCAGCGACAGGTTCGCCATATGGCGCGGATAATCGTTGAGCGCGTAGCCTTTGTTTACGCCGCTTTTCTGTTCGCTATGGTTCCAGGTGTAGTTAGCGTTGGCTTTTACATCGGCGCTAATCTGCCAGTCGGCATTCAGTTCTATGCCGTACACGTCCGCTTTGCTGACGTTGAAGTATTTACTGACGGAGTCCGCCTTGTAGCCATTCACGGAGCACTGATTCGTCGATGTAGTTTCGCAAATGGTTTGTTCAGCAATTTTGTCTTTGAACTGCGTATAGAAGACGGTGCTATCCAGTGACAGCGCATTCCCCGTCCAGTAGAGGCCCAGCTCAGAGTTAACGCTTTGTTCTGGTTTCAGATCGTCGTTACCGACGGTCAGGAAGGGATAAGGTACGGTCGAGCCGTATGGGGTGACAAAGTCGCTGGATGTCGCACGCAGCTCAGGTTTTTTATAACCTGCGGAAACGCCGCCCTTCAGCGCCCAGTCATTGCTGAAGGCCCAGTTACCGTACATTTTCGGCGTAATATGTGTGCCAAAGTTATCATCCTGGTCCATACGCGCTGATGTGGTCAGGATGAAGTCGTCAATGCTCCAGCCGTCTTCAGCAAACAATGCCCAACCGTTACGGCTGATTTTTGTCACTGGCTCAGATCCGGGCAGCGTTTTGTTGGCCACATCAAAGCGGTCATTCAGCTCTTCGCGGGTGAAATTCGCCCCAACGGTCAGTTTATGGTTGTCGAGCGTGAAGGTGGTTTGCGAATTAGCGACGTAGTTCTCCATCTGCACATACTGCGGCGACTGGCCGTCATAAACGTACTTCGAACGGCCTTTTTCATAGTTTATGTAGTTGGTCGTTGCAATGGTGTCGTCGGCATACCAGCCGGTATGCGTTAGGGTGGCGGCGTTACGATCGAACAGCCATGACCACGGCGCGCCGCGCTTCTGGGTACGGTTTTTCTCCTGCTCACCGGTGACCACATTGAGGTCGAACAGGTTATTTTCGCTAGCGGCCAGGCCCAGCGTCATATCAACGGATTTACGGTTGTGTTTGCCGAAATAGTTATTGCGATCGTCATCGCGACGGTCGAGCCAGTCGGCCGCTACGCTAAGGCCGAGAACATCGGGCACAATCGGCCCCATGGTAAACAGATTCATCTGGCTGGTATTACCCAAATACTGGTGTTCCTGAAGCCAGGTATTGGCGGCAATTGCCGTCGTCCACTCTTTTGCGCCATACGGTTTTTTGGTAATCACGTTGACCACACCGCCGATGGCATCTGAGCCGTACAGCGAGGACATGGGCCCGCGGATAACTTCGATACGCTCAATGGCCTCCATCGGCGGTAAGAAGTTGGCTTCAGTACCGATGTCATGTCCGTAAGGGCGAGATTCACCGGTATTTTGTTTGACGCTGTTGACCATAAACGCGGTATAGGACGGGTCCATGCCGCGAATCATAATGCTGCCAGCGTTCATACCGCTGCTGTTGGTGACCGAGACGCCAGGAAGGTTTTTAATCGCTTCACCAATGCTACGGTCCGGCTGAATATCCAGCGTTTTACGATCGATAACGGAAATGGTGGCCGGCGCTTCGCGCTTTTGCTGCGAGAACCCGGATGCGGTGATCACCATTTCATCTTCGCTATTGCGTGAGGTTTCGGTGAGTTCTTCTGCCTGAGTGGGGAAAATAACACCGCCTGAGAATGCAACGATCCCTGTCAGCGTAATAAGTTGACGCGTTTTCATAATATAGACACCTGAAAAGTAAAAAATAAAAGCATCACCTTGCAGCCCAGAAAAGCTGCAAGGTGTCAGAAGCGTTTTTAATTATTAATATTTGGAGAGGTCGATTTTCAGCACATAGTCGGGCTTCACACCTGCCGTTTTTTCCGGCTGTTTGACGCTGACATACAGGGTGTTGGCATCAGACGAGAGCGCCAGGCTGTTAGGTAACGCATTGGTTTCAATGCTTTGTTTTACCTGATAAGTCTTGCTGTCCACAATGCTGATGCGCTTTGCATTACGGTGGGTGATATACACTTCCTGGCGCTTTTCGTTATATATCACTGCCAGCGAGTTGATAACCTTAATGGGCGCAATAACCTTACCGGTATTAATATCAACAACCAGTACATCCGCTAAATCAGGATCGGTCAGGAATGCGCGATTATTTTTTGCATCCAAAGCAATATTCAGGAAAAAATGTTTTTTGCCTGGCTCAATACTAAAGCGGTTAATAATTTGATGGTTAGTGGTATCCAGCGTAATAAGTTCGTTGCGGCCATTTACGATATACAGGCGGTTCTTATTGGCATCTACGGCCATGCCGGTCGGATACTGGCCCATGTTTTCAAGGGTGGCGATTTTCTCGCGCTTTTGCGTATCCACCACCCAGACAATACCCTTTTCAGCCACGCCGGAAACGTACAGGCGGTGATGCTGTTTATCGAGCACCATTTCGCGGGTATGGACAATTTCTTTCGGGTTTTTGGCTTCGCTCAGTTGCAGTATCGCCAGCTCTTTACCGCTGCGGGTATCAATGAGCGTGACCGAACCCTCCAGCGTGTTGCCGACATACAGTACCTGGTTTTCTGCATCCAGGGCAGTGGCAAAGGCACGACGGCTGGTTTCGATAACTTCAGTCGTGGTGAGTTTCTCCAGATCGAGTTTATAGATAAGCCCGCTGGTTTTATCTTTATCAAACGACGGCGACGAGGCAGCAAAAAGCGCATTCTGCTGGCTATCAACCGCCAGTTCATACACGCCGTTGCCAACGTCGCGGGTCAGAAAATCTTGCTCAGGTAGCGTCTGCGCCACGCTGGACAGGCTGGTAAATAACAGTGCTGTGGCGAGAGCCACGCAGGAATAGCGTTTCAGGGACTTCACATTGTGGAGGTTCATTGACTTTTATTCACATTTATTTACATGCTGAGAATGATAATGAGATCTAATCTCATTCGCAATTAAGATAAATGAAATGTGACTACCCAATCTGGTAGGTCAAAAAGAAAACAGCGAAGGGGAGGGGGAAAAGAAAGTAGAAATTAAAAAACCCTTACTAACCAGGGGCTGGCGTTCAGGGCTTTACGCTAACGCGAACTTACTTCTTCGCGCGCTCGAAGGAAGCAACGATTTCAGCTTTAGCAGCTTCAGCGTTGTCCCAACCGTCAACTTTCACCCATTTGCCCGCTTCGAGATCTTTGTAGTGTTCGAAGAAGTGGGTGATCTGCGCTTTCAGCAGTTCCGGCAGGTCGGTCACATCTTTGATGTGATCGTATTCTTTGCTCAGCTTGGTGTGCGGTACCGCAACCAGTTTCGCATCTTCACCGGATTCGTCGGTCATTTTCAGTACGCCAACCGGACGGCAGCGGATCACTGAACCTGGCTCCAGCGGGTACGGAGTCGGGACCAGAACGTCTACCGGGTCACCATCCAGAGACAGGGTGTGGTTGATGTAACCGTAGTTGCACGGATAGAACATCGCGGTGGACATGAAGCGGTCAACGAACAGGGCGCCGCTCTCTTTGTCAACTTCGTATTTGATCGGATCTGCGTTCGCAGGGATCTCGATAACAACGTAGATATCTTCCGGCAGGTCTTTACCGGCAGGGACGTTGAGTAAGCTCATGTCTGTTTCCTTTAAATAAGCTATGGCAAACAAGTGGCGGGTATTATAGCCAACTCGCGCGGAATGTCTCCGCTTGTTTTCGCTTTCTCTGCGTGCATTTTCTTCTTTTTACCTCTCTCTCATGACAGAAAAATCCATATCTTCAGCCGCATTTTTCATAGTGAGATGAAAGCGATTACAAAGTTGTGATTAACGTTTTATTTACTTTTTTGAAGTGTGATGTAACGCAATCCGTTACATGCTCAATTGTCTATAGTTTTTTCGCAACGGTTAATTAACCAACAATAATCACCCTACGAGGACGCACTTATGTGGAAGCGCTTACTTTTAGTCACAGCAGTTTCGGCAGCCATGTCGTCTATGGCAATGGCAGCCCCTTTAACCGTAGGATTTTCGCAGGTTGGCTCTGAATCCGGCTGGCGCGCCGCAGAAACCAACGTCGCGAAAAGCGAGGCCGAAAAGCGGGGAATTACGCTGAAAATCGCTGATGGCCAGCAAAAGCAGGAAAACCAGATTAAAGCAGTCCGCTCATTTGTTGCGCAGGGCGTCGACGCCATCTTTATTGCGCCGGTCGTGGCAACGGGTTGGGAGCCGGTTTTAAAAGAAGCTAAAGATGCCGACATTCCGGTCTTTTTGCTCGATCGTTCCATCGATGTAAAAGACAAATCTCTCTATATGACCACCGTCACCGCCGACAACGTGCTGGAAGGTAAATTGATCGGCGACTGGCTGATTAAACAAGTGGATGGCAAGCCGTGTAACGTCGTTGAGCTGCAAGGGACCGTTGGGGCCAGCGTGGCGATCGATCGTAAGAAAGGCTTTGCTGAAGCTATCGCTAATGCGCCAAACATCAAAATTATTCGCTCTCAGTCCGGTGACTTCACCCGCAGTAAAGGGAAAGAAGTGATGGAGAGCTTTATCAAAGCGGAAAACAACGGCAAGAACATCTGTATGGTTTACGCCCACAACGATGACATGGTGATCGGTGCGATTCAGGCGATCAAAGAAGCGGGCCTGAAACCTGGCAAAGATATTCTCACCGGTTCTATCGATGGCGTACCGGATATCTACAAAGCGATGATTGACGGTGAAGCCAACGCCAGCGTCGAACTGACGCCGAATATGGCCGGCCCGGCATTCGACGCACTGGAGAAATTCAAAAAAGACGGCACGATGCCTGAGAAGCTGACCATTACCAAGTCGATCCTCTATCTGCCGGATACGGCAAAAGAAGAGTTAGAGAAGAAGAAAAACATGGGCTACTAAGCCTTCATGAAAATGCCGGGGGCGCTGCGCTTGCCCGGCCTACATTACGCTCTTTTGTAGGCCGGATAAGCGTAGCGCCATCCGGCGTGATGCAGGGGGAACCATGACCATCGACCAACATCAGGAAATCCTCCGCACCGAAGGATTAAGCAAATTCTTTCCCGGCGTCAAAGCGTTGGATAACGTGGATTTCAGCTTGCGTCGTGGCGAGATTATGGCGCTGCTGGGAGAAAACGGAGCTGGCAAATCGACGCTCATCAAGGCGCTGACCGGCGTTTACCATGCCGATCGCGGCACTATCTGGCTCGAAGGCCAACCGATCACCCCCAAAAACACCGCCCATGCCCAACAACTGGGGATTGGCACCGTGTACCAGGAAGTGAACCTGCTGCCCAATATGTCGGTTGCCGATAACTTATTTATTGGTCGTGAACCGCGGCGTTTTGGCCTGCTTCAGCGCAAGCAGATGGAAAAACGCGCGACGGAACTGATGGCGTCATACGGTTTTTCCCTTGACGTGCGCGAGCCGCTGAACCGCTTTTCCGTGGCGATGCAACAAATCGTCGCCATCTGTCGGGCGATCGATCTCTCCGCGAAAGTGCTGATCCTCGATGAACCCACCGCCAGCCTCGATACCCAGGAAGTTGAAATGCTGTTTGGCCTGATGCGACATCTGCGCGATCGGGGCGTCAGTCTGATCTTCGTCACCCACTTTCTCGATCAGGTTTATCGGGTCAGCGATCGCATTACCGTCCTGCGTAACGGCGGCTTCGTTGGCTGCCGTGAAACCCGAGAACTGCCTCAGATCGAACTGGTCAAAATGATGCTGGGCCGTGAACTGGATACCCATGCACTACAGCGTGCGGGCCGCACGTTGCTGAGTGATAAACCGGTGGCGGCATTCAGCGGCTTTGGCAAAAAAGGCACCATCGCGCCATTTGATCTACAGGTGCGTCCCGGTGAGATCGTCGGCCTCGCCGGACTACTGGGGTCTGGGCGAACGGAAACGGCGGAGGTGATCTTCGGTATTAAACCCGCCGACAGCGGAAGTGCGCTGATTAAAGGCAAACCGCAGACCTTGCGATCGCCACATCAGGCTTCGTGTCTGGGGATCGGTTTCTGTCCGGAGGATCGCAAAACGGATGGCATTATTGCTGCCGCTTCGGTGCGGGAAAACATCATTCTGGCATTGCAGGCGCAGCGCGGCTGGCTGCGGCCTATTCCCCGGAAAGAGCAAAACGAGATTGCCGAGCGTTTTATCCGCCAGCTTGGTATTCGTACTCCGAACGCTGAGCAGCCGATCGAATTTCTCTCCGGCGGCAATCAGCAAAAAGTATTGCTCTCGCGTTGGTTACTGACCAAACCGCAGTTCCTGATCCTCGATGAACCCACGCGTGGGATCGACGTTGGCGCGCATGCGGAGATCATCCGTCTGATCGAAACGCTGTGCGCGGATGGTCTGGCGCTGCTGGTCATTTCATCCGAACTGGAAGAGTTAGTGGGCTATGCCGATCGGGTCATTATTATGCGCGATCGCAAACAGGTGGCCGAGATCCCCCTGGCTGAACTGTCCGTACCGGCGATCATGAACGCCATTGCGGCCTAAGGAGACTATGGTGATGCCTCAATCTCTCCCTCAATCCAATCCGTCTAAACGGCGGTTCCGTTGGCCAAAGGGGATGCCACAGCTGGTGGCGTTACTGCTGGTGCTGCTGGTGGATAGCCTGGTCGCTCCGCATTTCTACCAGGTGATTTTGCAGGATGGTCGGCTGTTCGGTAGCCCGATTGATATTCTCAACCGTGCCGCGCCCGTGGCGCTGTTGGCGATTGGTATGACGCTGGTGATTGCTACCGGCGGCATCGACCTTTCCGTGGGGGCCGTCATGGCTATTGCTGGCGCCACTACCGCGGCGATGACGGTAGCCGGGCACAGTCTGCCGGTAGTGCTGCTTGCCGCCTTAGGCTCCGGCATTCTGGCTGGGCTGTGGAATGGGATTCTGGTGGCCATCCTCAAGATCCAACCGTTTGTCGCCACGCTAATCCTGATGGTGGCCGGGCGCGGGGTGGCGCAGCTTATCACCTCCGGGCAGATCGTCACCTTTAACTCGCCCGAACTGTCATGGTTTGGCAGCGGCTCGCTCTTACTATTCCCCACGCCGGTAATTATTGCACTGCTCACGCTGGTGGTGTTCTGGCTGCTGACGCGGAAAACGGCGCTGGGTATGTTTATCGAAGCGGTGGGTATCAACATTCGTGCGGCAAAAAACGCCGGGGTGAATACCCGCATTATCGTGATGCTCACCTATGTGCTGAGCGGCCTGTGCGCGGCTATCGCTGGCATTATCGTCACGGCGGACATTCGCGGGGCAGATGCCAATAACGCCGGATTATGGCTGGAGCTGGATGCCATCCTGGCGGTGGTTATCGGCGGCGGGTCGCTGATGGGCGGGCGCTTTAACCTGCTGCTGTCGGTGGTAGGCGCATTGATTATTCAGGGCATGAACACCGGGATTTTGCTATCGGGCTTCCAGCCGGAACTAAATCAGGTGGTCAAAGCCGTGGTGGTGTTGTGTGTGCTGGTCGTGCAGTCGCAACGCTTTATCAGCCTGATAAAAGGAGTGCGTGGTCATGATAAAACGTAATTTACCGCTGATGATCACCCTCGGCGTGTTTGTGCTGGGTTATCTCTACTGCCTGACGCAGTTTCCCGCTTTTGCTTCCACCCGGGTCATTTGCAATATCCTGACCGATAACGCCTTTCTGGGCATCATTGCCGTAGGCATGACCTTCGTAATCCTCTCTGGCGGGATCGACCTTTCCGTTGGCTCGGTGATCGCCTTTACCGGCGTATTTCTGGCAAAGGCCATTGGCTATTGGGGCATTTCCCCGCTGCTGGCGTTCCCTTTGGTTTTGCTGATGGGCTGCGCGTTTGGTGCGTTTATGGGGTTACTGATTGATGCGCTGAAGATCCCGGCATTTATTATCACCCTGGCGGGAATGTTCTTCCTGCGCGGCGTCAGCTATCTGGTCTCAGAAGAATCCATCCCAATTAACCATCCGGTTTATGACACGCTCTCAAGCCTGGCATGGAAAATTCCCGGCGGTGGTCGCCTGAGCGCGATGGGATTGCTGATGCTGGCGGTTGTCGTCATCGGCATATTCCTGGCGCACCGTACGCGCTTTGGTAATCAGGTTTACGCGATTGGCGGCAACGCCACCTCTGCCAACCTGATGGGCATCTCAACCCGCAGCACCACCATCCGCATTTATATGCTGTCTACCGGGCTTGCGACGCTTGCCGGCATTGTCTTTTCCATTTACACCCAGGCGGGCTATGCGCTGGCGGGCGTTGGCGTCGAACTGGATGCGATTGCTTCAGTCGTGATTGGCGGAACGCTGCTCAGCGGTGGGGTCGGTACAGTGTTAGGGACGTTGTTTGGCGTCGCTATTCAGGGGCTGATCCAGACCTACATTAATTTTGACGGCACATTAAGTTCCTGGTGGACGAAGATCGCGATTGGCATTTTATTGTTTATTTTTATAGCGTTACAACGCGGTCTGACGGTGCTTTGGGAAAATCGTCAAAGCTCGCCGGTTACCCGAGTGGGTACGGCGGCAACACCAAAGTAACATCCTGATTTTGCACAAAACATTTAAATACCTAAACTTTTTCCGGTTGTAGTCGATAGGTTCTGTACAGGTCTGTTTTAACCCTACAACCGGAAATATAACGATGCCAAAATCCCTTTCAATTCGATCAAGTTTGTTGGTGTTATTGTCTCTGCTGACGTTCCTGCTGTTACTGACCGGTGGCATGGGGCTATATGCGTCTACCCGTGTCATTACCTCGTTGATTTATCACGGTATTATGAGCGCTGCAATGTTGGTTGCTATCGCATTGCTGGCGGTCATTTGGTTTATGCTGCGAAATAAGTTTCTCAAACCGTTGGATAACATGGTTGAGCAACTGGAACGTCTGGCAACGGGGGATTTGTCGCCGGTTAACGCGTTGTCGGCCAGCGCCGAATTCAACCGCCTGAACGCAGCAATGGATGACATGCGCCATGCGCTGGGCGACTCGGTACAGCGCGTACGCGATGCCAGCTCGCAAATTGATATTGGCAGTCGTGAACTGACGGCCGGTAACCAGCATCTGGCGCAACGCACTGAATCGACAGCCACTTCGCTGGAGCAGACCGCCGCCAGCATGGAAGAACTCACGGCGACGGTGAAACAGAATGCGCAGAACGCGGAACAGGCGCACCAGCTGGCAAAATCGGTGTCGGATACTGCCGATCGCGGTAGCGAAATGGTGTGCTATGTGATCGAGAAAATGCGCGATATTTCCGGCAGTTCCAGCCGAATCGCCGATATCCTCAGCGTGATTGACGGCATTGCTTTCCAGACCAATATTCTGGCGCTCAATGCTTCCGTTGAAGCGGCGCGGGCTGGTGAGCAGGGGCGGGGCTTTGCGGTTGTGGCAGGTGAAGTGCGTAATCTGGCCAGCCGCAGCGCCGAGGCGGCCAAAGAGATCCGTACGCTAATCAGCGATTCGCACACCCATGTGGGGGAAGGCAGTGAACTGGCGCAGCAGGCGGGCGAAACCATGGATGAAATCGCGACCGAGGTTATGCGTATGACCAAACTGATGCGTGAAATTGCCAGTGCGTCCCAGGAACAGAGTCGCGGCATAGAGCAGGTGAATATCGCGGTAATTCAGATGGATGAAACGGCGCAGCAAAACGCGGCGCTGGTACAGCAGTCTTCAGCGGCTACCCGCTCGCTGGAAGAGCAGTCTTCAGCGCTAATCGAAGCAATGGCCGTATTTAAGCTACAGAAAGCGTAAGCAGACGATGGATTTTGTAGGCCGGATGGCAACGCTACGCGTTTTATCCGGCCTACGTCCGTGCGATGAATGATACTTACGCGTCCGGGAACTCGCGGATAAAGCGTTCTACATCTTCAACCATATGGTCGTTACCCACGAAGAAGGAGCGGCGCTGGTGCAGGCTTTCTGGGGTGATATCCAGAATGCGTTCTTTACCATCGCTGGCTTTGCCGCCCGCCTGCTCGGCCAGGAAGGCCATCGGGTTGCATTCATACAGCAGACGCAGTTTCCCTTGCGGGTGGCTGGCGGTGCTTGGGTACAGGTAGATCCCGCCTTTCAGCAGATTGCGATGGAAATCTGCAACCAGAGAGCCAATGTAGCGCGAGGTATACGGGCGCTGGGTTGGCTTATCTTCTTCCTGGCAGAATTTAATGTACTTCTTCACGCCGTTCGGGAATTTGATGTAGTTACCTTCGTTAATGGAGTACGTGCTGCCTTTCGCCGGGAAGCGCATACGTTCCTGGCTGAGGCAGAATACGCCCAGAGAAGGATCGTAGGTGAAGGCATGTACGCCACAGCCGGTGGTATACACCAGCATGGTGGAAGAACCATAAACAACGTAACCTGCAGCAACCTGCTTGTTGCCCGGTTGCAGGAAATCCTCTTCCGTGACCGGTGTGCCGACTGGGGTTACGCGGCGGTAAATAGAGAAAATCGTACCGACAGAGACGTTAACATCGATGTTGGATGAGCCATCCAGCGGATCCATTAGCACAACGTATTTAGCGTGTTCACAGCCTTCAAAGACGACGATTTCATCTTCTTCTTCTGAGGCAATGCCCGCCACAATGTCGCGCGCCTTCAGTGCAGCTTTCAGTTTTTCGTTCGCGAACAGATCGAGTTTTTGTTGAACCTCTCCCTGCACGTTCTCAGCACCGCTGGCACCCAGGATATCGACCAGACCGGCCTTATTGATATCGCGGTGGATGATCTTGGCGCCCAGCTTTATTGCCGACAACAAAGCAGTGAGTTCACCGGTAGCATGAGAAAACTCGTGCTGCTTTTCGACAATAAATTCACCTAACGTTTTCATAACACTTTCCCTGCAATTTATGTGGAGTAAAGCGACCGCAACAATATTAACAAATATTTCCATTGCTGCGCTTAGGTGAATCGCGCCAGCAAACTGCGGAATATCCTGAAATGCGTTTCTCACTTGCCGGACATGTGCGTAAAATGGCCCCCAGATTAAAAAAGGATAGTGACGTATGCGCATTCATATTTTGGGAATTTGTGGCACTTTCATGGGCGGTCTGGCGATGCTGGCGCGCTCGCTCGGTCATGAAGTAACCGGTTCGGACGCCAATGTGTATCCGCCGATGAGTACCTTACTTGAGAAGCAAGGCATTGATCTGATTCAGGGTTACGATGCCAGTCAGCTCGACCCACAGCCGGACCTGGTGATCATTGGCAATGCCATGACCCGTGGTAATCCGTGCGTGGAAGCGGTGCTGGAAAAGAACATTCCGTACATGTCTGGCCCGCAGTGGCTGCATGACTTTGTCTTGCGCGATCGCTGGGTACTGGCGGTTGCGGGTACGCACGGTAAAACCACCACCGCCGGGATGGCGACCTGGATCCTCGAAGCCTGCGGCTATAAACCTGGCTTTGTGATCGGCGGCGTTCCGGGCAACTTTGAGGTTTCCGCGCGCCTCGGCGAGAGCGACTTCTTCGTGATTGAAGCGGATGAGTACGACTGTGCGTTCTTCGACAAGCGTTCTAAATTCGTACATTACTGCCCGCGCACGCTGATCCTCAATAATCTTGAGTTCGATCACGCGGATATCTTTGACGATCTTAAAGCTATTCAGAAACAGTTCCACCATCTGGTGCGTATCGTGCCGGGCCAGGGACGCATCATCTACCCGGAAAACGACATCAATCTGAAACAGACGATGGCGATGGGCTGCTGGAGCGAACAAGAGCTGGTGGGCGAACAAGGTCACTGGCAGGCGAAAAAGCTGACCACCGATGCCTCCGAGTGGGAAGTGTGGCTGGACGGTGAAAAAGTCGGCGAAGTGAAGTGGGGCCTGGTGGGCGAGCACAACATGCACAACGGCCTGATGGCGATTGCAGCCGCGCGTCATGTTGGCGTCGTGCCTGCGGATGCGGCCAATGCATTGGGCTCGTTCATCAACGCCCGTCGCCGTCTTGAGCTGCGCGGTGAAGCCAATGGCGTGACGGTGTATGACGATTTTGCCCATCACCCGACGGCCATTCTGGCAACGCTTGCGGCACTGCGCGGTAAAGTGGGTGGTACGGCGCGCATCATCGCGGTGCTGGAACCTCGCTCGAACACCATGAAAATGGGCCTGTGCAAAGATGACCTGGCGCCGTCGTTAGGGCGTGCAGACGAAGTGTTCCTGCTGCAACCTCCGCACATTCCGTGGCAGGTAGCAGAAGTCGCTGAAGCCTGCGTTCAGCCGGCACACTGGAGCGGCGATGTGGATGCACTGGCAGATATGGTAGTGAAAACCGCACAGCCTGGCGATCACATTCTGGTGATGAGCAACGGCGGGTTTGGCGGTATTCATCAAAAACTGCTGGATGGTCTGGCGAAGAAAGCTCAGGCAGAAGAAGAGTAAAAAAATGCCCGGTGGCGCTACGCTTACCGGGCCTACAACGGATCGTAGGCCGGATAAGGTATTTGCACCGCCATCCGGCACTTTCGGCGGACGAAGAGGTTACGCCTCGTTTTCCGCCAGTTCACGCAGATACTGGAAGATCTGGCGGGAAGATTTTGGCGGCTTGTTGCCCGCTTTTTCTTTCCTGGCGTTACGCACCAGCGAACGCAGTTGCTGACGGTCGGCGTCAGGCCACAGGTTCATCACTTCTTCGATAGCTTCATCGCTACCGTCAACCATACGGTCACGCAGTTGCTCCAGCTTATGGAAGACAACGACCTGTTGGTTGTGACGGTTTTTCAGCTTGTCCAACGCCTGACGGATAGGATCAACATCGCGCTGGCGCAACATTTTGCCAATCAGCTGCAGCTGACGACGGCGACCTTCCATCTTAATACGCTGGGCCAGCTCAATCGCGGCACGTAAATCCGCATCGAGCGGGATTTTATCCAGCGCGTTTTTCCCCAGTTTTACCAGTTCCACACCCAGGTGTTTTAACTCCTCGGCGTCACGTTTTATTTCACTTTTACTGACCCAGATAATTTCATCGTCTTCGTCTTCGATGTCATCACCGGGAACGTCGTCGAGCCAGTCTTCGGGCTGCTTAGTCATGTCAGGCTCCTTAAAAAAAGAGGCTAATGTTACCAGTTAAGATGCGCACTGAAAAACGGTTCTCTGTTAGACTTCAGAGAAACTCTCTCTACATTATGGCATTTGCGATGAAAGTAATCTCACAAGTTGAAGCGCAGCGTAAGATTCTGGAAGAAGCAGTCTCGACGGCACTGGAATTAGCATCAGGTAAGTCGGATGGCGCGGAAGTCGCTGTGAGCAAGACCACGGGTATTAGCGTCAGCACCCGTTATGGTGAAGTGGAGAACGTCGAATTCAATAGCGATGGTGCACTGGGGATTACGGTTTACCACCAGAACCGTAAGGGCAGCGCATCGTCCACCGATTTAAGCCCGCAGGCGATTGCACGCACCGTGCAGGCCGCGCTGGACATTGCACGTTACACTTCGCCGGATCCGTGTGCGGGCGTGGCAGATAAAGAACTGCTGGCCTTTGATGCGCCCGATCTGGACCTGTTCCACCCGGCGGAAGTTTCCCCTGACGAAGCTATCGAACTGGCTGCCCGCGCTGAACAGGCGGCGTTGCAGGCCGACAAACGCATCACCAACACCGAAGGCGGCAGCTTTAACAGCCACTATGGTATCAAAGTGTTTGGCAACAGCCACGGTATGCTGCAGGGCTACTGCTCCACGCGCCATTCCCTTTCCAGCTGCGTAATCGCAGAAGAAAATGGTGATATGGAGCGTGATTACGCTTACACCATTGGCCGGGCGATGGGCGATCTGCAAACGCCGGAGTGGGTGGGGGCAGACTGCGCTCGCCGTACCTTATCTCGCCTGTCTCCGCGAAAGCTTTCCACCATGAAAGCGCCGGTGATTTTCGCCAATGAAGTGGCGACCGGACTGTTCGGACACCTGGTTGGCGCCATTGCGGGCGGCTCGGTGTACCGCAAATCCACCTTCCTGCTCGACTCGCTGGGCAAGCAAATTCTGCCGGAATGGCTGACCATTGAAGAACATCCGCACCTGCTGAAAGGGCTGGCGTCTTCACCGTTCGACAGCGAAGGCGTACGGACCGAACGCCGCGACATTATTAAAGACGGTGTGCTGACTCAGTGGCTGCTGACCAATTATTCTGCACGTAAGCTGGGGCTTAAGAGCACCGGACATGCAGGCGGGATCCACAACTGGCGAATTCCGGGACAGGGTCTAAGCTTCGAGCAGTTGCTCAAAGAGATGGGCACAGGTCTTGTGGTTACCGAGCTGATGGGACAGGGCGTAAGCGGCATTACCGGCGATTACTCGCGCGGCGCGGCGGGCTTCTGGGTCGAAAACGGCGAAATTCAGTACCCGGTGAGTGAAATTACCATCGCCGGTAACTTAAAAGAGATGTGGCGTAATATCGTCACCGTCGGCAACGATATTGAAACGCGCAGTAATATTCAGTGTGGTTCGGTCCTGTTGCCGGAGATGAAGATCGCCGGGCAATAATACCCGTCATACTTCAAGCTGTGGCGTGAATTATTGAGGGTATCTGGCGTTTGTTTATTTTTGAATAATAAAAAAGGAAGTGAGCAATGCGTAAACACCTGTTAGCGATCGTCGCAGCTTCAACGCTGGTTCTTGGTTCTTCTGCGTTTGCAGCCGATCTTGAAGACGATATGGGGATCCTCAACGACAACCTGAAAATCGTCGAAAAAACGGATAATGCGACTGAACTGAAAGATGCGTTAACCAAAATGCGTGCAGCTGCGCTGGACGCGCAAAAGGGAACGCCGCCGAAGCTGGAAAACAAATCCCCGGACAGCCCGGAGATGAAGGATTTCCGCCACGGTTTTGACACGCTGATCGGCCAGATTGACGGCGCGCTGAAGCTGGCGAACGAAGGTAAAGTTAAAGAGGCGAAAGCTGTTGCGGAAGAGCTGAAAACCACGCGCAACGAAAACCACAAGAAGTTCCGCTAATCTGCGCTATCCGGCCTGCATACCCGTAGGTCGGATAAAACCCCCCGCTACTGCACGTCCCATAAGTAAACGCTATCCCCATCACATTTTTTCATTTTTATCGCCCGTTCATTGTTCGCACTTCCTTCCATTTTTCTGCTCGCTATTGCGATCTCAATCACATTCTTCCAGTGATAAATCGTGGTTCCAGCTCTTTTTGCGGCACAGATCACTATCGCTGCACACCTTTCCACTTCGAAGTGGAAAACAACTCGCTACAAACTCATAACCTCCGTCGCTAATTTACCCTCAGAGACATTAACGGGGTAAGACGAGTGAATAACGGAGCTGTAATGAATGACATGGGGGAATCGGTGGAACTGGCCGACCGCATGCTGGCGCAGGTGTATGCCTTGCTGCGTGAACGCAACATTATTCCCAACGCCGTACAGGAACAGATGCTGACGTCGCATGTTCGCGCCATGGCGCACCGCTCGGTAACGGGTGAACCCTTACCAGAGGTCGATGCCAGCTTGTTTGATGAAATATCTGCCGAATCAATGGCGCTTGCCCGCGACGTGGTCGCCGAGTTTGGCAATCTTCCTGAGGAAGAGGCCTGGCTGCTGTCGGTGCACTTCGAAGTCGCGAAAGACAACCTTTAAGGAGCAAAAGATGGAACAGATTACCGTAGTTATTGGCGATCGTCTGGGTAAAGGCCAGAAAGTGGCGGCAGGCGTAGAGAAAGCGGGTGGCCGTGCCGTTGTGGTGCCGGGCGTTGCAGCAGATATGAAGCTGGGTGACGTGATGAAAGCGGAAAACGCCACCTTTGGTATCTCGTTTTGCGGCAGCGGTGGTGCGGGTGCGATTACCGCGCAGACCAAATACGGCTACAAGGCGAAATACGGCATGCGCTCGGTCGATGAAGGGGTAACCGCCATCAACGAAGGGTGCAACGTACTGGGATTCGGCTTTATGGACAAAGAAGAGCTCGGCGAGCGCCTGGTGCAGGCGTGGCAAAAGAAACACGGCGCTTAAGCATGAAAGAGCAATTCACCACCACGGTGAGAGTCACGGGTAAGGGCGAGACCAAAGCTCGCGCCTTTGCCGATGCCCTGAACCACGTTCAGGCTGCGGTGATGAAAGCGTCGCCGCATATCTTACTGCGTATTGAGCCACAGGATGTGCAGGTTGTTCAAGCGCGTGAATCGGTGTGTAAAGAGGCGTTTTTATTCCTCTTTTTGCGACGGGAAAGACGCACTTTCAGCGTGGAGCTGGACGTGACCGTCAACGTGACTGCCATCAATCTCGACAAGGTGGATTTCGTTACGCAACGCTGATTTTTCTATTAAAAGGCATAATTATGTTCCTGATAATATTAATAAAATCGCTCATCATCGGCGCGTTGGTTGGCGTTGGTGTCGGCGCTGGGGCTGCACGCATGTTTCATGCGCCTACCACTCAAGGGATGGGCGCGTTTCGTACTCTGGGAGAACTGAATTCCTGCGAAGGGGATCCGGCTTCTCACTTCTCGTTCGGCCTGGGCTTCTTCTTTAACGCCTGGGCTTCCTCTGTTGCGGCGGGGGCGTTCACGCAGGACGTCGACCATCGCATCATTCCCAACTGGGGCGCCGCCGCGCTGATGATTAAAAATCGCAACGTCGGTGAAACGCTGCACGACCCCAAACGCATGGCAATTGCCTGCGGCGTTATCGGGATGATCGTGGTGACCTTCCTGAACCTCACCGCATCATCCGTACCGGAAGCGTTGCAGGTTACCGCCGTCAAGGTGCTGGTGCCCGCGGCTAACCTGCTGGTTAACACCGTGATGCCAGTAATCTTCTGGCTGGCGGCGATCGATGCCGGTAAGAAATCTGGCTTCTGGGCCACCGTTTTTGGCGGCGCGGCGCAGCTGATCATGGGTAACGCCGTTCCGGGTCTGGTTCTCGGCATTCTGATCGGCAAAGGTGTTGAAGAGAGCGGCTGGAACCACGTCACTAAAGTGATGATGGTGGCTATCGTCGCGCTGTTTGTCCTGAGCGGCTTCTTCCGTGGCTTCGACATGAAGATGATCGAATCCTTCCATCTGACCGTGCCTAACTGGCTCGAACTTATCCACAACTCGCTCAGCGGCAAATAATGGAGGTCATCATGGAACAGAATAAAGGTTTTTGGTTCGCTGACTGGTCGTTCCCGATCTTCGTGGGCCTGCTCTCCTCTGGCGTGTTTGCCGGAACACACATGTACTACCTGTACGGTATTGGCGCATTTAACGAAGTGGCTTTTGTGGCGATGCTGAAGGCGGGAATGGATACCGGCTCCTACGGAGCGGTGGCGGCATTTGGCGCAAGCTTCCTGTTTGCCCGCATCATTGAAGGTTCGCTGGTGGGGATTTTGGATATCGGCGGGGCGATTCAAACCGGGGTTGGGTTAGGTGTTCCGGCGCTGCTGCTGGGTGCGGGCATTATCTTCCCTGTCGCCAACTTCGCCGCCTCGCTGGTCACCGGTCTGGTGATTGGTCTGGCGATTGGCTACATCATCATTCTGGCGCGTAAGTTCACCATCAACCAGAGCGACTCGACCTACGGTGCGGACGTCATGATGGGGGCCGGTAACGCCTCCGGACGCTTCCTCGGACCGTTGATTATCCTCAGCGCGATGACGGCTTCTATTCCTATCGGAATCGGTTCTCTGGCGGGTGCGCTGCTGTTTTACCTGTGGCAAAAACCGATTACCGGCGGGGCGATCCTCGGCGCAATGATCCTCGGGTCTATTTTCCCGATTGCCATTAGTTGATGGTGTGTCGTTGTAGGCCTGATGGCGGCTGCGCTTATCAGGCCTACACGATCGCCCCCATTTCAACAGGAGAGAGACATGTTTGATTTACTCCTGCGCCGTGCGCGCCTCGTTGACGATACGGTGAGCGATATTGCGCTCAAAGACGGCAAGATCGCGGCGTTGGGTGACGTTGATGGTCCGGCGCTGAAAACCATTGAGCTGGGCGGTGAGTGCTACGTCAGCGCAGGCTGGATTGACTCCCACGTTCATTGCTACCCGAAATCCCCGATTTACCACGACCAGCCGGATAGCGTTGGTATTGCGACCGGCGTTACCACGGTGGTGGATGCGGGCAGTACCGGGGCGGATGACATCGACGATTTTTACACCCTGACTCGGGAAGCTGCCACCGAAGTGTACGCGTTGCTGAATATCTCCCGCGTTGGGCTTATTGCCCAGAACGAGCTGGCCAACATGGTCAATATTGACGCTGATGCGGTGCGAGAGGCGGTGAAACGCCACCCTGATTTTATCGTCGGTCTGAAGGCACGTATGAGCAGCAGCGTAGTCGGTGAAAATGGCATCACGCCGCTGGATCGCGCCAAAGCGATGCAAGCGCAGAACGGTGACCTGCCGCTGATGGTGCACATCGGCAACAACCCGCCGGACCTGGATGAGATCGCCGAGCGCCTGAGCGCGGGTGACATCATTACCCACTGTTACAACGGTAAGCCGAATCGCATTCTGACGCCGCAAGGCGAGCTGCGGGCGTCAGTGATGCGGGCAATTTCACGCGGCGTGCGTCTGGACGTTGGGCATGGCACCGCCAGCCTGAGCTTTGCGGTGGCAAAACGCGCTATCGAACTGGGTATTTTGCCGCACACCATCAGCTCCGATATTTACTGTCGTAACCGTATCAGCGGCCCGGTGCATTCCCTGGCGAATGTGATGTCGAAATTCCTCGCCATTGGGATGTCGCTTCCGCAGGTCATTGAATGCGTTACCGCCAATGCCGCCGATGGTCTGCGCCTGAAACAGAAGGGGCGGCTGCAGATCGGTCTGGATGCCGATTTAACCCTCTTTACGCTTAAGCGCCAGCCAACCGTGCTGGTAGATGCAGAAAACGACAGCCTGCAGGCTGAACAACTGCTGGTGCCGCTTGCCGCAATACGTGCGGGCAAGGGCTATATGACCGAACAAGGGAGCGCGGAACATGCCTTCGATTTTTGAGAAATACGATTTAAAACAGGTGATTAATACCTCCGGCCGCATGACGGCGCTCGGCGTTTCCACGCCGCGACCAGAAGTGGTTGAAGCCGCGATGGCGGGGATGAACCAATATTTCGAGATGAAAGACCTGGTCAATAAAACCGGCGACTACATCGCGAAATTACTGGAAGTGGAGGGGGCAACGGTTGTCTCTTGCGCCTCGGCCGGGATCGCCCTGTCGGTGGCTGGCGTATTGGTTAAAGACAGCGACTGGCTGCTGGAGAACCTGCACGTCACGCCCATCGAGAACAACGAAATCGTGTTGCCCAGAGGTCACAACGTCAACTTTGGCGCACCGGTGGGCACCATGGTAGCGCTTGGCGGCGGCAAGTTAGTGGAAGCCGGTTATGCCAATGAATGTTCCGCGGCGCAGTTGGCGGCGGCCATTACACCGCGTACGGCAGCCATTCTGTATATCAAATCTCACCACTGCGTCCAGAAAAGTATGCTCAGCGTGGAGCAGGCAGCGGTGGTGGCGCGTACGCATAATCTGCCGCTGATAGTGGACGCGGCGGCGGAAGAGGATTTGCAGTGCTACTACCGGGTTGGTGCAGATCTGGTGATTTATAGCGGCGCCAAGGCGATAGAAGGACCAACCAGCGGTCTGGTGATTGGTAAAACCCAATATGTTGAGTGGGTGAAGCGCCAGACGGCGGGGATTGGCCGGGCGATGAAGGTGGGCAAAGAGGGAATTCTTGGACTGACCTGCGCCATCGAACTGTATCTGAACGCGCAGAAAGAGAGCGGCGCGGAGATGGTCGAGAAAATGACGCCGTTCATTAATGCGTTGAACCAGCTTAACGGCGTGAGCGCCCGCGTGGTGTGGGATAGTGCAGGGCGCGACATCGCACGCACGGAAATTAAGTTTGATGAAGCGGTAACCGGGATCGCCACGGGGGAACTGGTCGACGCGCTGAAACAGGGGGAGTACGCGATTTACTTCCGTGGTTACAAAGCCAATGAAGGCATTATCGAAGCCGATGTGCGCAGCGTCGATCGCGCGCAGCTGGAGATTGTGGCCCGTCGAATTGGTGAAGTGATTTCGCAGGAGAAAAACGCATGAAACTGACCCCTAACTTTTATCGCGACCGCGTCTGCCTGAACGTGCTGGCAGGCTCCAAAGAAAATGCCCGGGATATTTATGCGGCGGCGGAAGGACACGTGCTGGTTGGCGTGTTGTCAAAAAATTACCCGGATGTCGCAAGCGCGGTAGCGGATATGCGTGAATACGCGGCCCTTATCGACAATGCGCTCTCCGTGGGGCTGGGGGCGGGCGATCCTAACCAGTCGGCGATGGTCAGTGAAATCTCCCGTCAGGTGCAGCCACAGCATGTCAATCAGGTCTTTACCGGCGTGGCCACCAGTCGCGCGCTGCTGGGCCAGCAGGAGACAGTGGTCAATGGTCTGGTCTCGCCAACCGGCACGCCGGGCAGGGTGAAAATCTCCACTGGTCCGCTAAGCAGCCAGTCGCCGGACGGTATTGTACCGATAGAAACCGCGATTGCGCTGCTCAAAGACATGGGCGGTAGCTCAATTAAATACTTCCCGATGGGCGGCCTGAAATGCCGTGACGAGTACATTGCGGTCGCGCAGGCCTGCGCCCGTCATGACTTCTGGCTGGAGCCAACCGGCGGTATCGATCTGGATAATTTCACTGAAATCCTGCAAATTGCCCTCGATGCCGGAGTGAGTAAAATCATTCCTCACATCTATAGTTCGATTATTGATAAGGTGAGTGGTAACACTCGTCCGGACAACGTACGCCAGCTGATGGCGATGACCCGGGCCTGCGTAGGCTAACTGACTGATGAGGAAACTGACGTGCGATTCCCCAACCAACGTTTAGCACAGCTGTTTGACATGTTGCAAAACGAAGCGCTTCCACAGGACGAGCTGGCGCAGCGGTTGTCGGTTTCCACACGCACCGTACGGGCGGATATCACCGCGCTAAACGCGCTGCTCACCCAGTACGGCGCACAGTTTGTCCTCAGCCGGGGTAATGGTTATCAGCTCAAAATTGACGACCCGGCAAGCTTTCACACCCTGCAAACGCAGCAGCCCAATACGTTGCTGCGCATCCCACGCACCAGCCAGGAACGGATACACTGGCTGGTGGTGCGTTTTCTGACGTCGGCTTTCTCGCTGAAGCTGGAAGATTTGGCTGATGAATGGTTTATCAGCCGCGCGACGCTGCAAAACGATATGGCTGAGGTGCGCGAGCATCTGCAACGTTATCATCTGACGCTGGAAACGCGTCCCCGTCACGGCATGAAGCTGTTCGGCAGCGAAATGGCGATCCGCGCCTGTTTGACCGATCTGCTGTGGACGCTGGCGCAGCAGGATCCGCAGCATCCGTTAGTGACGCAAGAAGCGCTGAATGCGGGGCTTCCTGAACAGTTGCAACCCGTTTTGCAGGACATTTTTGCCCGTTTCCATATTCGTCTGACCGATGAGGGCGAGCTGTTTTTACGCTTGTACTGCGCGGTGGCGGTACGGCGGATTAGCGAAGGATATCCACTCCCGGATTTTGCCGCAGAAGAGGCCGATCAATCGGTGTGCCTGGCCACGCGGGAAATCGCGGCGGTACTGCACCGCCTGGCAGACAAACCGCTTTCCGTTTCCGAAGAAAACTGGCTACAGGTGCATATTGCTGCCCGCCAGGTTCAGGATATCGCGCCCAGTGCTATCAATGCGGATGATGACGAAGCGTTGGTCAATTACATCCTGCGTTTTATCAACACCCAGTACAACTACAACCTGTTGAATGACAAACAGTTGCATGCTGACCTGCTGACGCATATTAAGACGATGATCACCCGGGTGCGTTACCAGATAATGATCCCCAATCCGCTGTTGGAAAATATTAAACAGCACTACCCCATGGCGTGGGACATGACGCTGGCCGCCGTCTCGGGATGGGGAAAATATACGCCGTACACCATCAGTGAAAATGAGATTGGCTTCCTCGTGCTGCATATTGGCGTCGGGCTGGAGCGTAGTTACAACATCGGTTACCAGAGACAGCCGAAGGTTCTGCTGGTATGCGATGCCGGAAATGCGATGGCGCGGATGATTGAAGCGGTACTGGCGCGTAAGTATCCGCAGATAGAGATCGTCGATACCGTAACGCTTCGCGACTACGAACAGAGGGAAAGCATCAGCGAAGATTTTGTCATCTCTACCGCGCGGATTGGTGAAAAAGATAAGCCGGTGGTGATGATTGCGCCGTTCCCTACCGATTATCAGCTGGAGCAGATTGGCAAACTGGTGCTGGTAGACAGAACCCGTCCGTGGATGTTGAACAAATTCTTCGATGCCGCCCATTTTCGTGTGATTGACGAGCCAATGGATCAACAAACGTTGTTCAAAACCTTATGCCGTCAGTTGCAGGATGAAGGTTTTGTCGACGCGGAGTTTCTTGATTCGGTGGTTGAGCGTGAGGCCATCGTCAGCACCATGCTGGGTGACAGCATTGCCTTGCCGCACGCCCTTGGTCTGCTGGCAAAGAAAACGGTGGTCTACACCATCCTCGCCCCGCAGGGTATCGCCTGGGGCGATGAAACGGCCCACGTGATCTTCTTGCTCGCCATCAGCAAGAGTGAATACGAAGAGGCGATGGCTATCTACGATATCTTCGTCACCTTCCTGCGCGAACGCGCGATGACGCGGCTCTGCGCTTGCCGGAATTTCACCGACTTCAAAACGGTCGCGATGGAGTGCGTGAGCCGTTTTTGAGAGGCGGAAAACAGAATATTTACCGCCTGGAAATTAACGCAAATGATGTACAACCTGGTTGCTGCTACCGCGCCAGATCAGCGCCGGGTCTTTAAGATCCTGCACAAATTTACCATCGACCAGCACGTTGATGAGATCCACCACCTGCATTTGCGCGGCGTTGAGTTCATCAAGCTTGTAGCCAGTCCACACCCAGATATCTTTCCCTGGACACTCAGCGTGAATACGCTGTACCAGTTGCAGGATATCCGGCACGTTTTGCGGATGCAGCGGATCGCCGCCGGATAGCGAAATACCCTGGCGAGGGATTCGCGTGTCGTTCAGATCAGCAATGATCTTGTCTTCCATCTCTTTGGTAAACGGCTGGCCGGAATTGAGTCGCCAGGTGCTTTTGTTATAGCAGCCAGGGCATTCATGCACGCATCCCGACACAAACAGGGTGCAGCGGGTTCCTGGGCCGTTGACGATATCGACAGGATAGTATTGATGGTATCGCATTTTCGCTTCTCAATTGACGCCATTACTGCGTTGTCTGCGCTCGCTCACCCGGGTCACTTACTTATGTAAGCTCCCCGGGATTCGCTTGCTTGCCGCCTTGTCCTGGCGCCAATTGCTTTGCGAAAAGCGTCTCATCGCCAGGCAATAATACTGTCGAAATTAACCTATCTGCCCATTACCTAAATGCTTAACGCGGCGCTTCACTTCTTCCTGCTTACCGGCGTTAAACGGACGAGCGTCCGGGCTGCCTAAATAACCGCATACGCGGCGGGTGACCGACACGCGCGCGGCGTCGTGGTTACCACATTTCGGGCAGGTAAAGCCTTTGCTGGTGCACTCGAACTCACCGGTAAAGCCGCACTCGTAGCATTCATCGATTGGCGTGTTGGTCCCGTAATACGGCACGTGCTGATAGCTGTAATCCCAGACGTCTTCCAGTGCTTTCAGGTTGTGCTGAATGTTCGGATACTCGCCGTAGCAAATGAAACCTCCGTTCGCCAGCGGCGGGTACGGCGCTTCGAAATCGATCTTGTCGTACGGGTTAACCTTTTTCTCCACGTCGAGGTGGAAGCTATTGGTGTAGTAACCTTTGTCGGTAACACCCGGCACCACGCCAAACTCGGCGGTATCCAGACGGCAGAAACGATCGCACAGGTTTTCACTTGGTGTACTGTACAGACTAAAGCCGTAGCCGGTTTCGTCTTTCCACTGATCGACCGCCTGACGCAGACGTTCCACAATGGCGATAGCTTTAGCGCGAAGCTGCTCGCTGTCGTACAAGTGTTTGTCGCCAAACAGCGCGTTGATGGTTTCGTGAATGCCGATGTAACCCAGAGAAATCGATGCGCGGCCGTTTTTAAAGATTTCAGACACGTCATCATCTGCTTTCAGGCGTACGCCGCAGGCCCCTTCCATATACAGGATCGGTGCAACGCGGGCCTTCACGCCTTCCAGACGCGCAATGCGGGTCATCAGCGCTTTACGCGCCAGGATCAGACGGTCGTCGAGCAGTTTCCAGAAGGTGGCTTCATCGCCATGAGCTTCCAGCGCGATACGCGGCAGGTTAAGGCTGATAACGCCGAGGTTGTTACGGCCATCGTGAACCTGTTCGCCGTTCTCGTTTTCCCATACGCCCAGGAAGCTGCGGCAGCCCATTGGCGTTTTGAACGAGCCGGTCACTTTAACCACCTGATCGTAGTTCAGGATGTCCGGATACATACGCTTGCTCGCGCACTCCAGCGCCAGCTGCTTGATGTCATAGTTCGGATCGCCAAACTTGTGGTTCAGACCGTCACGAATCGCAAACACCAGTTTCGGGAACACGGCGGTTTTACGATTTTTACCCAGGCCAGCAATGCGGTTACGCAGAATGGACTGCTGGATCAAACGCGATTCCCAGCTGGTTCCCAGGCCGAAACCGAAGGTAACGAACGGCGTCTGACCGTTGGCGGTATGCAGGGTATTCACTTCATACTCAAGGGACTGGAATGCGTCGTAGCACTCTTTCTCGGTACGGGAATGCGCATAACCGTCGGCATCTGGGATCTGCCACTCTTCAGCGGTTCTGCGATGCTTATTAAAGCTCTCGGTCACGAACGGTGCGAGAACTTCGTCAATACGGTTAATGGTGGTACCGCCATAAATATGACTGGCAACCTGCGCGATAATTTGCGCGGTGACGGCCGTCGCGGTGGAGATGGATTTTGGCGGCTCAATCTCCGCGTTACCCATCTTAAAGCCCTGCGTCAGCATACCTTTCAGGTCGATCAGCATGCAGTTAAACATTGGGAAGAACGGAGAGTAGTCGAGATCGTGATAGTGAATATCACCACGCTCGTGCGCCTGGACGACATCACGCGGCAACAGGTGTTGACGCGCATAGTGTTTGGCGACGATACCGGCCAGCAGGTCGCGCTGGGTCGGGATCACTTTGCTGTCTTTGTTGGCGTTTTCGTTCAGCAGAGCAGAGTTGGTTTGCTCAACCAGACCACGAATTTCCTGGTTCAGACGGCCACGTTTTTCACGCTGTATATCACGGTCGTGGCGATATTCGATGTACGCACGGGCGAGTTGCTTGTACGGACCAGACATCAGCTGGTTTTCTACCGCTGTCTGGATCTCGTTGATATCGACCTGGCTGCGCTCATTCATCTGGCTACTAACGACTTCTGCGACGGTGGCACAGTAATCTGCGTCATCGACTCCCGCTGCTTTAGCTGCACGCAGAATGGCTTCTTTGATGCGCTCTGATTTAAACGGCACTTTACAGCCATCTCGTTTCATCACATGCGGTGTCATGATCACTCCATATTTATAAGAACAGGTTATCCACAGAGGTTGGGGAAGCGGTCATGGCTTTATTCATCTCTATTGCCAATGACTTCCCGCAATCCTGACCCACTTTATCCACAATTCCACCGTTAAACGGTGCACTGTAGTTGTAGCAATTGTAGTCGATTAATACAACATATTGGGTCGGCGTGCATTTTAAGTTCTATATGTAGTGATTTGCATCAAGGATGTTTACGATTTATTTGATGTAGCGCAAAGTAAAAATCGGAGCGTACAGATGACGGGCAGTACAGCGATTGTAAATTGTGGGCAGAAAATTCTGATTAATTATTCAACAAAAACAGGAAGCTAAGCTAAGCGTATATAGCAACGCCCGGTAGCGCTATGCGTACCGGGCCTGAACATAATTGCAAGCTATTTTTGCAACCACCAGACGGCCTCAAAAGGACGCAGTGTCATGCCCCCAGGTTGGCTGGCAACCTCGGCATAGTTGTGCATCAGCACCTGCCAGTTTCCGTCGGTCTGGGCTGGCTGCCAGCTCTGGAAGGTATCGCTCAGATTGGCAATGACCAGCAGCCGCTGCCCTTGCCACTCTCGTTGATAGCACCACAGATGCGGGCTGTCCGGTAGCAGATCCTGGTAGTCGCCCCAGGTGATAACCGGCTCCGCTTTGCGCAAGGCGATCAGTTTCTGATAGGTGTAGAACACCGAGTCGGTATCGTTCAGTGCTGCCGTCACGTTAATGTCTGCTGCGTTGTCACACAGATTGATCCACGGCTCGCCGTAGGTGAAGCCCGCGTGTTTGCTGTTATCCCATTGCATCGGCGTGCGGCTGTTATCGCGTGATTTACTGGCGAGGATCGCCAGCAGTTCTTGCGCATCGCGTCCCTGGCCGTTCAACTCGGCAAACATGTTATGGCTTTCCACATCGCGATAATCGGTAATCTGGCGGAAATGCGGGTTGGTCATGCCAATCTCTTCACCCTGGTAGATGTAGGGGGTGCCCTGCATGCCATGCAGCACCATCGCCAGCATTTTGGCCGACGGAACGCGGTATTTACCTTCATCGCCAAAACGCGACACGATGCGCGGCTGATCGTGGTTACACCAGAACAGCGCGTTCCATGCCTGATTGTGCATGCCCTGCTGCCAGTGGTGGAACAGGGTTTTTAGCGCCACATAATCGGGTTTTGCTAACGTCCACTTCTCACCGTTGGGGTAATCCACTTTCAGGTGGTGGAAGTTAAAGGTCATCGACAGTTCACTACCATCTTGTGCGGCGTACTGCTGGCAATGTTCAAGCGTAGTGGAAGACATTTCGCCGACCGTCATCAGGTTGCGTGGAGTAAAAACATCGCGGTTCATCTCACGCAAAAATTCATGCGCGCGTGGGCCGTCGGTATAAAAACGCCGTCCATCGCCGTCGGGATCGTTCGGGAAGTCCTGATCTTTAGAGATAAGATTCACCACGTCGAGGCGCAGTCCGTCCACGCCGCGATCGGCCCAAAACTCGCATACTTTCTTTAGCTCGGCGCGTACCGCCGGGTTTTCCCAGTTCAGGTCGGCTTGCTCCGGAGCAAAGAGGTGCAGATAGTACTGCTCGCTTTCGGCGTGCCAGCCCCAGGCGTTGCCGCCAAACTTGGAGCGCCAGTTATTTGGCGGGCAGTCTGGCGTGCCATCGCGCCAGAAATAAAACTGACGATACGGGCTGTCTTTATCCAGCGCTTCACGAAACCAGGCGTGCTGGGTTGAGGTGTGGTTAAACACCATGTCGAGAATAATACGGATGCCGCGCGCTTTCGCCTGCGCCACCAGTTCGTCAAAGTCTTCCAGCGTGCCGTAGGCCGGATCGACAGATGTGTAGTCTGCGACGTCGTAACCGTTATCAACCTGCGGCGAAATATAGAACGGCGTCAGCCAGATGGCATCAACGCCCAGCTTTTGCAAATAGTCGAGGCGCTGCGTCACGCCGCGTAAATCTCCGGTGCCGCTGCCGGTGGTGTCCTGAAAACTCTTGGGGTAAACCTGATAGATAACGCCGTTTTGCCACCAGTGGGGAATATTCATGGTTGTTTCCTGGAAATACGCTGGGGCGCAACTGCGCCCCGAAGAAAAGTTAGACAATCTGTAATGTGCCCAGACGGTGTTTACGCTGGTAAACGAATGAGGTCAGTATCATTGGGATGACAATCGCAATGACCATCGCCATGCCAAAGACCTGCCAGTAAGTCGGCTGGATGGAGAGGATGCCCGGCAAACCGCCGACGCCAATCCCGTTCGCCAGCACACCGTTCAGGCCGCACAGCAGTCCGGCGAGACCGGAGCCGATCATCGCGCACAGCATTGGGAAGCGGTATTTCAGGTTGATCCCGTACATTGCTGGTTCGGTTACCCCGAGATAGGCGGAGATCGCGGCAGGAACGGAAATTTCACGTTCGTTGTGTTTGCGACTGGAGATAATGATCCCGACCACCGCAGAGGCCTGAGCGATATTCGACAGTGCGATCAGTGGCCATACCGGCGTACCGCCCATGCTCTGAATCATCTGCATGTCGATAGCCAGCGTGGTCTGATGCACACCGGTGATCACCAGCGGGGCATACAGGAAGCCGAACAACGCCGCGCCAATCGGAGCAAAACTGCCGGTCAGCAGATGACGGACCGCATACGCGACACCGTCGCCAATCATGCGGCCAAATGGACCGATAAAGGCATGTGCAAGGAATACCGCAAGGATCAGCGAGCACACCGGGACGATCACCAGATACAGGTAATCCGGAACGATGCGCTTCATGCGTGTTTCAATAAACCCGAGCGCCAGCCCGGCCAACAGTGCCGGTATGACCTGCGCCTGGTAGCCCACTTTCTCAATACTGAACAGGCCGAAGTTCCACACGTCCGGCACCTGCTGACCGAGCAAATAGGCGTTCATCAGTTGCGGAGAAACCAGGGTCACGCCCAGCACAATACCGAGGATCGGCGTACCGCCCATTTTCTTGACTGCCGACCAACAAATCCCGACCGGCAAATAGAAGAAGATCGCTTCGCCAATCAGCCACAGGAAGTCATAGAGGGTTTTCAGCGAAGGATGCATCTGCGCCAGCGTCTGCCCGTTACTCATGGGCAGATCGCCGATCACGTTACGGAAACCTAAGATCAGGCCGCCGCTAATCAGCGCTGGCAGCAGCGGGAAGAAGATCTCCGCGAAGTGAGAGATCAGCTGTTCATGCCATTTCATGTTCTGCCGCGCCGCTTTCTTTGCCTGCTCTTTGTCGGCACTGGCTTGTCCGGTGGTCGCCAACAGCGCTTTGTAGTAATCGCCTACCTCGGTGCCAATTACCACCTGAAACTGCCCGGCGTTGGTGAAGCAGCCTTTGACCATTGGCAACAATTCGATCTCTTTCGGTCTGGCGTTTGCAGGCTGATTCAGCACAAAACGCAGGCGAGTAATGCAGTGACTCACCGTAGCGATATTGTCGCGCCCGCCAACCAGCTCAATCAGCCGGTCGATGTCTGCTTGTTTTATTTTGCTCATGATGGTGTGTGTTCCCCGTAGACCGGAAAAGACGCTGTTGCGTCGTCATTCGGCAACTCTCTCGTTGTTGGCGCCAGAGTATATCTTCGATGAATATTTAAAAATGGGAACGTTCCCGAAACGCAGCGAAGATCACAAATTAATGCTCAGAAAGCGATCAGGAGAGGGTGGAAGGAATAACGATTTGTCGTGGTTCGCTGCGGCCGTTGATCTGTTCGATCAGCTGCGAGGCCGCTTGTCGCCCGGCTTCGGCGTATCCTGGATCGACGGTGATAATTTCCGGATGGAGGAATTTCATCAGCGGCGTGCTGCCCACGCTTGCCAACTGCAGGTTCTCAATCCGCTGCTCCTGCAGATATTTGCTGACGCCAAGGGCAAGGGTATCCGTCGCACAGACTAAGGCAGTGGTTTCCGGGGTGATGACGTTGGCGGCCAGCTCATAGCCCTGCTTCATGGCCAGACCCGGCAGCGCGGCCACAGGATGCAGTTTGTGTTTTTTACAGAATGCCAGGTAGGCCTCATGGCGGCGTTTACCAGTGGTCACATCGCTATGCGGAACACCAAGAAAGCTAATATGGCGATGCTCGCGTTCGTATAAACGCTGCATCAGGGTACGAATGGCACCCTCATCGTCATAGCAGACGGAGGCAAAGCCTTTGGCATCTCTTGCCAGAAGCACCAGAGAATCCTGCCAGGAGGCGAGCATGGCTTCAGTAATGCCGGTAAAACCAAACAGCACCACGCCATCAATGTTGCGGCGTCTGAGCATGCCGAGATGTTCTTCAACCAGCTCGGGCGAGAACTGGCTTTCCATCATGATCGGATCGTAGCCCTGTTCATAAAAGGCGGGCAGCATGGTCTGCACGGCGAGATTTTCTGAAAGAGAATCCAGGCGCGTGACGATAATCGCCACCACCTTGTCGCTTTGTCCGCGCATGGCGCGTGCGGAGCGGGAAGGGGAAAAACCGTGCTGATTCATCACCGCCTCAACGCGTTCGCGGGTGCGTTCACTCACGCCGCTTTCATTGTTGAGCACACGGGAAACGGTTGATTTTCCCACACCGCTTAAGCGGGCGATGTCTTTAATGGTCAGCCGATTTTGCATCCTGTTTTCCCGTGTTGCGTGTGAAGTTATGCCAAATAGAGAATAACTTTACTCAAGCGCGGCGCAATGGGCAAAGTCTGGTATACGTTTGGTTTAGTTTCCATGGTTTATCATACCGCCATAATTGCCACAAACCTTATGGTTTTCTGCGTATAATCCGCGACGCAAATCATTCACTTACCGGAGGCTATATGGATCCCGATCCCACCCCTCTCCCGAGATGGAGAAACAACCCTTTCCGGTAAGCCTGTCTTTCACTGTCTTACCGGAGCAGTAAGACAGTGACGTTCTGACGTCCCTGTTGTGATTTTAATATTGCCACCAGGCAAGGCTTTGCCACGCCTGAAGGATTTACTGCGCCTGTTTATACAGGTGCAGAGGGACTGCCTATGTTCAAAAATATGACCCGCCAGCTGTTTGCCCGGCTAAACCGCCATTTACCGCATCGTCTGGTGCATCGTGATCCATTGCCGAATGCTCAGACCGTTGCCAGCACGCCGATCCCGCCATCGCTAAGCGAACATTGCCTGAAAATGGCGCTGATGGACGAAGACGCGCTGTGGAAAACGTTCGGCGCTCATCCGGAAGGCTTAAACGCCGCAGAAGTCGAAAACGCCCGCGAAATACATGGCGAGAACCAGTTGCCGGCGCAGAAGCCGTCGCCCTGGTGGGTGCATCTGTGGGTCTGCTACCGCAATCCGTTTAATATACTGCTGACCATTCTCGGGGCGATTTCCTATGCCACCGAAGATCTGTTTGCCGCTGGCGTCATCGCCCTGATGGTCGTCATCTCTACGCTGCTGAATTTTGTGCAAGAGGCGCGCTCCACCAAAGCGGCTGATGCGCTGAAAGCGATGGTCAGCAACACCGCCACGGTGCTGCGCGTTATCAACGAGAAAGGGGAGAACGGCTGGGTTGAACTGCCGATCGACCAGTTGGTTCCCGGCGATGTCATCAAGCTGGCGGCAGGGGATATGATCCCGGCCGATCTGCGCGTGGTGCAGGCTCGTGACCTGTTCGTCGCCCAGGCTTCGCTGACCGGTGAATCGCTGCCGGTGGAGAAAGTGGCAACCAGTCGCGATCCGCAGCAAAGCAACCCGCTGGAATGCGATAGCCTGTGCTTTATGGGCACCAACGTGGTGAGCGGCACGGCGCAGGCCATCGTGATTTCAACCGGAGCCAATACCTGGTTCGGGCAACTGGCGGGTCGCGTCAGCGAGCAGGAAAGCGAGCAGAATGCCTTCCAGAAAGGGATCAGCCGCGTCAGCATGCTGCTGATCCGCTTTATGCTGGTGATGGCGCCCATCGTGCTTATTATCAACGGTTACACCAAAGGTGACTGGTGGGAAGCGGCGCTGTTTGCCCTGTCTGTGGCGGTGGGACTGACTCCAGAAATGCTGCCGATGATCGTCACCTCAACGCTGGCGCGTGGGGCGGTGAAGCTGTCAAAACAAAAGGTTATCGTTAAACACCTCGACGCTATCCAGAACTTTGGCGCGATGGATATCCTGTGCACCGATAAAACCGGCACCCTGACTCAGGATAAAATTGTACTTGAGAATCATACGGATATCTCTGGAAAGCCCAGCGAACATGTCCTGCATTCTGCGTGGCTGAACAGCCATTATCAGACCGGGCTGAAGAATCTGCTGGATACGGCGGTGCTGGAAGGTGTGGACGAAGAATCAGCCCGCCAGCTCTCGACTCGCTGGCAGAAAATCGATGAGATCCCGTTTGATTTTGAACGTCGCCGCATGTCGGTAGTGGTGGCAGAAGAAACCGATGTGCACCAGTTGGTCTGTAAAGGGGCGCTACAGGAGATCCTCAGCGTGTGTACCCAGGTGCGTCACAACGGTGAGATAGTCCCGTTAGATGACAACATGCTGCGTCGGGTGAAACGCGTTACGGACACGCTGAACCGCCAGGGACTGCGTGTGGTGGCGGTGGCGACGAAATACCTGCCAGCGCGTGAAGGTGATTACCAGCGTATTGATGAATCAGATCTGATCCTCGAAGGCTATATTGCGTTCCTCGATCCGCCGAAAGAGACCACCGCACCTGCGCTTAAAGCGCTGAAAGCCAGCGGCATTACGGTGAAAATCCTCACTGGCGATAGCGAATTGGTGGCGGCAAAAGTGTGTCATGAAGTGGGCCTGGATGCGGGCGATGTGGTTATCGGTAGCAGCATTGAAGGGTTAAGCGATGATGAGCTGGCTCGGCTTGCTCAGCGCACCACGCTGTTTGCCCGTCTGACGCCAATGCACAAAGAGCGCATTGTCACGCTGCTCAAGCGCGAAGGCCATGTGGTCGGCTTTATCGGCGATGGTATAAACGATGCCCCGGCGCTGCGTGCGGCGGACATTGGTATCTCCGTTGACGGCGCGGTTGATATTGCGCGTGAAGCGGCGGATATCATCCTGCTGGAAAAGAGCCTGATGGTGCTGGAAGAAGGGGTGATTGAAGGACGCCGTACCTTCTCTAACATGCTGAAGTACATCAAAATGACGGCCAGTTCAAACTTTGGTAACGTATTTAGCGTGCTGGTGGCGAGCGCCTTCTTACCGTTCCTGCCGATGTTACCGCTGCACTTACTGATTCAGAACCTGCTGTACGATGTATCCCAGGTGGCGATTCCGTTTGATAACGTCGACGAAGAGCAGATCAAAAAGCCGCAGCGCTGGAATCCCAGCGAATTGGGCCGCTTTATGATCTTCTTTGGACCGATCAGCTCGATCTTCGACATTCTGACCTTTTGCCTGATGTGGTTCGTCTTCCATGCCAATACGCCTGAACATCAGACGTTGTTCCAGTCTGGCTGGTTCGTGGTGGGCCTGCTGTCGCAAACGTTGATTGTGCATATGATTCGTACCCGTCGCGTGCCGTTCATCCAGAGCCGCGCCGCGTGGCCGCTGATGCTGATGACGCTGGTGGTGATGGTCGTCGGCATTGCATTACCCTTCTCGCCGCTGGCCAGCTATCTGCAATTGCAGGCATTACCGCTGAGCTACTTCCCGTGGCTGATTGCGATTCTGGCGGGTTACATGACATTGACTCAATTAGTGAAAGGTTTTTATAGCCGTCGCTACGGCTGGCAGTAAACATAAAACGCCTCAGCAGGATGGTGTTAATACCATCCTGCATTCCTCATTTTCATTCGAAGATATTACCTCACAACATTCGTGTTTTATTTTTATTGAAATGCTAACGGGTGTTATTAGTATCAAATCGCCTTCCTTGCGTTGTTTTTTTATCAATAAAACGATCTGCATTGCAAAAATGAAACAGTGTGCTAAAAATTTTAAGCATCTGCGATTTTTTGTGAACGCAGTCATCGAAATAAATTGTTACACCAGTTAGTCTGCGCAGGTAACGTCGTTATGAAAGTTTCTCGCTGCCCGTTTTTAATTCCGGCAGTCATTTGCTCTGCAAGCTATTCCTGTTAATGGATATTATGAACTTCTGGAGAAGGACAAATGAAACTGACAAAAAACCTGTTAAGTCTGTGTATTGGCGCGTCTGTATTACTGATGAGTCATGCAACGCTGGCACAAACTTTTCGCGCCGCAGATGTGCATCCGGCTGATTACCCGAACGTTGTTGCAGTGAAACATATGGGGGAAAAACTTAGCGCCGCGACCGACGGGCGTCTGGAGATTAAAACATTTCCTGGTGGCGTGTTAGGCGATGAAAAACAGATGATTGAACAGGCGCAATTAGGCGCTATCGATATTATTCGTGTCTCAATGACGCCTGTTGCCGCCATTCTCCCTGAAATTAACGTGTTTACCCTGCCATATATTTTCCGCGATGAGGACCATCTGCATAAGGTTCTCGACGGCATGATCGGTCAGGAGATTGGCGACCGTCTGACGGCTAATACCAAATCGCGGCTGGTGTTTCTCGGCTGGATGGATGCCGGCACGCGTAACCTGATCACCAAAAATCCGGTGGTGAAACCGGAAGATTTACACGGTATGAAAATCCGCGTTCAAGGAAGTCCGGTAGCGCTGGATACCCTGAAAGCGATGGGCGCTAACTCCGTTGTCATGGGCGTCAGTGAAGTATTTAGCGGCATGCAGACCGGCGTTATTGATGGCACGGAAAATAACCCGCCAACGTTTGTTGCGCATAACTATTTGCCGGTCGTGAAAAACTATACCTGGAGCAAACACTTTATTATTCCTGAGCTTTTTCTGTTTTCGAAAGCTAAATGGGATAAGTTGAAAAAAGAAGATCAGGATCTCATTATTAAACTCGCCAAGGAAGCACAGATAGAGCAACGAAAACTTTGGCAGGATTATAATGCGAAATCACTGGAGACCATGAAAGCCAACGGCGTTCAGTTCCACGATATTGATACGGATTATTTCTATAAAGCCACGCAGTCAGTGCGGGATAATTATGGTAAAGACCACCAGGATTTGATCAAACGTATTCAGGATGTGAAGTAATTCATCAGGTGGAGGATATCAACCCTCCGCCTGAATCTTTTGATTAATTCGAGGTGATAATTATGGGTGAATGCTATTCATCGGTAATGGATTTTCTTTATCGGGTGTCAATGTGGATTGCCGGTATCGCATTATTGGTCATGGTCGCCATTATCCCCATTGGCATATTCGCGCGTTATGTTCTGAATAACGCCCTGTCATGGCCTGAACCCGTCGCTATTCTCTGTATGGTGACATTCACCTTTATTGGCGCGGCGGTGAGCTATCGTGCAGGCTCGCATATCGCGGTGAGCATGGTGATTGACCGTCTGGGGGATGCTTCCCGCCGTTATTGCTCGGTAATCGCTGACGTTATGTTGGTGGCGATAAGTCTGTTCATTCTGTGGTACGGAACCAATCTCTGTCTTGAACTGTGGGACCAGCCTGTGGCGGAATTCCCGCTTTTAAGCGCCGGGCAAAACTATCTTCCGTTGCCGATTGGCTCTGCCATAACGCTGCTGTTTATCGCAGAAAAGATTTTCCGTGGTCCGCAGTACCAACGTCCCGTTGTCATGCTGGGATCGACCAGCTAGTTACCGCCCCCATTTCAGAAAGGAAAGCAGATGGATGCATTTATTCTCGTCTTTACGCTCGGCATTATGCTGGCGATTGGGGTACCGGTAGCGTACGCGGTTGGCATTAGCGCCATCATTGGGGCCTGGTATATTGATATTCCGCTGGAAGCGGTAATGATCCAACTGACCAGCGGGGTGAACAAGTTCTCTCTGTTAGCGATCCCATTCTTTATTCTGGCTGGGGCAATCATGGCCGAAGGGGGAATTGCGCGGCGACTGGTGAACTTTGCCTATATTTTTGTTGGTTTTATCCGCGGCGGACTGTCGCTGGTAAACATTGTGGCATCAACCTTTTTTGGCGCTATTTCCGGATCGTCTGTGGCTGATACCGCGTCCATCGGTTCGGTAATGATCCCGGAGATGGATAAAAAAGGTTATCCGCGTGACTTTGCCGCAGCGGTAACGGCCAGTGGTTCGGTACAGGCGATTCTTACGCCGCCCAGCCATAACTCGGTTATTTACTCGCTGGCGACCGGCGGCACGGTGTCGATTGCCGCGCTGTTCATCGCCGGGATCCTGCCGGGGCTGCTGTTAAGCCTCAGCCTGATGGTGATGTGCGTGGCGTTCGCGCACAAGCGCGGTTATCCAAAAGGAGAACGTGTACCGTTTCGCCAGGCGCTGAAGATTTTCGTTGATACGCTGTGGGGCCTGATGACCGTTGTGATCATCATGGGCGGTATCCTGTCAGGTATCTTTACCGCAACGGAGTCTGCGGCAATTGCCTGCCTGTGGGCCTTCTTTGTCACCATGTTTATCTATCGTGACTATAAATGGTCTGAGCTGCCGAAGCTGATGTTCCGCACGGTGAAAACGGTCACTATCGTCATGATCCTGATAGGGTTTGCCGCCGCGTTCGGTGCTGTCATGACTTATATGCAGTTGCCGATGCGTATCACTGAAGCCTTCACCAGCATCTCTGACAACAAATACGTCATCCTGATGTGTATTAACATCATGCTGCTGCTGATCGGTACGCTGATGGATATGGCACCGCTGATCCTCATTCTGACGCCGGTTCTGCTGCCGGTGACCAACGCGCTCGGCATTGATCCGGTCCATTTTGGCATGATCATGCTGGTGAACTTAGGGATCGGACTGATTACGCCGCCGGTAGGGTCGGTGCTGTTTGTGGCCAGTGCGGTGAGTAAACAGAAAATAGAGCAGGTGGTGAAGGCGATGTTGCCGTTCTACCTGGTACTGTTCCTGGTGCTGATGCTCGTGACGTACATTCCGGCAATTTCGCTGTTCCTGCCGAAACTGTTTGGTGTGATGTGATAAATGCCCGGTGGTGCTCGCGCTTACCGGGCCAACCTAAATTCATTCCGGGCTTCCATGCCCGTTTTTTTTGTGTTTCACCCAATACAGCTAAATATTTTCTGAATTATGGCATTGCCAGTGTCTTCCAACAGAATATACTAGATTATAAATGTTAACATCTTGTCATGTTAATTATTCTTAGGAAGTATTATGATCGGTTATATATTGGGGAGAGAGGAACCTGAATATAGTGTTGATGTTGGAAGTGGTGAATGGTGCAGTGCGGGGCATTTTTCAGATCAATTTTATTATTATAAATATTACCTGGAGCAGTTGATTGATGGGAGCTTATATTTAAAGTATCGCTATCCTTTTTCACGAGAAAATTTACTGCATTATTTGCAAAATACGGGTGAAGACATACATATTAACTTAACTGATATGATGGGAAAATCAGCCCAGTTAAGGGATAATTATGTACAATTATTGAATGAGGCAAAGAGTTTTTGTAAAACATTACCGCCAGGTCAACATGAGTTTACTTCTGCGCATGTTAATATTGATGATTTTATTTCTAGCGATCCAGACTTGTTTTATGCTATAGGAGGTTATCAATACTGGGGTAAAGGTCGGGTGCAAATTACCGAAGATAAGTATAAAAATAAGATGAGCAATGGTAGTAGATTATGTAGTTATAATTTGACATTTCAGTTTAAGTTTTTTGACAGGTATAACTGGAATGTAAGTGTCGCAAATTCTGGCGTTCGTTTAGGTAGTGTCGTTCCTGTGAGTGATACTTTTATGGGGAGGTTTCATCAGGAGTGTCTGGCCAGAGAGTACAATATTTTTGGTGCCATTGAGTCAGAGGTAAAATGGCATGACTGGGCATAGCACTTTATTTTACATGGAAAAAATACTCACTTTCGCTTTAGTTTGTGCCTTTTGTTATATGCTGTATATTATTTCGGTTTGCTGGTTACCCGTGCGTGAAAGTCACTATCTTCTGGTTGTACAATGGTGCCGTAACGATGATTCAAATACCCACTATGCAAAGAATTTATCTTGGCATGGTTTATATGTTTATTTGGAGAAATCGTCTGGGAATATTATTGTAAGGGAAATGAACACTCCTCTACATGATCCATTTCAGCCTTACCGGTACGTTTACCGTAAAATTGCACATGAAAATGATATATCCTTGGTCGCAGAGAAATGGGGGATAATTAAGTGTCAGGAAAAAAATAAAGCGCTCATTGGTTCATCTGGCTATTCTTTTTTATGGGGACATGATCAATGAACACTTTTATAAGACGAACTACTCTAAAAATATTTTTTTTACTAATTATAATGTTTATCTGTGTTTTTTCTATTAATTCAGTTGAAAGATATAACAATATTGTTAATTTTAAAATTCACAATAAGATAGTTTATACATTGGAAAAGATGAAAAATGATAGTGATGATGATATTAAAATTAATGTTTATAGTTCAAGGTTGAACTGGGTTTTAGGACAAACCTGTTTCTCAGAGAATATAGAATTACAGCAGAAAGGGGAAATGGAATTATATAATTGGGGAGTGGGGATAATCGAAAATGAAACCATCACCTTAAAGAATAATGGAAGAGAATTGATTTTTTCAGTTATAGGCTGCAATACTTAAGGAACCCTGCCAGAGCAGGGCTCTCTAATAAGACTTAGCGACGAACGGCGATCGCTTCAATCTCGATTTTCACGTCTTTCGGCAGACGGGCAACTTCTACGCAAGAACGCGCAGGGAAGGTCGCGTTGTGTTCGGTGAAGAACGCTTCGTAGGTCGCGTTTACAGTTGCGAAATCGTTCAGGTCTTTTACGAAGACGGTCGTTTTTACGATATCGCCCACTTTCAGGCCTGCTGCTTCAACGATAGCTTTTACGTTTTCCAGCGACTGACGTGCCTGAGCGGACACGTCTTCCGCTACGGCACCGGTTTTCGGATCGACCGGGATCTGACCGGAAGTGATTACCATGCTACCCAGGTCAACGCCCTGAACGTATGGGCCGATTGCTGCTGGTGCATTTTCCGTCGCGATAGTCTTGCTCATGATTTCTCCTGAATTACAGCGGTAGTAGAATGTTCCCGCTCATTATAGGGAGCCGGGATCTCATAACCAACCCCAATTAGTTGGCCAGCACCACATAATGCGAAAACTCTTTTTCACAGTATTTGCATTTGAGTGCGATGTCATCGGCACGCTTTTTCACTGCAAAACTGGAGGAAACCGGCTCAGCATGGCTGATACAGTTGCTGTTAGGGCAAACCAGTACATTGTCGATACGCTCAGGCAGGCTCGGACGAGATTTACCCACCACGTCGTAATCGTCAATGCGGTTTACCGTTGCCTGCGGGGCGTACAGGGAGAGCTGGTTTACCTGCTCGTCGGTCAGGAAAGTGTTTTCAATTTTAATCAGGTCCTTACGGCCCATCTCGCCTGACGGCAGGTTCAGACCGATGGTGATACGCTGGTCGGTTTCCGTCAGTTTGAACAGCGTCAGCAGCTTAAAACCAACCTGTGCGGGAATATGGTCAATCACGGTGCCACGTTTGATGGCTTCAACCTGCAGTTTGTTATCGTGTGTCATCTCTTTTTCTCCCTTACAGTGCCAGTTCGCTATTCAGTACCAGTGCCAGTAACGCCTGGCGGGCGAAGATGCCGTTGCCAGCCTGCTGGAAATACCAGGCGTGCGGCGTCTTGTCGACGTCGGTGGTGATCTCATCGATACGCGGCAGCGGATGCAGTACCTTCATGTTTGCTCTGGCGCCGTTCAGATCGCTGGCGCGCAGAACAAACTGCGCTTTCACGTTGGCGTATTCGGACGGGTCCAGACGCTCTTTTTGTACGCGGGTCATATAGAGGATATCGACCTCCGCCATCACCTCTTCAATAGTGCCGTGGAGGCTCCAGGCGATACCTTTTTCATTCAACATATCCAGAATGTATTGCGGCATCGCCAACGCGTCCGGGGCGATGAAGTAGAAACGGTTACCTTCGAACTTCGCCAGCGCCTGGGTCAGGGAATGGACGGTGCGGCCATATTTCAGGTCACCCACCATGGCGATGTGCAGATTGTCCAGGCGACCCTGAGTTTCCTGAATGGTGAACAGATCCAGCAGCGTTTGGGTGGGATGTTGGTTGGAGCCGTCGCCTGCGTTCAGTACCGGAACGTTACCGGAGAACTCCGTAGCCAGGCGCGCGGCGCCTTCCTGCGGATGGCGCATTACGATGGCGTCGACATAGGTGCTGATGACGGAAATAGTGTCGGCCAGTGTTTCACCTTTTTTGCCCAGAGAGGTGTTGCTGCTGTCAGAGAAACCCACCACGCTGGCGCCCAGGCGGTGCATGGAGGTTTCAAAGGATAAACGGGTGCGGGTTGAGGCTTCAAAGAAGCAGCTGGCGATAACCTTATGCTTTAACAGCTCCGGCTGTGGGTTAGCTTTTAATTTCGCCGCTGTTGCGAGGACCAGATTGAGGTCATCGCGGCTGAGGTCGTTTATGGAAATGATGTGTTTTTGATAGAGCGGGTTAGCCATGTTTATCTCCTGACGCCTGGGCAAAAAAAAAGCCCCTCAATTGAGGGGCTCGGAATGGGTGATCAACGGAAAGAAAAACGGCAGGCCAGCGTCCTTTTTCAGACGCGGTAAGACAAAATGTCGTACACACTGAACCATACATCCTCCCGGCAAATTGTCCGCGATTATACTCAGCTCCGTTATGGGATCAAGCGAAAAATGCACAAATTATTCATCGCAAACGATTCTCATGAATATTCATTCACCCTGAATGCCAAACAGCAACAATGAGATAAACATGCGTTGACGCAAAATATCGGCAAATAGCAGTAGTATGGCAGACCGTTTTTTCGTATAACAACTAAAATGAAACGATGTTTTAATTAAGGGGTTTGAGATGATTGTCGGCAATATTCACAACCTGGATGCCTGGCTGCCGGAAGAGCTGCGTCAGGCGATTGAACACATTAAAGCGCATGTGACGGATGAGACGGAAAAAGGTAAGCACGACATCGACGGCGATCGTCTGTTTTATCTGATTGCTGAAGATATGACGGAGCCGTTTGCACAGCGCCGCGCTGAGTATCACGCGCGCTATCTGGATATTCAGATCCTGCTCAAAGGTCAGGAAGGCATGACCTTCAGCACGCAGCCTGCGGGCGTGCCGGAAACTGACTGGCTGGCGGATAAAGATATCGCCTTCCTGCCGGAAGGGGTACAGGAAAAAACGGTGGTGCTGAACGAAGGTGATTTCGTGGTGTTCTATCCGGGCGAAGTGCATAAACCGCTGTGCGCGGTCGGTGCACCAGCGCTGGTACGCAAAGCCGTGGTGAAAATGCGGGTGGCATAAGCGTATTTGCCGGGGGCGGCTTCGCCTTACCCGGCCTACGGGAGCGCGGTTGTAGGCCGGATAAGATGCTTAGCATCGCCATCCGGCATTCTTTTCATCCATGCTCTTACTTCGCCAGCGTCGCCACCATCACCGCTTTGATGGTGTGCATCCGGTTTTCTGCCTGATCAAATACAATACTGGCGGGGGATTCAAAGACCTCATCGGTCACTTCCATTCCACCGTGCAGACCATATTCCTGTGCCATTTGTTTGCCAAGCGTGGTTTGATCGTCATGAAACGCGGGCAGGCAGTGCAGGAATTTCACCTGCGGATTGCCGGTCAACGCCATCATCGCGCTATTAACCTGGTACTTACGCAGCAGCGCAATACGTTCGGCCCACTTCTCTTTTGCCTCGCCCATTGATACCCAGACGTCGGTATAGATGAAGTCCGCGCCTTTCACGCCCGTGGCGACATCTTCGGTCAGCGTAATATTGCCGCCGTTTTTCTGTGCCAGCGCTTTGCACTCCGCAACCAGACTTTCTTCCGGCCAGCAGGCCTGCGGTGCGATCAGACGCAGATCCAGCCCGGTTAACGCGGCGGCTTCCAGCATGGAATTACCCATATTGTTGCGGGCATCACCGGTGTAGACCAGCGTCATCTCATTAAACGCTTTACCCGGCAGGTGTTCATGCATAGTTAACAGATCCGCCAGCAGCTGGGTGGGATGAAACTCGTTGGTTAATCCGTTCCACACCGGAACTCCGGCATATTCCGCCAGCGTCTCGACAATCTCCTGACCGTGGCCCCGATACTGAATACCGTCGTACATACGGCCGAGTACGCGGGCGGTGTCTTTGATCGACTCTTTATGGCCAATCTGGCTGCCGCTCGGCCCGAGATATGTCACGCGCGCGCCCTGATCGTATGCGGCAACTTCGAAAGAGCAACGGGTACGGGTTGAGTCTTTTTCGAAGATGAGCGCGATGTTTTTACCGGTGAGCTTTGCGACTTCAGTGCCGTTTTTCTTATCCGCCTTCAGCTGTGCGGCGAGCTGAAGCAGTGACGTGAGTTCAGCAGAGGTGAAATCAAGCAGTTTCAAAAAATGTTTCTGATAAAACGCAGACATGGTTCCCTCACATGGCTTAGGCCATTTATTGAATTAAAATTCAATTTATATGTATGTTTATTCATTTGCAACCTTGTTTAACAAATCTTTCCTGGAAAGGTGGAGGCAATGACAGCGGTATGTGACAATAAGAGTATCGGCAGGACATTATGAGGAACGAGCCATGGCAAACCCGGAACTACTGGAAGAACAGCGTGAAGAAACGCGCTTGATTATTGAAGAGTTACTCGAAGATGGCAGCGATCCAGACGCGCTGTACACCATCGAGCATCACCTTTCCGCGGATGACTTCGAAACCCTGGAAAAAGCGGCAGTAGAAGCCTTCAAGCTGGGTTATGAAGTGACCGAGCCGGAAGAGCTGGAAGTGGAAGAAGGCGACACGGTTATTTGCTGTGACATTCTGAGCGAATGTGCACTGAATGCGGAGTTGATCGATGCTCAGGTTGAGCAACTGATCAACCTGGCCGAAAAATATGATGTGGAATACGACGGTTGGGGCACCTATTTTGAAGACCCGAACGGCGAAGAAGGTGAAGACGGCGACGATGAAGACCTCGTCGACGAAGATGATGACGGCGTGCGTCACTAAGTCATCAACTGACCTGCGGTAGCCCAGGCTGCCGCAGGCCAAGGACAACGTATGGATTACCTGCAAATACTCTCCCCGATCCACAACTTCCTGCACTGTAAAACGCCCCAGGCCTGGCTTGATAAAGCGCGGGACCCAGAGAATCTGCCTCTGTTATTGACCGATCACCTCGTCTGTGAGCTGAAAGCGGCGCAAACGGCGATGCTGATGGTGCGTAAGTATGTTGCGGATAAACAGGGATCGCAGGCGCTGTTGGACTGGCTGAAACCCTATGAAGCGTTTGCTTTCAGAGAAGGGGATGAGCCGGATTTTATCGCGCTGAATAAACAGATAAGCAAAAGCGTGATGCCGCAAACCGACGACCCGTGGGGACGCAAGCTTATCGACAGCATGGTTTTGCTGATCAAAGAAGAGCTGCATCATTTCTGGCAGGTGCGTGAGGCGATGATGAGCCGCAATATTCCCTATATCAAGATTACCGCCAGCCGTTACGCCAAAGGCATGCTCAAAGAGGTACGCACCCACGAGCCGCTGACGCTAATCGATAAACTGATTTGCGGGGCTTACATTGAGGCGCGTTCCTGCGAACGGTTCGCCGCGCTGGCACCGTATCTGGATGACGATTTGCAGGCGTTTTATCTGTCGCTGCTGCGATCCGAGGCCCGACACTATCAGGATTACCTGGCGCTGGCCCAGCAGGTTTCAGCCGATGATATCAGTAGCCGGGTGCGGTTTTTTGGCGAAGTAGAAGCCGCGTTGATCACCTCTCCTGACGATGAATTCCGTTTTCACAGCGGTGTGCCAGCTTAGTTCCTTTGTTTGACGCGCGGTGTCCATCGCCGCGCGGATTAATCCTTCCTGTTTCTGTTAGCAAAATCTGGTGGCTGGAAATCGCTCGCTGCTGCCGTAATAATCAAAACACACGAAGGGGAAATATATCCCCGTAACAGAGATGATTTGGCATAAGGATGGTTAATGAACTGGGCACACGTTTTGTTGGCAGGTTATATCGGGGCGGTGATTGCTATCGTCGTCGGCATGTTTCGCAAAAAAGGCTGGCTGGGCAAGATCTCCGGCGCGGTGGTTTTTGTGGTGGCGATCATCGCGTGGAATCTGTTTGATGTGCACTACCTGATCCCACGCGAAAGCCCGGATTATGGTCTGACCGAAGAGCAGCAATTTGAAAAGGCGATGCTCTCCAATCCGGCGTTTCAGGTGATTAAGGAGCAGGAACCTGAGCTGACACAAAAAATTATCAGCCAGGCAGCGCAGATGAAGAAAGCAGGGAGTAGCGAACAGCAGGTTATCGACGCGATACAGCCGCAAATTCTTCAGTTGCAAATGGCAAGATTGCAGCAGGCGCCAGATGCCAATGTCATTGAATATATGAAAATTAACCTTGAGCAGATCGCTGCTGTGGCCAAAATCGGTGATGACGAATGCTTCCGCTTTCTGTTTCCGGCAGTGAAAGGGGGGATTAACCCGGCACGTCTGGTTCCGCATGAGATCATGAACCGTCGTATGGCGAGTGATATGAGTATGATGCGTGCTGCCTATGGTCCGAACAAACATACGGTCACGGCAGAAGAGAAACAGCTGGCGTTGCAGGATCTGCAAGCAATAAGCCCTGGGCTAGTACAGCGTTATGGGCCGGATATTCAGATCATGGCCGATCCGACTAAAGCGATCGGCAAAGAGAAGATTGCCTGTGAGATAGTGCAGGATCTCTGGTCACAGGTGCTGAAGCTGCCAACCGCCCGCGCGGCTGGCGTTATTCGACTGATGCTCTCAGCCGAGATGCAGTAACGTGGCTAAAGCCTCTCGGCGTAAGGTCAGAGGGGCTTTAACATCCGCACTTCACAATCTACGTGCCCGGTACAGCCCAGCGCTTCGCTGATATGCTCAAAGCCTAAATGTTCATACAGGCGGATTGCCTCAGTCAGAAAAGCCGTGGTCTCCAGATAGCACTGTTTAAAACCCTGCTCGCGGGCATGTTCGAGCGCCATCAGCGCCAGCTTTTTCGCCAGCCCCTGACCGCGCGCGCTCGACAGGAAGTACATCTTTTGCAGCTCGCAAATGTCTGGTTCACTACATCCTAACGGTGCAACACCACCGCCGCCCACGACTTCACCGTTTTGCTCAACCACCCAGTAGGCTGCGCCCGGCTGGCTGTAAACCTGGAACAGTTCGTCCAGATTAGGGTCGGCAACGGTATAGCCCTTATCGGCGGTAAGCCCGTATTCAGCGGAAACTTTGCGGATAACGCGGGCAATTGCGGCGTTATCATCGGCAGAAATTCGGCGCAGCGTTGCCGCGACGGAGGTAATGGCACTCATAGCGAACTCATGACATAAAAGTGAGACATATGCAGTTAATACCACTGCGGCGAGGGGAAGCGCAAGCGAGGATAATTCAATAAAAAGCCTCTGAGCATATGCGTCAGAGGCTTTATCGTCTGTGGTGTCGGATGCGCTACGATTATCCGACCTACGATGACGGTGCCCGTTTGCCGGATAAGCGCAGCGCTATCCGGCATAGGCAATTACAGCGCGGCGATGACCGCCTGCTGTTCAATCAGCTTCGCTTTGGCTTCTGCGTAACCATCCAGCTTCTCACGCTCTTTGGCGATGACTGCTTCCGGTGCGCGGGCAACGAAACCTTCGTTGGAAAGTTTGCCTTCGATACGGGCAATCTCACCTTCGATTTTCGCCACTTCTTTCGCCAGACGCGCCAGCTCATCTTCTTTGTTGATGAGGCCAGCCATCGGGATCAGCAGCTCGGCGCCGTCGATGATTTTGGTCACGGAGACCGGACCTTTGTCATCGGCTGGCAGCACGGTAATGCTTTCCAGACGTGCCAGGTTCAGCAGGAAGCTGCGGTTGTCGTTCACACGACGCATCGCATCAACGCTGCAACCACGCAGCAGCAGCTCCAGCGGTTTGCCCGGGGCGATGTTCATTTCCGCACGGATGTTACGTACGGCAACGATCGCCTGCTTCAGCCATTCGGTATCAGCCAGCGCCGCTTCATCAACCTGCGCTGCGTTATATTCCGGGAACGGCTGCAGCATGATGGTATCTGCAGTGTTGCCACAAATCACTTTCACGCGCTGCCAGATGGTCTCGGTGATGAACGGAATGATTGGGTGCGCCAGGCGCAGCAGACCTTCCAGCACGGTAACCAGCGTATTGCGAGTGCCGCGCAGTTCAGATTCGGAACCACCGTTCATGACCGGCTTGGTCAGCTCCAGATACCAGTCGCAGAACTGGTTCCAGGTGAACTCGTACAGAATGCCCGCGGCGATATCGAAGCGGAAGTTATCCAGCGCTTCGCGGTACGCTTTGATGGTCTGGTTGAATTCAGCGAGGATCCAGCGGTCCGCCAGAGACAGGGTCATTTCGCCGCCGTTGAAGCCGCAATCCTGATCTTCGGTGTTCATCAGCACGAAGCGGCTGGCGTTCCACAGCTTGTTACAGAAGTTACGGTAACCTTCCAGACGCTTCATGTCCCAGTTGATATCGCGACCGGTAGAGGCCAGCGCTGCCAGGGTGAAACGCAGGGCGTCGGTGCCGTGCGGCTCGATGCCGTCCGGGAACTGCTTCTCGGTACGCTTGGCAATTTTCTCAGCCAGCTGCGGCTGCATCATGTTGCCGGTACGTTTCTCCAGCAGTTCTGCCAGAGAGATACCGTCGACCATATCCAGCGGGTCAATCACGTTACCCTTGGATTTGGACATCTTCTGGCCTTCGTCGTCACGAATCAGACCGGTCATGTAGACGGTCTTGAACGGAACCTGCGGCTTGCCGTTTTCATCTTTGATGAAGTGCATGGTCATCATGATCATGCGGGCAATCCAGAAGAAGATAATGTCGAAGCCGGAAACCATCACGCTGGTTGGGTGGAACTGACGCAGCGCGTCGGTATTTTCCGGCCAGCCCAGGGTAGAGAAGGTCCACAGTGCAGAAGAGAACCAGGTATCGAGAACGTCTTCGTCCTGACGCAGCGCAACGTCGGCGCCGAGGTTGTTTTCCTGACGCACTTCGTCTTCGGTACGGCCAACGTAGACATTGCCGTCGTTGTCATACCATGCCGGGATACGGTGACCCCACCACAGCTGACGGGAAATACACCAGTCCTGAATATCACGCATCCAGGAGAAGTACATGTTTTCGTACTGCTTCGGTACGAACTGGATGTCGCCATTCTCAACCGCTTCAACCGCCGGTTTTGCCAGCACGTCGGCACGGACGTACCACTGGTCGGTCAGCATCGGTTCGATAACCACGCCGCCACGGTCGCCGTAAGGTACGGTCAGGTCGTGCGGTTTAATTTCTTCCAGCAGGCCCAGGGCATCAACGGCGGCAACCACCGCTTTACGCGCAGCAAAACGTTCCAGCTTCTGGAACTCAGCCGGGATTTCATTGGAGTAAACGTCGGACTCTTCGCCTTTGGTGTCGTACACTTCCGCGGTTTCGCGGATGTCGCCGTCAAAGGTCAGAATGTTGATCATCGGCAGGCCGTGACGTTTCCCGACTTCGTAGTCGTTAAAGTCGTGCGCCGGGGTGATCTTCACGCAGCCGGTGCCTTTTTCCATGTCGGCGTGTTCATCGCCGACGATCGGAATGCGACGGTTAACCAGCGGCAGGACAACGAATTTGCCGATCAGATCTTTGTAGCGCGGATCTTCCGGGTTAACGGCTACGCCGGTATCACCCAGTACGGTTTCCGGACGGGTGGTGGCGACGACCAGGTAATCTTTACCGTCTGCGGTTTTCGCGCCGTCAGCCAGCGGATAGCGGATGTGCCACATGGAGCCTTTAGACTCGCGGTTTTCCACTTCCAGATCAGAAATAGCGGTGCGCAGTTTCGGGTCCCAGTTGACCAGACGCTTGCCACGGTAGATCAGATCTTCTTTGTACAGGCGAACAAAGACTTCTTTCACGGCATTGGAAAGACCTTCGTCCATAGTGAAGCGCTCGCGCTCCCAGTCAACGGAGTTGCCGAGACGGCGCATCTGACGGGTAATGGTGCCGCCGGATTCCGCTTTCCACTGCCAAATTTTGTCGATAAACGCTTCGCGACCGTAGTCGTGACGGGTTTTACCTTCTTCAGCGGCAATCTTACGCTCAACCACCATCTGGGTAGCGATACCCGCGTGGTCGGTACCGGCCTGCCACAGGGTGTTTTTACCCTGCATGCGCTGGTAGCGAATCATGGTATCCATGATGGTTTGCTGGAAAGCATGACCCATATGCAAACTGCCGGTGACGTTCGGCGGCGGGATCATGATGCAGAAGGACTCTTTGCTTTCATCGCCGTTAGGTTTGAAATAGCCCTGCTTTTCCCAGTGCTCGTAAAGCGGCTGTTCGATATCTTGTGGGTTGTATGTCTTTTCCATTATTTCCAGGTTGCCGTATTCAGGTTAAAACCAGCCACGCGGTAAGCTTTGTAGCGATCGCGTGCCGATTGTTTCAAAGAATCTTCGTAAGGAACGAAGTCTATCACTTCTGTGAAAGCGGTGGCAAAATCTGCAAAGCCAACGCGCAAACTGATGAGCAGGTCGCGCGGGCTGCTATTGCGTTTCTCCGGCCAGGCAATCTCTACCGGCGCGCCACCTCTGGGGCCTTCTCCCGCCAGATTATGCGGAACAAAACTTTCTGCCGGTCTCGCCCACAGAGCTTCATCCAGTCGAAGAGCCTGCTTTTCGTTTTCACAGGCGATCAGCACGCGCTTGCCAGCACGCCAACGTTCTGCGGCAATTTCACACACCAGTTGTTCAACGGCGCTTAAGCCATCGACGGTGTTGTCATTGTCCAGAATATAGAACGTTGCGTTTCTCATGATATGGGGCTTCTTGTTGTGGATTTAAATGCAAAGCCGGGTGGCGCTACGCTTACCCGGCCTACGGTTGAGTGATGTTGTAGGCCGGGTAAGGCGAAGCCGCCACCCGGCGTTTTACATCACTCTTCGCCGTTAAAACCGGCACGATTGAGCAGGAACTGCGACAGCAACGCGACCGGACGACCGGTTGCGCCTTTGGCTTTCCCTGAACGCCATGCGGTACCGGCGATATCCAGGTGCGCCCAGTTGTACTTACGGGTAAAGCGTGACAAGAAGCAGCCCGCGGTAATGGCACCGCCAGGACGTCCGCCGATGTTCGCCATATCCGCAAAGTTGGACTCTAACTGCTCCTGGTATTCATCACCCAGCGGCAAACGCCACGCGCGGTCACCAGCCTGCTCGGACGCACCGATCAGCTCATGCGCCAGCGGGTTGTGGTTCGACATCAGGCCGGTGATGTGATGGCCCAGCGCAATCACGCACGCGCCGGTCAGGGTCGCGACGTCAATCACCGCTTCTGGCTCAAAGCGCTCGACGTAGGTTAACACGTCGCACAGCACCAGACGGCCTTCGGCATCCGTATTGAGCACTTCAACGGTCTGTCCAGACATCGTGGTCAGCACGTCGCCTGGGCGATACGCGCGGCCACCCGGCATGTTTTCACAGCCCGCCAGCACGCCGACAACGTTGATGGGGAGCTGAAGCTCGGCCACCATGCGCATCACGCCGTATACCGCTGCTGCGCCGCACATGTCGTACTTCATCTCATCCATGCCTTCGGCTGGTTTGATGGAGATACCGCCGGAGTCAAAGGTTAACCCTTTACCGACCAGCACAATCGGACGCGCGTCTTCGGACGGATTGCCTTTGTACTCAATGACCGACATCAGCGACTCGTTCTGCGAGCCGTGACCGACGGCCAGATAAGAGTGCATGCCCAGCTCTTTCATCTGCTGCTCGCCGATTACGCGGGTCACAACATTTTTGCTGTAGCTGTCTGCCAGCTGGCGCGCCTGAGAGGCCAGATAGGCGGCGTTACAGATGTTCGGCGGCATGTTGCCAAGATCTTTTGCCGCTTTAATGCCGGCGGCGATCGCCAGACCGTGTTGGATCGCACGCTCACCGCTGGTCAGTTCGCGGCGGGTCGGCACGTTAAAGACCATTTTACGCAGCGGGCGACGTGGCTCGCTTTTGTTGGTCTTCAGTTGATCAAAGCTGTACAGCGTTTCCTGTGCCGTCTCAACGGCCTGACGCACTTTCCAGTAGTTATTGCGCCCTTTGACGTGCAGCTCAGTCAGAAAGCAGACGGCTTCCATTGAGCCTGTATCATTCAGGGTATTGATGGTTTTCTGAATGACTTGCTTGTACTGGCGCTCATCAAGTTCGCGCTCTTTGCCACACCCAATAAGGAGAATTCGCTCAGACAGAACGTTAGGAACATGGTGCAGCAACAGGGTTTGACCCGGTTTGCCTTCCAGTTCGCCGCGACGCAGCAGTGCGCTGATGTACCCGTCGCTGATCTTGTCGAGCTGCTCTGCAATCGGAGAGAGGCGGCGTGGTTCAAAGACACCCACGACGATGCACGCACTCCGCTGTTTCTCCGGGCTACCGCTTTTTACACTGAACTCCATGCACTACGCTCCTGAATCTTAAAGACAACGGCGGTGGCTACGGATAGAATTGCAAGCTTTCGTAACTCATACCCGCTGTTGCGGTGACTTCGTGTTAATCTTAACGTTATTACGGCATTGGCACGTCAGAACAATTTCTGAGAGGTGGATCCGTTGAGTATAATGATCTTAGCGACGATTTCGACGACTCAAGAGAATAAATGACGTTTAAGCCATGAAACAAGCTAAATTCCGGCAAAAGACGGGTTTTTACGGGCGTATTTAAAGTGATAATCATAAGATATCTGGTTCGGGAAACGCTCAAAAGCCAACTTGCGATCCTATTCATCCTGCTTTTGATCTTCTTTTGTCAAAAGTTGGTCAGGATCCTTGGTGCGGCGGTTGACGGTGATATCCCGGCAAATCTGGTGCTCTCGCTGCTGGGGCTGGGCGTGCCAGAAATGGCGCAACTTATCTTGCCCTTAAGCCTGTTCCTCGGGCTGTTGATGACGCTGGGCAAACTGTATACCGAAAGTGAAATTACGGTCATGCACGCCTGCGGGCTGAGCAAGGCAGTGCTCGTGAAAGCGGCGATGGTGCTGGCGCTGTTTACCAGTATTATTGCGGCGGTCAACGTGATGTGGGCCGGGCCGTGGTCCTCCAGACATCAGGACGAAGTCCTGGCGGAGGCGAAAGCGAACCCCGGTATGGCGGCGCTTGCTCAGGGGCAATTCCAGCAGGCGACCAACGGCAGTTCGGTGCTGTTTATAGAAAGCGTTGACGGCAGCAACTTCAAAGACGTGTTCCTCGCGCAAATCCGCCCGAAAGGCAACGCTCGTCCTTCGGTCGTCGTAGCCGATTCCGGACATCTTACCCAGATGCGTGATGGCTCTCAGGTCGTGACGCTGAACCAGGGGACGCGCTTCGAAGGTACCGCGCTGCTGCGCGATTTCCGCATTACCGACTTCCAGGATTATCAGGCGATTATCGGTCATCAGGCCGTGGCACTGGATCCAAACGATACCGACCAGATGAACATGCGTACGCTGTGGACGACCGACACCGATCGTGCCCGCGCGGAGCTAACCTGGCGTATCACGTTAGTATTCACCGTATTTATGATGGCGCTGATGGTCGTACCGCTGAGCGTGGTGAACCCGCGTCAGGGGCGCGTGCTGTCGATGCTGCCAGCAATGCTGCTCTATTTGCTGTTCTTCCTGGTTCAGACGTCGCTGAAGTCGAACGGCGGTAAAGGTAAGCTGGATCCGGTGTTCTGGATGTGGACGGTTAACCTGGCGTATCTGGCGCTCGCGATTGTGCTTAACCTCTGGGATACGGTGCCGATGCGCCGCTTGCGTGCCCGTTTTATGCGTAAAGGAGCGGTATAATGCAGCCTTTTGGTGTACTTGACCGCTATATCGGTAAAACCATTTTCACCACCATCATGATGACGCTGTTCATGCTGGTGTCGCTCTCCGGGATCATCAAGTTCGTTGACCAGCTGAAAAAAGCCGGGCAGGGGAGCTACGATGCGATGGGCGCCGGGCTGTATACCCTGCTCAGTGCGCCGAAAGATATCCAGATCTTCTTCCCGATGGCGGCACTGCTGGGGGCATTGCTGGGGTTGGGCATGCTGGCCCAGCGCAGTGAACTGGTGGTGATGCAGGCTTCTGGCTTTACCCGTATGCAGGTGGCGTTGTCGGTGATGAAAACCGCGATTCCGCTGGTGCTGCTGACGATGGCTATCGGCGAATGGGTCGCGCCACAAGGCGAACAGATGGCGCGTAACTACCGTGCGCAGCAGATGTACGGCGGCTCGTTGCTCTCTACCCAGCAGGGGTTGTGGGCGAAAGACGGTGACAGCTTTGTCTACATCGAGCGGGTGAAAGGCGACGCCGAGTTAGGCGGGATTAGCATCTACTCGTTTAACGACAAGCGCCGTCTGCAGTCTGTACGCTACGCTGCGAGCGCGACGTTTGACCCGGAGCAGAAGGTCTGGCGTTTGTCGCAGGTGGATGAATCCAACCTGACCGATCCGAAGCAAATCACCGGCTCGCAAACGGTGAGCGGCACCTGGAAAACCAACCTGACACCCGACAAGCTCGGCGTTGTGGCGTTGGATCCTGATGCGCTGTCGATTAGCGGTCTGCATAACTACGTGAAGTACCTGAAGTCGAGCGGCCAGGATGCCGGACGCTACCAGCTCAATATGTGGAGCAAAGTCTTCCAGCCGCTGTCTGTAGCGGTCATGATGCTGATGGCGCTGTCGTTTATCTTTGGTCCGCTGCGTAGCGTCCCGATGGGCGTGCGCGTGGTGACAGGGATTAGCTTTGGCTTTGTGTTCTATGTGCTGGACCAAATTTTTGGCCCGCTGACGCTGGTGTACGGCATTCCGCCGATTATCGGTGCGCTGCTGCCAAGCGCCAGCTTCTTCCTGATAAGCCTGTGGCTGATGCTGCGTAAATCGTAATCACAGTAATCGTAGGCCTGATGGCATTGTGCTTTTCAGGCCTACTCCGGACCCGTAGGCCGGATAAGGCGTTTCCGCCGCCATCCGGCAACGTAACACGGGGCTAGCGTTTTCTCCCGCCCATCAAACTCCCCAACATGCCGCGAATTATCTGATTGGTAACCTGTCGCGCCGCGCTTTTCGCCACGCTCTGCACTACGCCATCGCGCTTACCGCCGCGCGGTCCGGTGCTGCCAAACAGAATATCCTTCAACCCACCGAGAATACCGCCATCCACATCGACAGCTTTACCGTTGGCGGGAGGCGTATTTTGCTGCTCGGTACTGGCCTGCACGCCTTGCTGTAAACGTTCATAGGCGGACTCGCGGTCGATCTCTTCTTCATATTTACCGTACAACGAAGAGTGATTAATCAGCCCGTTGCGCTCGTCGTCCGTCACCGGTCCCATCCGTGAGCATGGCGCAATCACCATTGCTCGTTCAACCACCGACGGGCTGCCTTTGGCGTCCAGAAACGACACCAGCGCCTCACCGGTTCCCAGCTCCTGAATGGCTTTTTCGGTATCAAATGCCGGGTTGGCGCGCATGGTTTGCGCCGCGCTTTTCACCGCTTTCTGGTCTTTCGGCGTGAACGCGCGCAAGGCGTGCTGCACGCGGTTTCCCAACTGACCAAGCACGTTGTCCGGAATATCCGACGGGTTTTGCGAGACGAACCACACGCCGATCCCTTTCGAGCGGATCAGGCGGATCACCTGTTCGATTTTATCCAGCAGCACCTGCGGAGCATCGTTGAACAGCAGGTGCGCTTCATCGAAGAAGAAAACCAGTTTTGGTTTCTCCAGATCGCCCGCTTCCGGCAACTGTTCATACAGCTCGGAGAGCATCCACAGCAGGCTGGCGGCGTACAGTTTGGGCATCTGGTAGAGCTTCTCGGCGCTGAGGATATTAATCATCCCTTTGCCGCTGGCGTCGGTACGCATCCAGTCTTTGATGTCCAGCATCGGTTCGCCAAAGAAGTGTGCCGCTCCCTGCTGCTCCAGCGACAGCAGTCCGCGCTGGATAGCCCCGACCGAGGCGCTACTGATATTGCCGTACTGATTCTGGAAGGATTTAGCGTTATCGCCAATGTACTGGGTGATGGCCCGCAGGTCTTTGAAATCGAGCAGCAACAGACCCTGGTCATCGGCAATGCGGAAGATTATATCCAGCACGCCGGACTGCACGTCGTTGAGGTTCAGCAGACGGGCCAGCAGCAGCGGCCCGAGGTCTGATACCGTGGCCCGCACGGGATGACCTTTTTCGCCGAAGATATCCCACACCGTGACCGGATTAGCATGCGGTTGCCAGTCAGTAATGCCGATATTTTTCAGGCGGGCGAGCAGCTTTTCAGAGGCTTGTCCTTCCTCGGCCACGCCGGTTAAGTCACCTTTCACATCGGCCATAAATACCGGAACGCCAATCTCGGACAGCGATTCGGCCAGCTTCTGTAGCGTGACGGTTTTACCGGTCCCGGTCGCGCCGGTAATCAGCCCGTGACGGTTGGCCATACCTGGCAGTAAAAACAGTTCGGTGTCCGGCGTGCGGGCAATTAGCAGGGGTGCGCTCATTGAGATTTCCTCCATTTATCCTGCCTGGAGTATAGGCAACCGTGACGCACTCTTCACCGCTAAATTGCGGAGATTGTGAGGCGAATTTAACCTGTCTGGAATAGCGGGGAGAATAGCCGGGAAGCTTACGCCACCCGGCAAAGACGATCAGAAGTCTGCTTTAAGCACTACGCGGTAGCGGGCCTTACCGTCACGCACGTGCTGGATGGCTTCGTTAATTTGCGACATCGGGTACAGTTCGGTGGTGGGCGACACCTTGCTGCGCCCGGCAAATTTCATCAGCTTGCGCAGTTCGAACGGCGTACCGGTTGCCGAACCGGAGATACTGCGATCGCCGGCTATTAAGGTGAACGCCGGAACCGGCAGCGGCTTCAGCACCGCGCCGACGGTATGGAAGTTACCGCCGTAGGCCAGCGCTTCAAAATAGGGCTGCCAGTCGAGATCGACGTTAACCGTATTAATAATGAGATCGAACTGGCCCGCCAGCGCTTTTAGCGCATCCGGATCGCGGCTATTGACCACTTTATCCGCCCCCATTGCCAGCACTTCCTGCTCTTTCGCCGGATTGGAGCTGAACGCGGTCACTTCGCAGCCCATCGCGTGTAACAGCTTAATGGCGATATGCCCCAGGCCGCCGATGCCGATCACCCCGACGCGGCTGGTGGCGGTGATATGGTGCATCAGCAGCGGTTTGAACACCGTGATGCCGCCGCACAGTAATGGGCCAGCGGCCGCCAGATCGATACTCTCCGGCAGCGGGATCACCCACTGCCAGTCGGCCCGCAGCTTCTCGGCAAAGCCGCCGCGATTAAGAATTGTGGGAACAGACCCTTCCAGACAGTTAATCTGATTACCGCTGATACAGGCATCGCAGTGCCCGCAGCTGCGCGCTGTCCAGCCAACGCCGACGCGCTGACCAACCTTCAGACCTTTATCCTGCGCCGCGCTGCCGAGCGCCGCCACGCGACCAATCACCTCATGCCCGGCAACCAGCGGATACTGAGAGAATCCCCATTCGTTGTCTATCATCGACAAATCGGAATGGCAGATACCGCAGTAATCGACCTGGACTTCGACATCTTCCGGCTTAAGCTCGCCCGCATCATATTCATAGAGTTCGAGTTCGCTGCCCGCCGCTTTTGCAGCGTAGCTTTTTATCATCGACATCGTGTTTCCCTCAGTATGGTGTTGAACTGGAAGTGTAGAGCATGGGGAAACGGGACGCTTCGCAGAAGGGGGGATTAAGGAGGGGGCAAACTGTGATGATGGTTACAGGTAAGAAAGGTAATGCTGAAATTTTCAACACTTAGCGAGCCAGACACACGCTGGCGCTTGCATGGTGGCGCATGACAGGTATAATCCACAACGTTTTCCGCATCCCTTCCGTGCCGGAGTGGCGAAATCGGTAGACGCAGTTGATTCAAAATCAACCGTAGAAATACGTGCCGGTTCGAGTCCGGCCTTCGGCACCATTAGTACTTCCAAGACCATCCGAGAAAGTCCAATTATCCCTTAAAAATCAATGCTTGCAGCGATTTTTACGTCCTGAGTCGTCCGAGGTTGTCCGTTGAAATCCGGATGTCATTGGGGGCATAATTGGGGGCATCTTAACTTCGATTAGAAATGTGCCCCCAAAATGAAGCTCAACGCTAGACAGGTCGAGACCGCAAAGCCAAAAGACAAAACTTACAAAATGGCCGATGGCGGCGGTTTGTATCTCGAGGTTTCGGCCAAGGGTTCTAAATACTGGCGCATGAAATACCGACGCCCCTCTGACAAAAAAGAGGATCGCCTCGCTTTTGGCGTTTGGCCGACTGTGACGCTTGCTCAGGCAAGAGCGAAGCGCGACGAAGCTAAAAAGCTGTTAGTGCAGGGCATTGATCCAAAAGCCGAACAGAAAGAAGCTCAGGCCGAGAATTCGGGGGCATATACTTTCGAAACCATTGCTCGTGAATGGCATGCCAGTAACAAGCGCTGGAGTGAAGACCATCGATCGCGCGTTCTTCGCTATCTTGAGCTTTATATCTTCCCTCATATCGGTTCGTCCGACATTCGCCAGCTCAAAACTAGCCACCTGTTAGCCCCGATTAAAAAAGTTGATGCCAGTGGTAAGCATGATGTTGCGCAGCGTCTTCAGCAGCGTGTCACGGCTATTATGCGTTATGCTGTACAGAACGATTACATTGACTCTAATCCAGCCAGTGACATGGCCGGTGCGCTATCAACAACCAAAGCGCGACATTACCCCGCCTTACCCTCCAGCCGGTTCCCTGAGTTTCTTGCACGTCTTGCTGCATATCGTGGCCGCGTAATGACACGGATCGCGGTCGAGCTTTCCTTACTCACTTTTGTGCGTTCCAGTGAGTTACGTTTCGCGCGCTGGGATGAGTTCGACTTCGATAAATCTCTTTGGCGCGTGCCTGCTAAACGAGAAGAAATCAAAGGGGTGCGTTACTCGTATCGCGGCATGAAAATGAAAGAGGAGCATATCGTTCCGCTTAGTCGTCAGGCGATGAATTTGTTAGAACAGTTAAAGCGGATTAGTGGTGATAAAGAGCTGCTTTTTCCGGGTGATCATGACTCAACTAAGGTTATGAGTGAAAACACGGTAAACAGCGCATTGCGTGCGATGGGATATGACACGAAAACCGAGGTCTGCGGGCATGGATTTAGGACGATGGCGCGTGGTGCATTGGGTGAGTCAGGATTGTGGAGTGATGATGCGATAGAACGTCAGTTGAGTCACACAGAACGTAATGGCGTTAGGGCTGCTTATATTCATACATCAGAACATTTAGATGAAAGGCGCAAAATGGTTCAGTGGTGGGCTGATTATTTAGAATTGAATAACAAGGAGTATATATCGCCCTATGACTGTGGGAATAAAGTAAATGAGATCTAGATCTTTATCAAAAAAATCATTTCAAATAGATTGATGGATAGAATTTGTTTTTTTTGCTATAATATTTAATAATTTTTAAGAGTGTGGCGAGATTATGTCAGTTTTATTAAGAGAGCAAGATGTAAAAGTCGCATTTATTGACTGGCTTTTTAGAAAGGGCTTGTTGGATAACGCAACTATTATTAATGAAATGGTTGTGGCGAATTGGAGTCGCCGCGCTGATTTGGCCGTGGCTAATGGTCACTTGCAAGCTTTTGAAATAAAAAGTGATTTTGATTCTCTTAAAAGATTGGACGGTCAGTTAGAAACCTTTACATCTCGTTTTGAAAAGGTAACGGTTGTTTGTGCCCCAAAATTTACCTATGAAATAGCGAAGAAAGTAACATCAGATGTTGGTGTTATTGAATACCTAAATACTAGTAAAGGCATTCGTTTTAAAATAGTTCAGCGTGGGCGTACGGCAGTTCTCGGGAATAAGAAGGTATATATTAATTTCTTATTAAAAAAAGAGTTGCAGTTACTTCTTGTTGAAAACGGGAAAAAGTTTTTATTTGAGTCTGGTCGTGAGGCTTTAGAGCGGATAGCTGAGCAAATCCCCTTATCTAGAATTAGAGAATTCGCCCTTAATGCAATTAAGCAGCGCTATAAAGAAACTTCTGATGATTATATGAAGAAATTAGCAGGGAGTGAATTATCGAGTGCTAATGATTTGACTTTGTTAAGTAAATCAAAAAAGAAGCGGGAACATAACCACTTTAAAGATTTCGAAGATAATACTGAAGAAAGATTAAATGATTTTTATACGGTTGATATTGAGGGGTTTATGAGAAAGCACGGCGAAGTTGGGAGCATCACTCCTATCAAGGTTTTGAAAAGGGTCGTGCGATAAGGGAGGGAGTCCTCCCTTATTTTTTAGAAGAAATCCTCTTCAGGATCGTAATCTGTTTTAAGTGCTTCTGATAGCTCAATTTGCTTTGTTATGTGAAGGTTCACGCGCACAGAAATCCATTTAGCAGGACTCCCCATACCAGCAATATCGCCTGATGCTGCGTTTTTAATCATCTGCGCCCCCCAAGATTCCTCTTCAAGATAATTAGGGTATCTTTTAAGAATCGCTCTTGCCGCTTCGATATAGCCTTTACTATCAAGCCCTGGCCTTCTCTCAAAAAACCAAGCATCATCTAATGCAATATCAATTCTTGGAACATAACGCCCACCAACATCATCATATACAACAGAGTGAATTGAACTATGATCTCCGTATATAGAAACTCCTCGCCCTCCGATAGTTTGGTGGAATTCTCTTTCCATAATATCAATATAACCAGATTGACCATTTTCTCCTGCAAAGTTTGCGACTGAACTTGGGAAACTAGTCGACAGTACACTTATTATAGCCTCAGGAATTTCTGTCCTTATTTGGTTTATTGCACTTATGGCAGCAGACGTCATTGCTGAGACGTGGCCGCGAATGTAGCCTAAGTCTATGAATATAACTGCATTTTCAGGGGAGTCGAGAGACACGAGTGATGCTATTGTTTTATTTATATCAGAGTTAAGATTCTTTATGCGGAATGCAATGGAGCCTTTATTCTCTTCAAGTGTTCTTGCCTGCTGTACTATATCCCTTAATCTTGCAGATTCAGGCATTTGAACTATCGGGATAATATTTTCATTTTTAGAGCAAAAAGCTATCCAGTTTGAAAAATTATTTTCTGAAGATAGAAGGTCAAAGCTTGATGCGCAATGATGCTTGTTCTCTTGAGTAACATCCAGTATAAAAGGCAAGTTATTCATTGCTTCCAGACTCTTATCAAGAGAAACTTGAATTTCATCTGAGCGGGGCCATTTTCCTAAAGTTATAAGTGGAAGTATTTTCTCTTTCTTATCATGAGCAAGTTGACTCAACCCAAGAATTTCAGCAGCACGAGTCCTTAATGCAGGATAATATGAATAACTATCAAAATTTACTTTCATCTTAATTACCTCCTGGCTCAGTATTCTCTTGTCGCGCGATGGCTCTAGGCATGGCGTTAATTTGTGGGTTCTGAGTGGCTAAATAAGCCGCGATTCCTTCCATTTTTTCTTTTTGTTCTAATGCATGTGTAAGTTGTGTGGTTAATGTTTCATTCCGTTCTATGAGCGTTTGCTTAACACCATCGTTACTAATGATGGTTTCTTTGTGATTTTTGCTTAGAACTTTAATAGTTCTATGCGTGAACCAACCTATCAATAGAGCCGCAAGCCAACCAGAACATACAAGTAGCCATTGCGACAATTCTTGATTTCTGATGTAGCTCGTCACAATTGTAACTAGTGTGCCAACTATACCAACAATTCCATAAATATGATTTAGCATCTTATGACTCTCTTGACCTGAGATTTGTCCTTGAAAGAGCAGAGAAAAGGGTTGCATCGGTATCACTATTTTTTACACATATTTAGCAGTAATGCCATATCTATCTTATGGATATGTTTCATCGCAATAGCTTTTATCGCTTTAAAGTGTCTTTTTAATGCGTGGCATCTTGCGCGCAATGCTCTCCCCGCCACGCCTGCCCGCTTAAGAGGTCGCTTTTAATGCAGGTGCATGAACGGCCTCAGGCCGCGCCGGTACTGGTGTTGCGTGGGATAAAAAATACGGGGATTTGCATGCAAAACCATGCACCTTATGGATGCATGGCTTTTTTCGGGAAAAATAGCGGAATTTTCGGGGATTTTTTTGCGTGCTACCGTGCGGCCAGTTCTGCACGTCGGCGGGTGTAAATCAGGTTCTGTGCCGGGGTGAATTTCTCGCGATTATCATCCCGCGAAGCCGCATCAGGCCTGAATCCGATGGCCGTTAAAATATCGTTGTCCTGCACGGAATAATTAATTTTTTCACCTGCGGCCAGCCACACCGACAGGGCTTCACGCAGATAATCGACCGAGTGCTGCATGGCGCTCTGTTTTACTGCGGGAAGCTGTTCGTGATATCCCATCAGCTCAGGTGCCAGCGTGGCGGCCAGCTCCGCGCCGTGCTGCTGCATAAAGTCATGGAGCCGGTTGCGGATGCTGATGTGCTGCACCTCCTCATGTGAGCGGATATAGCGACCGGCGGCCTGATTAATCTCCCACCTTTTCACGTCGATATTGTCGCGCAAATCCTGCATTCTGCGCGGGATTTGTTCGTCACCGGCAAGGAGCTGTTCACGGTATTCCCGTTCAAGATCGGCCAGTTCAGCTTTACGTTTCAGCCAGGTGTTTTTGTTCGTCTGACAGGCCTCAAAGGCCTGCTGTATGGTCACAGTGGTCACGTGTTTCTCTCCTGATTAATGCCGGAACGGCGAACTGTAGCAGCCCTGCACCTTACGCGGCGGTGGTGGCGCCACCGGCGCGGGGTCGGGTTTCTCCGGGGCGGCACGTATCACACCGTCAACCGACTCGATGGTGCGGAAAGTGGCCGAACATTCGATATTGGTACACTGGTGATAACGTTGTTTGACGTTTTCCGACAGATAACGGCTGGTACGGACGTGCGCGGTCTTTTTGCAGAACGGACAGTGAAACATAATTCAGCCCTCTGCCTGTTCGTGGTCTTTTGCGGCCAGTTCAGCGGCAAGCTTCATCCGTCTGGCCGGGCTTCTTAACAGCGCCATATCAACCCCGGTTATGACCGGGCGATTCATGCCCGTTACGGACAGAACCGGCTCCTGCTCCATATCGAAATGATACAGGGCTGACTGCAGATTCAGGGCATCGCCCAGCTCGCGGGTCACGGTCGCACGCGGCGAGGTTTCTCCGCTCATTTCCAGCGACCGTATACGTAACAGGAAGGCACGTAACAGTGCAGGGCTGATACCGGCCAGCACTTTCTTCCATTCGCTGTTGGCGTAAGTGGTGAATGCTTTTTCGTGGGCGCTGATATAAGCCGTACCGGAGGAGCATGCGCCAAGCATGGCGAGGCCTTTGTCTTTCTCCAGCTCGGTAATCAGACCGGTGAACTCATCAGCCAGTTCTCGGCTGGCGATACGTTTACTGTGTTCAGCTTTCAGTTCAGGAGTGAGGTTGCCGCGCAGGGTTCGAAAGCGGCTGCGCCAGTCCTGTTCGGCCTGTGCGCTTTCACTGAGGGCAGTCTGTCGTTCCTGCTCACAACGCTGAATGGAAGCCTCAATGTCGCTGAGTTTACCCATGCTGGCCGTGTGTGCGTCTTTTGCTTCATTAAGTGCGGCCAGCGCACCGGCAATACGTTGTTCCGCGCCTTCATCCTGTTTACTGATAACGGTCTGCATGGCTTTGATAATGAGTTCGGGTTTCATGTTCAGGCTCTCCGTGTGTTCAACCTGAAATGATTCTGACGCCTCCTGCACAACAACACGATTCATTGCCGTTGTCAGAGTGCTGGCACAAACAGACCTTAAAATCAGGCTGGCCAGAGAAAGGTCGCAGGAAAACCTTACTCACCGTTTGTTTTTTTACTTATAACTATTCACCACTGTTCACCTTAAATAAAAAGATAAGTAATACAGTTAGTTAAGAGGTGAACAGTTGAAGGTCTGACTGTTCACCGTCTGTTCACCACTGTTCACCCTTCAGTTTGTTCAGCCAGCCAGCTACTTAGACTTTTTAGCAATTAAAAATAATAAATATATAAATAAAAGTAATTATCGGTTTGCCATTTTGTTATCAGAGATTGTCAACAATTGTCACTGTTTGCCACTGTATAAAAATCGCTCTGTTGTGTGGTGGAGTAATACAAAATGACTTGTTGCCCTGAAGGAAAATATTCACAAAATAGAGAGCTACCCGAAGCCGGACGGACACGACCGGCACTGTATGGACTTTGTGAGGTAGCCCGAT
>NZ_JAOWHE010000059.1:0-31559 GCF_030332765.1 Citrobacter sp. Cpo071 | reverse complement strand
ATGCCGCAGTTAGCGCGAGCGCCAGCGAGTTCACGCCGTCCTGGTGCATTGCAGCAGGGCGGGGCGCTGTACTGCGCGTGCGAGCGTCAGCGAACTACGGGCGCAACGCGCCAGAATCTGGTCTATGTTAATGCTAATGTATGCATACATTAGCATTAACACACGCATCTATCATAGATGCCTTTAGATGTGTATTAATACACACCGTTAAACTATTGCCAGTACGCAATTGTTCGATTTGCCGATTAAATACCGGTGAACGTCGGGCGGGATAACTGCGGTTTTGATGATTTTTTGCTGGCATGGAAATTCCCCCGCTTAGGGGGAACTGGAGAGATTAGTGGCTGGATTTACTGAGAGTGAACTGTAATCCGGCTACCGATGTAAGTTGTGCAAGCGTTGTGATGGTCGGGTTACCGTTGGGGGATAATGCTCGGTAAATACTCTGACGGGCAAGGCCAGATTTCCTGGCAGCTTCGGAAATGCCCCCTCGCGCCTCGATTACCTGACGTAGCGCAACAAGAAAACCGCCTAAACCACCAGGCTCATTTATTTCTTCCAGGGCATTAGCAAGATAAGCGTTTGCATAATCAGGATCTGCGCGCAATTCTTCAATCATGGCGGCATTGTGATCAACGGATGCCGGATAATCATTTTTCTGCGACTTCACATTTTTGGTGGCTGTCATTTTTTTGACCTCTTTTTAAAATCTTGCAGATAACTAACGGCTTTATCTAAATCGGCTGTCTGAGTTTTTTTATTCCCTCCAATAAGCAGAAGAATTATTTCGCCATCTTCGATTGAATAATAAACCCTGTAACCAGGACCGTAATCAACTCGTAATTCCCAGACACCATCCCTTTCGAATTTATGATCTCCAAAATTTCCGCCCATAGCGCGGGCAATTCTGGAATCCACCTTTAACGCTGCGGTCTGGTCTTTACGTCTTAATTTTTTCATCCAGTCGGTGTATGGAACCTCACCGTTTTCTGTCTGATATCGTTTCGCCGTGTAAGGCATCTTGCCGCCCTCATTCCCTTAACCTGTGTACATTGTCTCTTATAAGTGACACCAGATCAAGAAAAAATGTCTCTTTAAAGTGACATAATGTGAGTCTTGTGTGACAGAACCTGCTTTCTGGTCAGGAAAAATTGCCTTTTTGACGATCTGGTTAAAGGCTCTGTAACTCGTTCTAAGCATTTTTTCCCGTTTCGTTGTAGTCAGCCACGGTTTAACGGCTTTTAACGCCGCTTAACGCTTTTTAGCGGCCTTGTTGCTGTGATCTGTTGCCATGATCCGGATAGGAGTTCAATCTTGATCAAAATTTCCTTAAGGCAACGACTGTTTTGTAAATACCCTCTAAAACGCGCTGTATCGCATTCTGAGCGATTTTTTCGATTTCGCATGGTTTTCACCATGTTGTATCGAACGAAGCGGCAGAAAGCGATTCAGGGCTTCTCAGTGAAAGATCCAAAAAGGATCAATCAACGGATCGTATGATCTGAACTCTTCAGGTTTTGAGAAAGGAGACACCGCTCGCCGCAGCCGAACGACCGAGCGTAGCGAGTTAGTGAGCGAGGAAGCGGAACAGCACAGGGATAACATCAGGCACTTACGCGCAGTGGTTAAAAAGTGAGCATGTTGTTTTTATGTGTGGTTGTCCTGGTTCAGAGTGATCTGTCCTCCGGATTTACGCAAAGTTATCCACAGGCACTGTGCATTTAAAAGACTTATCTTTTCTTCTTGATCTTAAAAACTTAAAAACTTAGAGCATCGTAACCTTATGATAAATATAATGAAAAAACGCTAAACATGATGGTTTAGGTCACTATCCATGATGGTTTAGGTCACTATCCATGATGGTTTAGGTCACTATCCATGATGGTTTAGGTCACTATCCATGATGGTTTAGGTCACTATCCATGATGGTTTAGGTCACATTATTAACCGATTGGTTCTTTTACTTCAGATCTTCCGATCTTCAGGTGATCAGTTCATGTTTTAAACATGTTTTCACTGTTTAGCTGCTCACTGTAGCATCCTTGCTGTGTTAAACATGATGGGATTTGTCATTAAACATGATGATTTTTTGTTGAGTCATCATGTTTGGTTTGGTATATTTATTAGACAAACAGTAGGTGAGGATGGAGCAATGCCAATAAGAAAGATTTCTGAGAAGACAAAAATTAGACATCGAAATGAGATCAATAAAACGCTTGCTCAGTTACCTCTTTCTGCAAAGAGGGTTTTGTGTCTGGCATTGGTGTCTGTTGATACGAAAAAACCGCTTGAACCAGGTATGATTTTTAAAATTACCGCTGATACCTATACATCTATTACAAAAGTCAAACCTTCAGTTGCATATCGCCAGTTAAAAGAAGGAGCTGAATTACTTAATACTAGTAAACTTTCACTATCAAGTGATGATATTTTGGCATTATCTACTGAATTAGGCTTACCTGATGCAATGCGTAAGAGTTTAGAACGCCTGGATATGGGGATTACTGATTATTGTGCATATAGTCCGAATGAGGGGTATGTCGTTCTAAAATTTACGCATACAATTCACCCTTACATTTCAAATCTAATTGGCGGTGAAAATAAATTCACTACTCAATTGCTTACTTCAGCAATGAGATTAAGTGGTCAATACTCATGGGCTTTATATCAGTTAATAAGAAAAAACTATTCCAAATTTAGAACAAAGAATTATTTTTCAATACATCTGAACGAATTAAAAGATGAGTTAATCGCATATACTATAGAAGACGATGAAGTTGTTTATAAATATCCTGAGTTTCCTATATTCAAAAGAGAAGTGATCAATAAAGCAATAAAAGAGATTAAAGAAAAAACGGAAATAGAATTCCTGTCCTGCTTAATAGAAAGTAAAGAGGGGCGTAAAGTTAGTGTTTTACGCTTTGAATTTCTTGTTTCTGAAGATAAATTTACAGGTATTGATAACGAAACTCATGAATTTATGAATGATGATGATGCTGCTTTCCTGACAGAGTTTGACAAAGTCGTTCCACCAAAAAAGAATAAGTGAGGTGAATCATGGCTAAAATCTATCAATTCCCCCAGGGGGAGGAACGCGGTAAATTCAGGAAAGAAATCGCCAGAGAACGTAAGAAACGTTTTGCGGTGAACACAGGGAGCATTTTTGTTAAGTGGCTTGGCTGGGGATGGTTTTATCTTCGTCTTCTGGCCGCCAGTGTTTTACATTTTGTCTCTGTTTTTGTGTTAGCCATTCTTGGTGCGTTTAAATGGGCTGTGTTCTGGCTGGGGGGGATTTTGTGTGTCATCACCTGGTATCATCTCGATCACCAGTTATGGACGCCACAAAATCTGACCATACCGGTGATTACGGCAACCTGGATTTTGGGACTGCTGGCTGAGCCTCTGATGGAGCTGCTCAACAAAACTATGCCCTGGCACAAGTTACTTGTTCCCGAACCTGCGGACGAAAGCACCGAGAACAGTAGCGAGATAAGCCAGTAACGATGCTACTCAGCCGTTATGCCAGTTCCTGCTTTTTCACTGCGATGCAGGATAGGGCAAACGCCGCAAAATGCTAGCATTTCGCTCGTTTGCCCGGTGACCTACAGTCGGTTCTTGTTGGAGAATTTTATGAAATATCAGGTGAAAGAGTTTGTTAATGAAAAATATTCTAAGGCTATTAACATTTTAAAGGATAACCTTAAAGAAAACTATCATATTTTTTATGGAGTAAGATTAAGTGAGATTCTTTTTCCTGCCAGTGAGTATGGCACTGATGCATTCTTTAAAGAGTTTGAATCAATAAATAGTATTACTTTACCATTAATTATTTTTGAAATGAATGAACGTAAGCCTGTAGCTATCATTGGCTTTGAACAAATTGCAGGTGCTGTTTTTGTTGAGCAATTAGACATTAAGGTTTTGGTTATTGACGACCTGTCTGAATTGCTGACTAATGAAACGCTGGCTTCATTATACAACTGAAATGAGCTGTAATTTCGAATTTAAAAACACTGTCGATATGATGGGGAGTGAAGACTTTTGTCAGTTCCTGCGGGATGATGAAGAGTAATTAAAAATAAGCCCACATATTTGCGGGCTTAACAGATGCTTTATCATAATTTATTGCCTGTTATCCTCTAAGATAATTAATAATGGTCCTAACATAGTTGTAAATACCAATGCTGCTATACCAATCATACTGTACTTGTTTGGTACACATGACAATAATAAAGAGCACGTAGATACAGTTATATAAAATATTCTGAAGTTACTTTTTTTAAGTAGTGATGATATATATATTATACATAACGCTATAAGACTAAACGCGATTGAATTTATCATTGTATAATCCTCTTTTAATTGATCAGCACATATCGATCTTACCGCCCAGTAACATAAAAATGAAAACAGTTGTTACTGGGAGCAACATTGCCAGGATGAAAACGATTAGATTACTTTTCCTGCCAATATTGAATGCTATACCAGCCAGCACTACTAAAAAGAAAAATGCAACAGGTACTGTCCATGTAATGACAGGATGATAGTTTATAATGCCTAAATCAACGATGCAGTGTTCCATAGATTGAAAATCCCCTAAAGTGCCCTAATGTCTGGTTATAAGCTGGCATTATTCCGTATCCTCACTTCACAAAATCTTCTGGTTTTATGCTTGATTTAAACTCTTCTTCTTTAGAACGTTCTTTTTGCCATGCTATATACTTCAGCTTTGTTATTTAGTCAATGAATCAAAAGCGCGAATCAAAATTTTAAACATGTAAAAAATCAGTGTTGCTGAAAAAGTGCCAAACATAATCGCAACTAATAATTCAGGCTCACCCGTCCACATGCTTTCGCTCTTGAATGACATAAAAGAAAATAACGAACTGATACCTATTAGAGTTATTAGCTGAAGTATAGGAAACAATTTTTGTGGTGCAGTAATTACACTGATCATTAGATAAACGTAACCAACGATAATGACTGCAATTGCAATGCAGTATATTTCACTCATAATGGCATTTCCTCTTATTCTGTATCTGTTAAGAATGAACTTTTATTATAGGCGTATATTAGTTTGTTATATGTGCTTACAGGAATGTTCTTTATAACACCGTCGCAATCAATTTTAGTTGCATATCTAATGCTGCATACAATTTATCAACAACCATAATCTCACTTCACAAAATCTTCCGGCTTAATGCTTGATTTAAAGTCTTCTTCTTTAGAGCGTTCTGCCTGCCATGCTATATACCATACAAACAAAACAACAGTTCCGATGACAAAATACGATGCTGGTTCCAGTAATACTGATGTGTCACAGATAACCTTGTCTGCTGTACAGATACCCTTATCTGAAAATCTCCACACACTATAACCCACGAGAAATAATCCAAGTAAAGGCTGCACACAGAGCATGTAAAAATTGAATACAGATTTAATGATCTTTATGAGCATATTTTTATCCCCTTTAATGGTGTGTAATAAAACACACTATTTATTCACGGTTGGTCTTCCTGCTTTCGGGCTGTTTTTCCTTATATCATCAAACAGCCTCCGGCGTTCTTCTGCTGATACCAGACGTAACGCTGCCAGTGCTGCTCTGATTACTTCAGCACGGCTGGCGCCGTACTCGTTCTGGAACACCTGCGCTGTATCCAGATCATCATTTGTCATGGTCAGATTTATACGCGTTACTGCTGATGCCGATGCCGGTTTTTGTGCAGCAGAGCTTACAAACTGGCGTAAATCCAGCGGTTTAATTTCCTGATCAATTTTCTTTGGGAGCTTTGCCATTAGATTAGGTATCCTGTTCTTGTAAAGTGTGTAATTATACACACTATTCAGGATGTGAGTATATCATCTCTTATAGTGTGTAATAATACACATCACAGAACCCCCGTTTCTTTTAACAGTAATTCAATCTCTCCACGGGCTTTGTTTCCCCGTTTATCATCGTATTCGTGTACGCCCATACCACTGTTATAGGCTTTTTTATGCGCAGTACGCATATAGATACGCTGGCGGGGAACCGGAAGCCAGTCCGGATCATCATTGAGTTGTCGGCGCAGTTCTGACGCTTCACTGTCTGACGGGTTAGTTGAACACTTATTCAGGACAATCCATGCTTTCATTGACGGATTGACTCCGGCCTGTGCTGTTTTAATGTCGAAAACCAGCCGTCCCAGCGTGTTGATCTCGATGCCTGCTCCTGGCTCAATGAATGTGAACAGAATGTCAGCACAACTCAGTGCCTTAACGAAGGCCGGAGATTTCATTCCTGGCGTATCAACAAACACATAATCAAAGCGGGCAGCCAGTTTTCGTGCCATCGCCGGAATATCTGTGTAGCACTCGAAATACGGTATTTCAGACAACCGGTCGTTGGTTTTACGTTCCTCGATGAAATCCTTGATGCTTCCCTGCGAGTCTGTTTCCAGGAAACAGGCTGTTTTCCCTTTCCTGATGGCACAGACACATAAGGAACAAAGCACGGTGCTTTTGCCTATGCCGCCTTTATGCCCTGCAACTGTAATGATTTTTCCCATCACAAAACCCTCCCGGTTAAATGGTGTGTATTAATACACAATCTTTTATGGTGAAAGTATAACCGTACTATTGCGTGCTGGCAATAGTTTAATGGTGTGTATTATTACTCATTATTAATGCATTCAGGGTATCCGAGAAGCTGTTTTGCACGCTGTGGATCACAGGTAAAGGACAGGCCACTTCCTGTCAGGACGTCCAGCGAAAAAACGCGGGTGTAAATCTCGGTGCTTCTTGCATAACGGTGTCCCAGCAGGGATTGCAGGACGCGCGGAGGAACGCCGCTCATTGTCAGGTGCATGGCGTAACTGTGGCGGAACGTGTGAGGCGTGACCGGAACCGAAAATGTTACGCCGTCACGCTCTGCCCGTGCCACTGCGGTGTTGATCCAGTTCAGCGGTGTCTGTCTTGATGTTATGTCCCACACAGGCTGATGTTTGATCCGCTTTTTCCAGGTCGCCAGGTATTCCCGCATACGCAATGCGTATCCGGCATCCAGAACAGGAACCAGCCTTACAGCAGGCTCCGGTGGTTTTCTGTATCGCGGATCAGGATGTAATGGTGGATGCCTGGTGGTCGGGCGTCCTGGTCTTCTTTCTGCTTCTTTTAGACGTTGCTTGAGTGTTTTCAGGATCACCACGGGTTGCGGGTACTGCCGTGTCGGAGTCAGCATAAAATCGGCAGGTTTCAGCGCCAGAGCTTCGTTCAGTCGTGCTCCGGTATTCCAGAGCGTCTCAAAGTACATACGGATGTTCAGATCATCGATGTAGGAGAGAAGCAGTGAGACTTCCGGTGCTATCAGATATTTCGGCATTCCTGCGCCAATCTGTGCTGCAAGATCCCGCATATTACGGGCTGCATCGGGAGAGATGGTTAAATTCCAGGCGTCGCTACGTGAAATCTGGAAAATGCTGGCGGGTAAATGACTCAATTTTTTAATCTCCGCACCTGTTTTTTTGGACGTGCCAGCAATTATGACCTGAAGCAGAGGTGCGTCCGACAACAAAAATTCCGATCACCAAAAAAAATTTTGGACATTTTTTCCGATAATGCATTTTTGTCCAGGGGGATATGAACGACAGGGCAGGGCGAAAAGGAAGCGGTTATCCTGAATAACCCAGGATATGGGCACATATACCGGAACAGGGCACCGGATAAAGGAACAGAACATGTGAATGTTGTAACTAATGAGGTATGGACAAAATGACCTGTATGTCTAACTGCCTGGCGAATTAAACCGGAGCAAGGGTAATCTTGTTCAAAAATACTGTAGCGGTCGCAGCTGAGGATCGCGCTGGCCAGCGCGATCGATGCGTCACCGGCGCAAAGCTGATTTGTTGTTTTACAGTGAGTTAGGTTGTTTGCGGTGCGAAAAATATCGGTGAGTATTTTTGATAGAGTCATTAACGGCGGTGCGCTACGTGAAATCCGTGAAAAAGTAGGGGATATACGTGGGGTATTTTTCACGTAGCAACACCATTACAGCCTACCGTTCAGCAGACCATCCATCATTTTTCAAAACCAGTGTAATACGTTTTGTTTGTTTCTCTTTCAAATCAGACTCAAGTCCTAAAAATGCAGCCCGAACATCATCGCGTTTCGCCCATTCAGCGATACTGGTGGGACTGAATGTGTAATTCACCTGCGTGATCTTCATTCCCATAGCATCACCAGGTTCGGTAAAATCAACTATCTCATCCACCTTATAATGACCAACGCAAAAATCAGGCCGTTCCGGAGACTTCAGATATTTTTTCCCCTCATCTGTCAGAGCATATTCACGACCTGGCACTTTCTTACCCGTCTTAGTAAAACCAATAACGTCATCAACCAGGGTATCTTTTACTGTTAATAAATCGGCTTTGACCAGTACATCCAGCGCAGAAAACTGTCGAGAATTTATTTCATCTGCCCGTTCCTGAGATGTATATCGATTAGCCTGAGCCACAGCTACCTGAACCGGATAAGGCTTACTATCAAACATTCCCAGCGGACTAATAGTAATGCATTCCTTCTCTAGTCGAGTATTAATAGCTTTTTCAAAGTTTTGCTTATTAGCATCTTTTGGTGAATCACACCCTGCCAGCAAGAATGAACTCAAAGCAACAAAAATAACCACTACTTTTTTTGATTTGATCATCATTTTCCCTCTTTATCAAACGATAAAATTTCTTGCCAGCGCAGCTGGCTGTTCTGTCCCCTCCATTTGCCGTCGCAAACAAGTTTGCGACGGCATCACGATTATTTTATTCAACCTGCCCAGGTTGCAGTTTGTCAATGAGGAAATCTTCCATGAAATGGCCCTCATCAAGCAGCTTCTGTAAAGCAAGCGGACGCTTGCCATTACCAGACCATTCTCTGATCTCGCCATTTTCATCCTTAAAGCGGTATTTAGCCTTTCTTACTCCGCCTTTGGCTTTCCGCCTGGTTTTTACTGTATCTGCTGTTACAGGAGCAAGGAGTGATTCGGGATCAAGACCTAAAGATATGATGTATTCAATGGCCTGCTGACGTTTGGCTTCAAGTTCCTGGCGTTCAGCCGCTTCACGTTCAGCATCTTCACGACGTTCTTCAACAACAACGTTCAGTTTTTCCTGCATTTCGAGCAATTGCTCAAAATCAACTTCACGGGCAAAAACACGTAATGAACGAATATTCATCATAGTACGGCTGATAATGCCGTATTCATCTTCTTTAGTCAGTTCGCTCATATAATTAATCCTCTTATTTAGTGTACGTACTTCCAGACGCCGGAAGGCACCTTATCATAAAGTTTATTCATCACCAGTTCTGCTCGGCGATGATCTGCGGCAGAATAAAATGCCTCTGATTCTGATAAAGGCAGTTTGTAACGGTTAATCTCAATAACTTTTTCAAGAGTATCTCTTGATGTACATTTTCTTAACTGAAAAAGCCATTCCTGCTTTGTTTTCACTTCTTAGCCCTTGCCGGAAAACCCAGCTTCCCTGTTTTCTTATCCTCAAGGACAAGAACTGTATCATACGTTCCACCACTTTTCTTTTTAAATCCCTTAATCAAATCGGTTTTCCCTGATTTAACCAGTTTTTCGGCCTGTGCCTGGGTGATTTTCTTACCAGAAAACTCACTCCAGATTTTAAATTCACATCCGGTACAGAAATAACCTTTTTGCCTGATAATAATTTGTTTGCCGCATGTAGGGCAGGGAGAACTCAGGCGTTGAGATTGTCCTGCTGGCGCTACGGGTTCAATTTTCATCTCGCCCAGGTCAACATCAGAAATCATGCCTGTGAGTTCATCGTATAGTTCATTAATGAACTCTTCAACGGTCAGGTCGCCATTTTCAATGGCTGTCTGCTTTTCAGCCCATAATGCTGTCATATCAGGATTAACCGCTATACCAGGCAGGGCATCAATAAGCGCATATCCGGTATCAGTAGGAATAAGTTTCCCTTTTTCCAGCGTGATATAGTTTCTTTTCTTCAGCGTTTCCAGAATGGCTGCGCGGGTAGCTGGCGTACCAATGCCACCATGTTCATCTTTTTTGTCTTTATCCTTATCCTTCAACAATTTTTTAATCGTTGGGTCAGTGACAAAATCCGCGACACGAACAAGCGCAGCAAGCAAGGAGGCTTCGGTGAATAACGGCGGCGGTGTTGTTTTCTTCTCATTAACAATAACTTCTTTTGTCGTCAGTGTTTCTCCTGTGCGAATTTTACAGAGCAGTTCAAAAGCGGAATCATCATTATCTTCTGATTCACCTTCGTCTGTGGTTTCCGCGCCAAGAAACGCCTCAAATCCGCTGTCAGTTGTTTTTCTGGCACGGGCATAGAACGACTCATCACCACACTGAATGGCAACCGATACTTCCTGGTATGCTTTTTCAGGCATGAACTGAACAAGATAGTGTTGTGCGATCGCCAGGTAAACATTGCGCTCGTCGGTGCTGAGTGCGTTAACATCAGGCACACTGGCGGTCGGGATTATAGCAGTATGCGCAGTCACCTTTGCACTGTTAAACGCTTTGCTTTTACGTGAAGAATCAATATCCAGCGACTGAGGAAAGACTGATTTCAGGGCATCGATAACCTGCGGCGCTTCGCTGAATTGTTCATCAGATAAATATGAGCAATCAGAGCGGTTATAAGTAATCGCTTTATATTTTTCACGTAATTGTTGCGTAATATCCAGCGTTTTTTGTGCCGTCATTTTGAACTTTTTGTTCATGTATTGCTGGAGTCGTACCAGGTTAAAGGGCAACGGTGCAGCCGTTTTTTTATCATCAGTTGCTGCCGCTTCAACTGTAGCCGGTTTTCCTGCAAGGGAGGCTGCCGTTCCGTCTGCCCACGCTTTATCAAGTAATTTACGGTCTGTCAGCGGAGCAAATTCCCCTGGCTTCCAGTTCGCCCTGATAACATCAGCACCACGCTGAAAGACTCCGGTCATGGTGTAGTAAAAACTGGATTTATGGTTCTGGTTAGCACGGGTACGATTCACAATCAGGCCAAGAACGGGAGTCTGGACGCGCCCGACAGACAGAACGCCCTGATATCCTCTGGCTTTTGCAGGAATGGTGTAAGCACGCGTCATGGAGAAGCCATAGACGGCATCAGCAACTGAACGCGCCAGCGCCTTAAGGTAAAGCCCTTTGAAATCACGATTATCTTTAAGATTTGCCAGTGCCTTTTTCACTGCCGGAAGCGTGTTGTCGTTAATCAGAACGCGCTTTACGGGTTTTGTGTTGCCTGCATATTCCAGGACTTCATCAACAAGTAACTGTCCCTCATCATCAGGATCGCCAGCGTGAACAATTTCAGTCACGTCTCCACGTCTGATAAGTTCGAGAATCGTTTTAACCTGTTTTGCGGCACTTTCAACAGGCTGATACTTCACGGGATAAAGACGTAAAGGAAGCGTTTCAACCTTCCAGGCTTTGTATTCAGGATTATAGTTTTCCGGCGGTTGTGATTCGATAATATGACCAAAACAGTTAGTCACAATGGCGTTATCACTTTCAAACCAGCCATCATGGCGGGTAAAATTGCCACCAAGTGCCTTAACAATATCATTTGCTACTGCGGGTTTTTCTGCGATAAAAAGTCTCATCTTATTATCCTTTAAATAACTAATGCACTTTCAATAGACGGTTGTCTTTTGAATAAAGAGCAATCTGTACTCAATCGTTCAGACTGAATAGTGTGAAGTAAAAGGCTTTCTTCTCTGGACAGAAGGAAGTCACCCCATTCGAACTCTTCCCACACATCATGACTGTTTTCACCAGGTTTATTTAATAAGGACTCCATTTTGGGCTGGATTCTGGCTGGAGGCTTATTTTCATAAGCTGAATGAACCCTGTTACTCCACTTATCAAAAGAACCATTTAAAAGAATTTCCTGTGAAACCATATCAAAATTATCATCTTCTATATAGGTATTGACTTGATGGTAAATTAACCCCATATCTTCAATATCCCAGGTGTATATAGTAGTAAACCATCTTAATTTTTATCTGTTTGCAAAACGAGGCCATTAACTGACTTCCTTCCTTTTCGCATTCCAACCCATAAACATTTATTAGGCCACGGTCTGCCTACAGACAATGATTCACTATCAATTATAAAATCAAGCTCAGGTATGGAAATAGATTTAAGGCTACATTTATTAGCCATGAGATGATAAAGTTTAGGAACAATATGTATATACATAGTAATTTCCTTTATCTTTAGTGTGCTCAAATAAGTCCTGATTTGTTGATATCGATACCAGACTTATCAGCAAGAGCGACCAAAAACTTTTCCTGTGAATCAAGCCAACCACTTACCCACGGATATTCATCAAGAATTTCAGGATGTTGATTCTTTATAAGTTCAAGCAGTTCTCTGTTTTCAGATATTCGCTTATTAACACCGCCCTGTGTGCGCTTTATCGTTTCAGACAGTGAATTGAGTCTGTAATGGACACGCCTGTAATATTTAACAACTATAAATAAAATCACAATCAAAGCTATAACCCATACGCAGAACAATACTTCTGAAAATAAATGGATATTCATTTAAGCCTCCTTAATTTTATGCCGCCATTTCATCCATTATGACTGTGAAGTATTCAGCATTAGTATTCATCTTCATAAGGTAGCCAATCGTAATCGTTTGAGTTCCAGTCAATTGGAAGAAATGGCTCTGTTTGTTTATGGCAGGAGAGGCAAACATAAATATTTTTCTCTTTATGAAAAATCATCGACTTACATTTATCACAGTCGCACCAACCCTCGACTGGTTCAGGGTATTCAGGTAATTCTGTCTCCTGATGTTTACCATATTTTTCCCATTCCTCGGCATCCTGATAACCTCCCCATACTGCTTGTGTAAAACTATCGATATAGTCACCTGACTCATTTTTATCAAAATTAAATTTATATACTTCGCCATTTAGTTCAAATGACATATCAAGGTCAGGTAGTAATTGCTTTTCGAAGCGTTGTTGTAACTCTTTCTTTTCTTTGGGTGATAAAGCCATAAAAACCTCTATCAGTTAGTTATGTTTGTATCGCCACTCCCACGGTGGAACCGGATTTGCATCGACCCACAAACCGCGTTTTTGTTCCTGCGCTTCCCGTTGTAGAGCCGGTAATGACTCATCCACGTTGTAACGTTCATATACCCATGCAGCGCCAGACTGAACCATAAAGCGGCTGGCATCCGTGCCGTTCGTCGTGAACACATGACCGATAATGCGTCCGTAGCGGTCTGTCTGCGTGTACGTCACCGTAACAGGCTGTGCTGCAAGCAGAGCTTTAAGCTGATTTGCTGACCAGCGCCCGAAAGCCTGTTTTTTCTCCGGTGCATCGATGTTTGCCAGGCGAATCCTGACGGGCTTTTTGTCCTGTAAAACTTCGATTGTATCGCCATCGAGAACACGAATAACTTTCCCCTGGATTTCCTGGTTTAATGTAGAAAGTATTCCTGCTAAAGCACCAGGTATTCCACCTGCATTTGCAGACTGAAAAGCAGTAAACAGGAATAAAATCACGCTTAAAAAAATCCTCATTCAACGTCTCCTTTTCTCTTTCTACGATAAAATAGTTCTTCCAGTGCACGAAAATTAAAGGTAAGCCAGACCACAAAGCCAATAACAACTGACGACCAATAAAAATATCGAATGGAACCGTCAACAGATTCCTGCCAGTCAGCAGCATCAACTAACGTTGTTATACATTTATTTTTTAATACATGTTCAGTTGTGGAGTTTGTCAACTCCATATCCTGTGGTACACCCTTTTCGAAAAGACAGACGTTAACCTTATCAGAAGGAGTATCGGTTATAAGCCCCCTGGCCTCTTTTAAAAATGAACCAGCAATTGAGTTATTAAACGAAAAAAACATAAAAACAACAAATAAAGCTATTGATGGGGCCGTGATAAAACTAAAAACAAAAACTTGCCGAAGCATACGATTGACATAACTAAATTTATTCATCATAAAACTAACGCCCTTCGGTTGTTCAACCCCGCAAATCCCGGATTAAAATCCGGAATCTGCGGCGTTTGCCTTTATTTCAGTTCAGAATAACTCTGGATAAATTTTAACCTCATTGATTTCTTCAACTGAAATACGCTCTGGCATAGTCCTCGAACAATACTTTGTGAGAGGAGTTTCTTTGCAGTTACCTGCTTTACCGGGCGCAATCGTTGCCTCGTAGTTATGAATGATGGCGTTCATAGTCTTATCATCCAATGCATGAGCAGGATTACCAGCTATAAAGCCAGAGTGCCCTGCTTTTATTGCATTAAGAAAATCAATCTTTTCTTTTTTTTTCATATCATCTACCCCTTAATCTTACCGAACTTACTCATAATTTTTGAGATAGCAGCCGGATCCGCCGTTGAGCACTGATTCAAAAATGCCTTGCGGGCATCAAATGTTTTACTCCAGCGAATGTTTCCTTTTTTCTTTTTCAGAATATTAAAAAAGTCCTTTTCAGCACTTCTGCACTCACTTCCCCCACCTTGCCCGACTGCTTTTCCATATAAGCAAAGTACCGAGGCGCAAGGGTCAGATGCATACGCAGGTGCTGTCAGCCAGGACACAGTAAAAATTACGATTAGACTTTTGCATATCTTTTTCATGGTAACCTCTGAACATTTATTCTCGAAAGGGAGATTTCAACATAGTCATTATTCAACCATCTTTTTAGTGGCTGATATTCAATAACACCTGTTGCACCATTTTTTCTTAGCCAGTCTTTCGCTGACCAGTAACTATCAAAAGAAGATGTCCTTACAACTATTTTTTCAGAGTGGGCAACTGCATAAAAAACAGAATCATCGTAAAGACGATTTTCTGGTTTAAAATCAGGCAACACCTTACTCCATAAGGAATTTATATTATCTGATTTAATAACGTTAGATGTTGGTGTCCAGTTCATTATTTGTGTATTCATAACTTCAGGCCGTCTTTCCCATTCAACCTGTGGCGGTTCAGGTGGAGAGGAACAGGCTGTGAGGAGAAGAATACTGATCATAAGTATTTTTTTCATAGCAAAACCTCAGACTCCAGCTCCCCTACGGAGAGCATTTTTTCTTTTGACGGATATTTAAGCCCTTTCACACCAAATATTTTTTTCGTCTTATTTAGTTCCATCGTCAATGATGCCAGTTTAGGACTGACCTTCATTAACCTGTCCATAAAATACGGATCAAGGTAATAAAGTGCCTTTTCTGCTTTAACAGGGTTCTCCCCCTTCAGGATGATAAATTCTTCTTTAAAGTCCAGCGTTCCCAGCTCCTGTGGAAGCACCAGTGCTCTTCGGGCTTCACTTTCTGATTCGCCCTGTGAAGCTGATCGTCCCCGGCTCTTGCTTGTGCTCTTTGATGTGGTTGTAATATACCCAAGTTTTTCTGATATCTTCGCGGCATCATCCTCTTCGCTGACAGCATAGATAATACGGCATGGATGAGCACTCATCAGCGTTTTGGCTCCCTCAATACCATAGATTTCATTTAGCTGACTGATATTCTGATAAATCGTCAGCAGTTTAAGTTTAAAACCTGCAATATACCCTGACCCCTTTTTAATAATTGGCATATAACCAATCGAAGGGAACTCATCAAGAAACATCAGGCAGTCATGTTTCAGGGTGGGATCAAAATCAGGATTTTCACGCAATGTCACTTCAACAACGAAGTTGAAAAACAGGTTCAGAAAATCGTAAGCCAGAGATATATCTTCCGCATTAACACCGACATAAACAGTGATATCTTCCCGTCGCAACTGACGGAGATCGAAATCATTACCATCAGTACATTTACGAACGGTTGGGAGATAAAACAGGCTCATTTTCTTACGGAAAGAACCATCAATGCTTGAACGCTGTTCATCTTCCGTTTCGTGATATTCCCTGATTTTGGTCAGGGCATCGCGCAAATGATACAACGCGTTTTCATCAAGTCCGTTTGTTCCCTCCAGTTCTTCCCGCTTACTGAGTATCAGTTCCCGGTCAATATTGCTGTACAGGTCGACGACAGAACCGATTGAGAAAACGGGTTTAAGCCCGAACTCATTAAGCCAGGACGGCTCATAGTTAATAAAGAAATGAAGCAACTTAGCCAGTCCTGTCCAGTATTGACCCGCAAGATTATTAAAGTGCGCTTCTGCCCCTGTCATGCCATAAGATGGAAACAGAATTTCAATCAGTTTAAGCAGATCCTTAGCCCCACTCTCCGCTTTTAAATCAATATAGAAAAGGGGGTTAAACTGGTGTGTCTTACTGTTGAATGGGTCGAGAAGGTAAACTTTATTACCCAGCAGTATTTCACGCACCTTACTGGTGATTTTCCACAATTCCTGTTTTGGATCTAACGCAATCAGAGAGTGTTTTCTGACCAGAAGATTAGGGATACCAATGGCGGCACCTTTACCGGCGCGGGTTCCTGCACCAAGAGATACAAAATCCGGGGCGGTATACCACAGATATTTTCCTTTATACGCGCCGACCAGAATATCCGTATCATTTTCTGTCTCCCACTTAAGCAGTTTTGATTTTTTTAAATCATTGTCACTGGCAAACTTCGCATCACCATAAAGAGCAACATCCATTTTATTCAGTTGCCAGATAACAAAAACAGGCACAATGAGAGACGAAACCATACCTGACAAAAGAGAAGGTATGGCAGTCAGTCTGATATCTGTACGTATATTACTCTCTGTTATTATTTTCCAGAGCAACATGGAATCAAAATTTTTCCATATATACAGTGGTGTTTTTCCGTTCAGGAAATAAACAGCAACAGAACCAGCATAATAGGTCACGAGACACATAACCAGACCGATAAAAACCCACTGGCCTTTATCTGGAAGTTTTAAAGACATAATCACTCCTTCAGTTTTCTGAAATAATCATCAAAATGAAGTTGTCTGTAGTAAATGCCGGAAGCGAACCGAAAATCTTCATCATCAAGGTATTTAATACTCATGATAATATCAATATTACTCAGTACACGTCTTAAAATGACATTGAATGGTAGATTCTGACATTCAGGATTCATATAACATCGCTGGACAATCCCAAGCACGGCATATTCAGGACTACTTTCGTGAACGGTGGTAATGTTTCCTGCATGGCCTGAACTCGATGCTTTCAGAAAATCCCATGCCTCAGCTCCCCTGATTTCTGTCATCAGAATCCTGTCCGGATTCATACGAAAACAGGAACGCAGAAGACTCGCTGAGGTAATAATCTTACTCTCCCCCTCTGCCGGATAGTAAAGTTTTACATGGTTTTTGTGAAATCTGAATTTTGCCTCATCAGTATCTTCAATAGAAATACACCGCAGATGATGCGGTATATATTCCAGACAGGCATTTGCAAAGGTGGTTTTACCTGACCCTGTTCCTCCACAGAAAACTATCGTTTTCCCCTGACTCAGTGATTCAGGTATAACCCTTTCAAAATATCCGGAAGTGATTAAAGCAGAAATATTATCTTCCATAACAGAGTCACCACTTAAACCACTGACGCGTGAATAAAATCCCTGTTTTATAAATTTGTCATGACTGATAAAAATACCTGACGGCTTACGGATTGTTATAGAAACAGTATCTTTTTCAGTTGCCGGTGGGATCACAACCTGAACACGTTCTCCACCCGGAAGCGTGGCAGAACGCAGGGGATATTCAGGAGTCACAGAACCGCCGTCATGAAAATCGGCCAGTGTGGATGCAAAAGAAAGACAATCACTGTAACTCATCTTTTGTTCATACCATTGCCACTTTCCCCTGACCTTTATAAATATTTCTCCTGGTCGGTTAACAGCGATTTCCGTGACACCATCAATCTCATTCAGCCAGTGATAAAAATAGTCGTTAACCACATCATAAATCAGATGTCTGTTTTCGTTATTCACATTAACCCCCTTTCATTTTCAGTTTATAAATACCTGAAAAATCCAGATCCTGACCGACAATCAGAGTAATAATTTCTCCCTGATTTTTATAAAGCGTTGGCGGGATATTCACACTATTAGAAAATGCTTCGCGTGCTATATCAGCAAAAGCCTGGCGGCTGTTAGCTGTATAGTCCGTCTGACTGTCCCTGTTATTCTGAGCAATACCACTGGCCGCCTGACTTAAATCCGGTATCATCCCGACCATCATTGCACCAAGAAAACGTTCACTGAAATGAGTGTCAATCCAGCCAGAAGCACCGGCTTCGCCTAACGCGCCAGCCGCCTGTGAGTCAACCAGGGGAATATCAATAAAAGGCTTACTGCGGGTACGTAGCTTATAAGCCATAACAAACACACGCCCTTGTCCATGATTTAAAGACCCGGCCTTATACATCAGTTTTGCGGCGGTTCCTCTTTCGATAAGTTTTACATTGCCACTGGCGCTGTATATATCACTGTTGACCGTACATTCCAGTTTCCCCGCCAGGTCAGAAACAAAACGCCTGTCCAGTGAACAGGGAATTGATGTCCCTTCCGGGATAAACAAATTTGGGTCATATGGAAGTTTCGTTATTTTCGCCAGTGGCGCAGATTCTGTAGCCTGTGCGGTTGCTTTTGCTTCATCCTTTTTATCGCTTTCTGGCTCACTGGCCGCAGTATGTGAAACTGACGTTCCCGCTGAACTGCTGCTGTTTCCTGCCTGGCTGCCATCAAGAGAAACGTCAAGTGCACGGCTGAAGCTCTGCTGTTTATTTTCCGGCGGTTCAGTCTTTTCAGAAGAAATGACTTTTTCTTCCTCTGGTTTCTCTGTTTTTTTCTGTGCGGTATTAAAAGGATCGATATCTTCGCTCAGTCCGGTCTGACGTTTAGCCGCTCCGGTTGCAAGCGGCTGACTTGCGGGTTTCTCATCCCCTGACGACACAGAACGGATAATGGACGGGATATAATAAACAGAAACACCGGCAGCAAGCAGAAGAAAACCCACGACGAGGATAATCATCCCTTTACGTGATTTTTTAAGTTTTTCAATACCAAGCTGCAATGCTGGCTTGCCAGGCTCTTCTTCCGGGCTCTTCCCGGCCTGTTCCAGTTCTTTCTGTCTGCGTTCCCGTAACTGCTGTTCAATTTCGGTTGCAGTCGGGATTTTATTTTCCTGTTCAGTCACTGGATCACCTCTTTCTTAACATCCGGGGATACCGTATCTCCTGCTGGTAAACGTACTTTTCCGAAGCCCTGGTTCTCAATCCCCACCACCTGCTCACCAAGACGTAAAACAAAACGCTTATCAACCGGTACGCCAACAGCCGTAAAACTCCCGCTCTGTTTAATCACAGGATTGGTAAGAGTCTCCTGCATACCGTTCATCACAAAGACGCTGGGAATTTTCTTTAACGGACTGAAGCCGAACCAGGTATAACGACCATCGTCATATGCATAATCAGGGCTGATATCCTGGCTGCCTTCAGCAACCCGCTTCCAGTACTGCCAGTTACGGGGCGATTTCGCATTTTCCAGGGAACGGTTGATTGCCTGTTCCTCCAGGCGTCTGGCAAGAGTCTCTGTGCGTTTCTTCTCAATTTCGGCCTGTTCCTTCCGGCGTTCCTGCGGATACTGGTAATTCACCACAAACGCAATTTTCTCCGGCTGCCGGAACGTCCGGGCGTTCAGCTCCATGCTGTAATTACGTTTCGTGGTACGAACAAACAGATTCGTTCGCCAGCGTTCAAGCTCATTTTCCGGGTCAAGAGCAACACTGACGGATTCAGAAGAGGTATTACCGTTTTCATCCGTATTATTTTTCTGAACAGTCTGTTTAACAGGACGAACTTCCAGATATACCAGGTTATCTTCTTTATTAACCGCCCATCCCTGCGGAAAACCAGTTCTGGCACTGATAACTGTTTCATCTTCATCAAATACCAGTGTGGTGGTGTATCCAACGGCACTGTTAATTATGGTGGTATTATTAGGGTTATAACTGACTATCTGATTGCGTGGGTCAAAGCGACTGCCTGAAGGAAGAACAGCAGCATGACAGACGTGCGCCGCCATCAGAAGCGCCATAATTAACGCTCCTTTATTCATTTTCATATTATTAACCTCTGGCTTCTTTATCGCGAACGTAGCTTGTTACAACGAACTTAAGAGGATTGTTATTACGTTCCCCTGACACCATTTCAACCTGCGGTTCGATACGATAAGTCAGGCGAACATTCCAGAACTCCTGGCGGGTTTGTCCGGTAGCAACATCCCTGATGGTCAGACGAAAACGAATATACGCACCGATATCTTTATCATCCGTCCGTGACGAGGGTGAAATTATGACAGATGGATTATCCTGAACCATTGCCGTTTTTTCTGCTTTGTTATAAACAAGTTTTGGTGCCTGTTCGCTGTTAAATAATGCGTTATAATCTGCCGCGACATTCTCCGCGCTGTAAGCCATTACATAATCATAATCATGCTGGAGACTGAAAAAATTATAACCTTCACGATGTTTTATATACTGGGTGATAAAATATCTGGCAATGGCTTCATTTTCAGAAAGATTTTCTTTTTTAACGGAAGTCAGACGTTCAGCCACGCCTGTAACTTTATCGATAAGGTAAGCATCAACAACTGTTGTTTTCAGTGGCAATGCTGCATTTAATGCAAGTAAAGACAGTCCACCAATTAACATGCCACAGACACCACCGAATTTATAGATACGATTCATTCTCTCCTGTAGTGCAATGTTTTTTTCTTCAAACGAAACTGATGAGTCAGTAACGTCTTTTTTATTTTTAAATCCGGGAAGTTTAAATTCCATTTTGCATTACCTCAGCAGAATTAACAGGTTCGCTTTTCCCGGAAACGGGCGGTAGTTTATGTGACGCCTGACAACCAGCGAGACAAAGCGTCACGAAAGCCACAATAAGTAGTTTCATAATATGAACACCTGTATAACAGATTAATATTTACAGAAGACTCAGTCTGAACAAAGAAAATAGATCGCGACAAGCCCGTTAATTATGAAAAGAACATTTAAAATGGTATCAACACTCATAATTAAATCACCCTCCATACATTTTCTTTGCCCTCTCAATAGCTGCCTGACGAAGCTTTTTGGCACCAATATTAACGCCCTGTCCGGCCAGGTTAGCGGTCTTACCCGTTATTCCCGGAGACTGACCAAACCCGCCTTCCTGACGACGCAGACCTTTCCATGCACCAATACCGGCATTTCTGCCCATACCAAGTACGCCACGCGCCATACGGGATGCACCGAAAACGCCAGCACCAATCCCCATAGCGGCTGCGCCCTGCATGGCACCTTCAACACCCACACCTGCAATCTGTGAAGCATAACTTTTCGCCTGCCAGATAATCCAGGCCATGAAAATGCCAGCAACAGCCGCAGTAGCGCCAATCTTAATTAGATTACGATTGTCTACCGTATCTATTGCCAGAGATAAAACTATATTGAGAAATGATGTTCCGGCTCTTAAAGCTAATGAACCGAACATAAATATCAAGCATGAACTGAAAATAAGCTGCAACCAGCTATTAAACATTTGTCTCAAAAAACCAAACATCAGGCAAAAGATAAAAACAGGTGCAGTGACAGTCAATAATTTCAGGGTTACTTCCGCAGCAAGAAAAACTATAGCACATGCAACTAATGCTAATATTCCACCAAAATAAGTAAAAAGAGCAGCTATAGCTCCATCTGTTTTTACATAAGTTGAAGTATCCTTAGACATAACATGCGCAGCAACCTGTTGTACTTTCGTCCATAACTGATCTAACCATAACCAAGCATCATTATTACCAGATAACGAATCCTTTAAACCATCTATTGCTACCAGGGAAGTATTTAGCCACCCACCTGCATTTTGTATAAACATTAAGATTATAGAAAACCTGCACAAGTTCCAGATAAAATCAGGCACAGGTGTTTGCTGTTTTCTAGCCAGAACAGTAAAAGCATACCATAACACATAGATGGACACCCCGTAGCGTCCTAGGGTGCCTGCTATATTACTTAAACTTGTTAACTGACCAGAAACCGAAGCATCGAGAACCGAGAGGATCTCTTCTTTTGCTGTGACAAAAAAATTACTTGCTTCAGCCATCTCTTGTTTCCTTATTTTTTAGGCATATCACCTTTTTCTTCATGATTAGAAGCATCTTTATATTTTTTAAAATACTCTTTAAAATTTGGTTCTTTGGCATGAAGTTGTTGATAACGGAAATTAGCTTCTTTTACATTTCGACAATTCTGGTTGTCACTTCCGGTTTTCTTACACTCAGCTTCTTTTTTCAATGATTCTTCATGGTGCTCCAACCACCAATCAACAGATTTGGTTTCCTCACATCCGACAAGGGAAAAAATACTGAGTGCACCAATCAAAACAAAAGACTTTTTCATAAGACAACCTCTCTTCAGTTTAAAGTGTATCTTCTCGCTGCATCCTTAAATGAAGGTTCTTCAGCCTCCAGTTGTTGTTTTCTGAAAGCAGCCTGAGCCATCTTCTCTTTATATTCTGCAAGATCTCGCTGCTTATCGCGATACATTTGATACTGAAATTTGAGCTTCTCGAACTTCAGTTGTTCAAGTGCAACAGCGTTTGTTGCATCCTGCGTGGCCTTCGTATCCTTCGCATTTTTGACTTGATCAATAAGGTCTTTCATCGTCTGGTTGTCCTGACGAAGCTTGCTCTCCAGCTTGTTACCGTATTCCACGCTTGCCAGTTGAGAAAGGAACGTCGCTTCACATCCCCGTACCAGGTCGCCGGAATATCCCAGGTTCTGGCAGGTATCCGTTACTTTGTAATCTGACAATAACGATTTGGCCTGTTCCGATAACGCCCCTTCAGGATTTTTAATGTAATCGTCAATAAAAGCATTCCCCTGATCATAAATCTGCATCAGCTCCTTACTCACTGACTGTGCGGACTGCACCAGTCCCTGCACATCACGGATCCCCGTTTTTGACAACAGCTCCTGCTTGTATGCGTTTATCTGACTTTCGTAATGTTTCACCGTTTCCGCCCATTGCTTAAGGCGTTCTGTCCATCGTCCGGCTTCAATCGCCCATTCAGGGTTGGCGTCAATGGCAACAAGTATCCCTGCCTGAGCGCCGGAAATAACAATCAGTGAAGCGACGAATGCCGCCATAATTTGCTTTTTCATTGGTGATTCCTCAAATCAGGTTCGCCTGTTCCAGATAGGTATCAAGCCACTCTTCCGGCTTCATTCCTTCTTTCCATATTTCATCGAACAGTTCTAACTGGGGTTTTGATGCACTGAGAACCGGTAAGTAATACGCTGCTTTTCCCAGCTCCAGTCTGGCAAAAGCAGCAAAATCATCACTTTCACCTTTCCTCTGTGGGTTCTTAACAACCAGGAACTGGCGGGACAGCGGATCAATAGCTTTAATTTTGTCAAAATAAAGCTCCCTGACCTGCAAACCATCAACATATTCACTACGTTTGGCTTTCGGGTTTGCCAGATAGATATGAGTGGCGCATTGTTCACGAACCGCTGCCGCAATGGGTGATTTAATCAGTTCATCCGGTGACTGTGTGGCTACGACAAGCACCATATCGAGTTTACGTCCGGTTTTCAGCTTGTTGTAAACAAAGTCCCTGAACGCTTCGTTATTGATCCATTGCCAGAACTCATCCATGTAGATAAGAAGCCTGCGACCATCGGCCAGCATGGTGACCCGATAGATGAGATAGAATGAAGCAGCACTGGCCAGCACCTTATTATCCAGGAACTCCGTTCCATCAATACCGAAAACATCCAGGTTATCGACATCAAACGTGTCTTCCCGATTGTCGAACACCCAGCCAAACTCTTCCCCCTGCGTCCACGGCTTAAGACGGGCTTTAAGTCCATGACGTTTGGTTTCAGTATCATCCGGCTCCTGGATAAGAGGCCGTAGTTTACTAACAGGATAAGAGCGATCTGACCGTTGCATAAGACGTTCAACCGCATCTGAAATCAGGCTGTTCTGGTAATCATCGAGCGGCTCACTGTTGAGAGTACAAAGCAGCCTCACCAGGTCCTTCATAAAAGCGATATTACGTTTTGTTGGCGGCAGTGCGGCGGGATTCCATCCTGTCGGCTCTCCCTCCTTCACCCGGTAATAAGATCCCCCCATTGCCCGTATACCGACTTCACCTGCCCGGTCTTTATCGAAAAAAACCGTGGTCAGTTTTTTCAGTTTTCTGTTTGCAGGGAATGATTCCGGCGTACCGAACTGCTGGGCGGCAAATGCTTTTGTCATCAGTAATACGGTTTTACCCACGTTAGACGTACCGAGAATTTCGGTATGCCCCAGCGTCGGGTTCTTACCGAAGAAATTCTGATGTTCAGTCGTCATATGGTAATTCAGATGGTAGATATCATTACCTGACCCCCGAAGAGTAATCAGTTTTTCCCCCCAGGTATTTCCTTTTTCTTTTCCTGAAAAGAAATTATGAAAACTTTCCATTTCGGCAAAATTAAGACTACTGAGGGTACTCAGACGAGGGCGAAGCGTATAATTTCCTGGTAGCTGAGCAAAATAAGCTGCGCCAAGACTCAGTGTTGAATAAGTGACAATCAGCCCCAAATCTTCCAGAGTGGAAGTCACGATATTGGTGTCTTTCACCAGACGCTCCGGTGAATCCGCAAAGACAACCAGGGTCTGATGCGATTTCCCGAAAGAAATATATCCACTGGAAACCATATCCAGTCCGACTTTCAGATCTGCCAGCAAAGATTTGGCAGCATCATCTGTCATTTCCAGCTTATCGATCTGATCATCCAGCGCCTTAATCGCTGACTGCTTATCCATCGCAGTAAAGGACGATGTCACGACATACTCAACGGGGAGATACATCAGAGCATCCAGAATACCGGCATCCGTCTCCTGAAAATAATCCTTAATCTCTATGCAACGAAAATACCGGGCATGGTCTGACGCGGTAATTTGTCCGGCATCATTACCAAAGAACAGGTCTTTTCCTCCCAGATATGTATAAAACGGACTACTGCTAACCCTGACCTTTTGCCATCGACCAGAAAGCAGATACTGGAACAGAGATAACTGATCTGAATAAACAACCCCATGATCTTCATAAAGCCCAAGACGTCGGGAATGAAAACGGGACAGATAGGTATTCAACCTGTCACAAATTTCATTCATTTCATTAACAGGCTCTTTAAAGATATCTTTTTGTTTTTTACTGCGTGAAAAGAAATGTGTTACTTTATCTTCCGTAGTAAAAGGTTTAAAACAAATCGTCAGAAATAATTTATTCTCGAAAAATTCAGACTGAGGGAATGACTCGTAATAATCATTCATTACTCTGTTCACAAAAGGAATTTTACTGTTAAATACTGGTCTGACGCCCTTTTTACACCTGATACGATGAGGATAAAGCGTAACAGATTTCCCTTCAAAGCTACGTATAAGCGTATTAAGCTGATCTGTCAGAATTGACAAATCTTCAGAATCAACACACTCAAAGTAAGCACCGTCTATCTGCCAGGTTGCCAGCAAATCCCGGTTTTTTGTAACGATAATATTATCAGTGATATGTGAAGAGTACGGAATTAACTCTTCAACAGAAGACTGGTCTTTCAGCTTCATAAAGTTATCCACTTTTGAAATATCAACTTCGTCGTACTGGCTCCCCGCATAATGGACTGCGCTGAATCGCTTGTTTGATAAAGGATGCCCTTTGACAAGGGTTCTCAGATACAGAAGGTCAAAAAAGCGTTCATCAAACTGTGTTACACGCCTGATGGCATACCAGCCAGGAAGAATGAGGGCGTACATAGCCTCATGAATCCAGACACCAAGCAGAACACAAATAATGCACATTCCAAGAAAGGGGTAGAGCGGAACGCCCAGCCCCCTTATTAAAGCAGGGCGCGTAAGACCTTTAAAAAGAGTACTCATAGTGCGCCCATCCTTTAATTACGCAAGCCAGTTAGGAATATATGGTGCAACAATAAAGATGATAATTCCGATAACGAGTGGGACTATCCATGCGGTATGTTGACGCGAAAATAATGCAATATATCCAATAACAAGAGCCATAATTGTAATTGCCGGTTTACGAACAACCGTTAAAAAATCAATTATTTTCTGTAAAAAACCAGTTGTCTTCGTAGACACATCATCCGCAAAAGCAGGTTCTGCAACACAAAGCATCAACGCAGCCATAAATAGAGAAAGCGTTAAATAACGTTTATTCAGATTTAATTTCGACATCTTTTGTTTCCTTTTCATTCGATACAGTGCCACGTATGGCGTATTGAGGATATATAATGATTTCTTCAGGTGTGATAGTCGTCTTGTTCTCCTTTTTAATCATTTCCTTTACAGAGGGAACAATAAAAATTTTTTTGTTATCAGGAGGGCTAAATCCTATACGTTGTACATAACTTGTATTATTAAATTCAGGTTCTGGTTTTACTCCTGTTTCTGGATTACCGGAATAATAGCAACTCAACCCGCGCACTAAGTCGCCACCTCGTTTATAACAGTCAACCAGTATTTTTTCTGATACCTTAAGATTTTCGCATGGATCAAACATTTTCTCTGCTGTTGTACCAAACTTTGCAAAATTGGTACTCGTTATTTGCATAAGTCCTACAGAGTAACGATGATTCCGTAATTCAATGTTTTTAACGATCTTAAGTGCTGCCTCCTTTGATTCAGGAAAGTAAGATACTACGCCTTTATCACCAGGTTTGCGTTTAACCTTTGGTATTATTTCCGCAATCGCATATGGGTTAAAACCTGATTCAACCCTGGCGACTTCGTGCGTTGTGTCAGGATGAACGCTGGCAGCGCATTGCATGGCAAGCGCAAGAAAAGTAGAAGTAGATAACATGATTTTCTCCAGGCCATAACAGCGCGGAAAGTTTAGCCCGAACAGTTAGTCATCGAAGTCGTCATCGTCTTCGTTTATCAGCTCCTCAATAGCCTGACTGGAATATTTTTTAATGAGGTACTGGACAACACCAGAGCTTGATATACGCCGCCCCCTACGATAGCCAATCTCCAGAGCAATTTTATCCAGTTCCTCACGAGAAGTTGAGGGTAGGTAGAGTGTATTACGTTGGGGCTTGCGTCTCGTTGCGCTTTTTTTCCGGGTAGCAGTCATTTTTCTTCCGTTTCATTTTGTGGGTTAAGCTTCTCTCAGTGATATAATGGATGAAAGCCATACTTCTTTGTTGTGGATTTTCCATAAGGAGAATTTCAGCAAATTCGTGTGGAATTGATTTCCTCAAAAGATTTGTTTGAGCGGATTGCGATTGTCTCCGCAAAAGCACCTCAATCACATCTTCTGATACAGGTAAAGGTTCACCGCCAAATGAGATAAAGCGTTGTACGTAAGGGATAGCAGTTATTATAGTAAAATGAACCTCTTCAAAATCTGCCTGGACAAAAAGATAACCGGGGAAAAGTGGAAAACATCTTTCTCGATATGAAACTATCTTATCCGGGCGACGATACCTTGCTGTTTCCATTGGACAGAAGTAAGAAAAGCTCAGGCGTTCGAGATGCGCAAAAACCGCTGCAAATCTCGTAGTGGTGAATTGCAAAACATACCATTTCATAGTTTTTTCCTTTCAGACGCTCTCTCGACTCGGATGACCCCGAAGCAAAGAAAAAAACAAAAGGATAAATTCACATCTCGTAAAGACTCTATCAGCCACATGTGCTGCTTTCAACACATAAAGCAGATCTTTCGATCTAAATAAATCAATTTTTCTTTCATTTATTCCACATAAGCAACTAAACACAGAACATTCATCTTTTGCAGTTCTGTTTTTTAGATCGATAGATCGAATGATGGCGAAAACGCAGAATTTCGATCTGTTTTTAAGGCGAAAAGATGAGCAATCGAACTAAAATAAAAATTTTTCTTTCATAATCAATACATTAAATCTTATAAGCCCAAAAACTTAATCCCTGTTTTCAGCTTCTGTTCTGACTGTAACGTGGATGCTTTCTGCTGCGTAAACTGCGCCATTCGCTGTTGTTGCTTCAGCAGCATATCAGGGCTGTTCAGTACCAACTCTTTGCTGGCTGAAGGTGTTCTGTCTATACCCTTAACCCCCAGATTTTCTAACTGCCACTCATTTCTGTGAACCGTTTTCCAGCCATGCTGAACACCGTTTTTATCGAGCGCCGGGATTTTTACTTCTTTCTGACCAAGTTTCTTCAGTCTGACAAGATCACCTGCTTTAACGCTTTCCCGCGAACATAAGTCCCCAAAATCAGCCCCCCAGTATGTTTTCTCAACCCCCTTGTTAAGAGTCTTTAGCTTTATAAAATGTTGCTTAGACTTTGTTTTATCGTTCTGATAATGGTCATAGCCAATATCAACAACCTCATAAACACCTTTCTGTCTTTTTGGTGCTGTATTATGTGCATCTTTAACAGACTGATTAAGTCCATGCTGTTGCTTATGGGTCGCTTTAACGTCATAACCTTTTAACTTCAACTCTTCACAAAAACCTGTACGGATTTCCCGTAAATCTTTTTTCCTGATGTCAGCGCGTTTACCGTCATTATCACGGATACGAAAAACAACATGAACGTGAGGATGTTCTTTCTTGTCACAGTGGTATCCAAGAACAAAACGGTGATTAGGATATTTTTTCTGCATCGTTTTCCTGACAGACTCCAGCAAGTCTTCAGGTTTTACTTTCGCTGAAACCGGAGGTGAGAAAACAATATTCTGTGTGATCTTTTTATTTTCTTTACCTTTATCATTTATCACATGCTGAGGATCATTAGCACGATCTATCATGTGCTCTTTAGCCTCCTGAATTTCGTCACCTGTCCATACCTGACCGCTTTCACTCATCACTGGTAGCTCTGACTCACGGCTCATATAGTCAATACTGTTTCGAACTCCCTGCCGGGTAATCGCACCTCCTGATATTTTGACAACGACCTCCTTACTGGCTCCCTTGCGATTGATACGTTCCTGAACATTGCGGCTATAGTTCTTTCCACCATTTTTGACTTTATGAGCGAAAGCTGACTTACGACCATTTTCTGATGACTTCCGTTTAACACGATATTCTTTATCAACGTAAACGCCCATAATCACATCTCCACTTTATTTGAAACAGTTCTCCCTTTACATAACATAATGTAATTCTCAAACTGATTCTTAAGATTAAAAATTTCTGTTGTAAGACGCTCCGCATCCTGATAGAAACCATCTTTATCAAGAACCCTGGTCTGATCATTAACAATGATATAATGGAAATTACGACCGATCTTATCAATTGAATTACGGCAACGATTCATCATCAACAGTTCCTGGTCAAAGAAATCCAGTTCATTTTCAAGTGTCGTCTGTATGCGGTAACGACATTCCCGTGATAACGTCCATCCGTGACGATTAGCAGCTCTTTCAATATCAGCCCTTTGTTTACCTGTTAAGTACATCGTTGTTTTGATAAAATCTTTATTATCAAAAAATGTATTTATATCCTTACTGCCAGCTTTACTTTTTAATAAAGCACTTGCTAAAAGTTTCATGCCTTTCGCTACTGTTAAAGCTGGCTCATCTGGATAAAGAATTTTAAGACAATCAAGAAGTTCATCATGCTGTTGTTCTTCCAGTCTGAAATTAACTTGCTTCATAAAATCCTCCAACAAGAAACGACTGTAGGTCACCGGGCAAACGAGCGAAATGCTAGCATTTTGCGGCGTTTGCCCTATCCTGCATCGCAGTGAATCTGGCACCGCTCATAAATTGTGCTTGAGCATCAACAAAAAAGCAAAAAGGCTGATGTTGTCATGGCTGAAGCTACGTTCGTCTGCGACCGGAAACCCAATCAATGCGGTAAGGACAGTGCCGTCAGGTTCGCTCCGCGAACGGTCTGGCAGGAGGCGCAAGCGCAGTCCCGCGCAATATATCAGAAAGCACCTCCCGAAATACGGGAGGGCTTCGGCTATTCAGCTAAGGTTGCTCTGTTCAGGTTGCTGAGTGTAGCCTTCCATGCCCTGACGGGCATCAAAAAGCCAGCGCCGGAAGTTACTCATTCTTTCGAGGTTAGCTTTGCTTGGTTTTTTGCCACGATTACCACTTAATATCCTCCATACTCGTATTCCTGCCTTATTAGTCCAGTACAGAACAATTTCTCCTTTGCTGTTAAAAGCAAGAGAAAAGCGTACAGCGCCCTGCCGCAATTCTCCACTGACAAAGGACACAAATTCATGTTTTGTCATAAAGCCTCCGGTTTATTTATCTGTTCTCTTTTGTGTCTTCTTTTCCAGTGCTTTTCTGAGTAATGCCATATACTCAGGAAAAACATGGAATGGCATCAAAGGGAAAACCGGACGCCCCCCCTTTTCAACGTCATGTATTGCTGATAATATGCGTTCCGACATTTTATTCCTCGCAACAGAATCAAGTGTCACGGTATCAGGTTGCCCCACAACCTGATACCATCTTTTTTTCAGTTTTCAATCCTCCTTAGCATATTTTTCATTAAAATCTTGTTAGCTGAATCAAGATCAATATCGTGCTTAAAAGCAATCAATTTTATTGCTTTCTTTTTTAGAAACTTTTTTAATTCGGGTGTTGAGCATAGTTCTTTGTAAACCTGATGAAGATATACCCCATGTTCATCTTCAAACTTCCTGTCAATAACTGATGTATACATTATAGCGTCGAAACAATAATCATCATCTACAGGACAAGCAGGCCAGAACATCATCTCTACTGCCATTTTTTTAGCTTCAGTAAGCATATCCGATTCCGTGATCATTTTCTGTTTATATCTCCGCTGACAGTGGTTACGTCACCAGAAACATCTCCACAAGTAACATCACCGCTTACAGTGGTTATATCGCCATTAACCTGATGACAATCAACATCACCACTCACGGTTTCAACATCCCCAGCATTCCCATGAATACTGACATCAGCATTTTCGGTTACTATTTTATTTACATTTCCATGTATTTCTACCTTAATACTCCTGCCTTTAAAAACCACTGTTTTATTACCAATTTTAATACAATCATCAGTGACAACAATGTTTTCACTATTTTCTACCGAGACATGCTCTTTTCCATCGATGGTAATTTTATTACCGGCAACGATTAAACCTTTGCCAACAACATAAACACATTTCATAAAATCAACTCCTTTCAGGAAAATGCAGGGATGCCCCTGCATTCATAATGCTTAACGAAGGCACTCAATAAAATCTTTAAAACTTAAGCATTCATCGCCATCTTTTAACGAATCAAAATATTTTTCATATTCGTCCCTGTAGAAAAGGACTAAATCAACATCACTCTGCTTAAGTTCGCCAAACTGAGGAATAATTCCGGTTTTATAGTCACGAATTTTATTGTTATCAGTAAATATGACAACATACTGTTGTCCCGTATCCTTATGCATAAGGATAATAGTGCAAAGCGTTACTCGTTCGAACGTGAAAACATGATTAGTGGTTGAAGTAAAAACAGATGAGCATTTCATTTTAAATCTCCTGCCCTGCTGGGCTATTGTGAGAGGGGCCATTCCCCTTTCGATGAAACAATAATACGACTTTTAAGTCGTATT
>NZ_JAOWHE010000058.1:0-16986 GCF_030332765.1 Citrobacter sp. Cpo071 | reverse complement strand
TACCTAGATTCTACGTCAGTACTTCAAAAAGCATAATCAAAGCCTTGATAAATATGCATTCCTTCGAAATTCAGCTTTCACCCATTGGGTGAAAGAAAAGTGCTCAAAAATATGTTAAATTATCAGCTTTTATGACTCGATATATGGTAAAATAATAGTAAGAAAAGTAGTAAAAAGGGGTTCTAATTATGATTAATAAAATTGATTTCAAAGCTAAGAATCTAACATCAAATGCAGGTCTTTTTCTGCTCCTTGAGAATGCAAAAAGCAATGGGATTTTTGATTTTATTGAAAATGACCTCGTATTTGATAATGACTCAACAAATAAAATCAAGATGAATCATATAAAGACCATGCTCTGCGGTCACTTCATTGGCATTGATAAGTTAGAACGTCTAAAGCTACTTCAAAATGATCCCCTCGTCAACGAGTTTGATATTTCCGTAAAAGAACCTGAAACAGTGTCACGGTTTCTAGGAAACTTCAACTTCAAGACAACCCAAATGTTTAGAGACATTAATTTTAAAGTCTTTAAAAAACTGCTCACTAAAAGTAAATTGACATCCATTACGATTGATATTGATAGTAGTGTAATTAACGTAGAAGGTCATCAAGAAGGTGCGTCAAAAGGATATAATCCTAAGAAACTGGGAAACCGATGCTACAATATCCAATTTGCATTTTGCGACGAATTAAAAGCATATGTTACCGGATTTGTAAGAAGTGGCAATACTTACACTGCAAACGGTGCTGCGGAAATGATCAAAGAAATTGTTGCTAACATCAAATCAGACGATTTAGAAATTTTATTTCGAATGGATAGTGGCTACTTTGATGAAAAAATTATCGAAACGATAGAATCTCTTGGATGCAAATATTTAATTAAAGCCAAAAGTTATTCTACACTCACCTCACAAGCAACGAATTCATCAATTGTATTCGTTAAAGGAGAAGAAGGTAGAGAAACTACAGAACTGTATACAAAATTAGTTAAATGGGAAAAAGACAGAAGATTTGTCGTATCTCGCGTACTGAAACCAGAAAAAGAAAGAGCACAATTATCACTTTTAGAAGGTTCCGAATACGACTACTTTTTCTTTGTAACAAATACTACCTTGCTTTCTGAAAAAGTAGTTATATACTATGAAAAGCGTGGTAATGCTGAAAACTATATCAAAGAAGCCAAATACGACATGGCGGTGGGTCATCTCTTGCTAAAGTCATTTTGGGCGAATGAAGCCGTGTTTCAAATGATGATGCTTTCATATAACCTATTTTTGTTGTTCAAGTTTGATTCCTTGGACTCTTCAGAATACAGACAGCAAATAAAGACCTTTCGTTTGAAGTATGTATTTCTTGCAGCAAAAATAATCAAAACCGCAAGATATGTAATCATGAAGTTGTCGGAAAACTATCCGTACAAGGGAGTGTATGAAAAATGTCTGGTATAATAAGAATATCATCAATAAAATTGAGTGTTGCTCTGTGGATAACTTGCAGAGTTTATTAAGTATCATTGCAGCAAAGATGAAATCAATGATTTATCAAAAATGATTGAAAGGTGGTTGTAAATAATGTTACAATGTGTGAGAAGCAGTCTAAATTCTTCGTGAAATAGTGATTTTTGAAGCTAATAAAAAACACACGTGGAATTTAGGGAATACTGATGTAACACGGATTGACCGTATTGGGAGTTTGAGATGGTGACAAAGAGAGTGCAACGGATGATGTTCGCGGCGGCGGCGTGCATTCCGCTGCTGCTGGGCAGCGCGCCGCTTTATGCGCAGACGAGTGCGGTGCAGCAAAAGCTGGCGGCGCTGGAGAAAAGCAGCGGAGGGCGGCTGGGCGTCGCGCTCATCGATACCGCAGATAATACGCAGGTGCTTTATCGCGGTGATGAACGCTTTCCAATGTGCAGTACCAGTAAAGTTATGGCGGCCGCGGCGGTGCTTAAGCAGAGTGAAACGCAAAAGCAGCTGCTTAATCAGCCTGTCGAGATCAAGCCTGCCGATCTGGTTAACTACAATCCGATTGCCGAAAAACACGTCAACGGCACAATGACGCTGGCAGAACTGAGCGCGGCCGCGTTGCAGTACAGCGACAATACCGCCATGAACAAATTGATTGCCCAGCTCGGTGGCCCGGGAGGCGTGACGGCTTTTGCCCGCGCGATCGGCGATGAGACGTTTCGTCTGGATCGCACTGAACCTACGCTGAATACCGCCATTCCCGGCGACCCGAGAGACACCACCACGCCGCGGGCGATGGCGCAGACGTTGCGTCAGCTTACGCTGGGTCATGCGCTGGGCGAAACCCAGCGGGCGCAGTTGGTGACGTGGCTCAAAGGCAATACGACCGGCGCAGCCAGCATTCGGGCCGGCTTACCGACGTCGTGGACTGTGGGTGATAAGACCGGCAGCGGCGACTACGGCACCACCAATGATATTGCGGTGATCTGGCCGCAGGGTCGTGCGCCGCTGGTTCTGGTGACCTATTTTACCCAGCCGCAACAGAACGCAGAGAGCCGCCGCGATGTGCTGGCTTCAGCGGCGAGAATCATCGCCGAAGGGCTGTAACTGGTTTTGTTGAATAAATCGAACTTTTGCTGAGTTGAAGGATCAGATCACGTATCTTCCCGACAACGCAGACCGTTCCGTGGCAAAGCAAAAGTTCAAAATCACCAACTGGCCCACCTACAATAAAGCCCTCATCAACCGTGGCTCCATAACTTTCTGGCTGGATGATGAAGCTATTCAGGCCTGGTATGAGTCAGCAACACCTTCTTCACGAGGCAGACCTCAGCGCTATTCTGACCTTGCCATCACGACTGTGCTGGTCATTAAACGCGTATTCAGGCTGACCCTGCGCGCTGCGCAGGGCTTTATTGATTCCATTTTTTCTCTGATGAACGTTCCGCTACGCTGCCCGGATTACAGCTGTGTCAGCAGGCGGGCAAAGTCGGTTAATATCAGTTTCAAAACGCCCACCCGGGGTGAAATCGCACACCTGGTAATTGATTCCACCGGGCTGAAGGTCTTCGGTGAAGGCGAGTGGAAAGTCAAGATTACTCTGCGCAAACTTCCTCTGGCGGTTGCCGTCGCAGCGGGCGTAATGTCTGCTCAGGCAATGGCTGTTGATTTCCACGGCTATGCACGTTCCGGTATTGGCTGGACAGGTAGCGGCGGTGAACAACAGTGTTTCCAGACTACCGGTGCTCAAAGTAAATACCGTCTTGGCAACGAATGTGAAACTTATGCTGAATTAAAATTGGGTCAGGAAGTGTGGAAAGAGGGCGATAAGAGCTTCTATTTCGACACTAACGTGGCCTATTCCGTCGCACAACAGAATGACTGGGAAGCTACCGATCCGGCCTTCCGTGAAGCAAACGTGCAGGGTAAAAACCTGATCGAATGGCTGCCAGGCTCCACCATCTGGGCAGGTAAGCGCTTCTACCAACGTCATGACGTTCATATGATCGACTTCTACTACTGGGATATTTCTGGTCCTGGTGCCGGTCTGGAAAACATCGATGTTGGCTTCGGTAAACTCTCTCTGGCAGCAACCCGCTCCTCTGAAGCAGGTGGTTCTTCCTCTTTCGCCAGCAACAATATTTATGACTATACCAACGAAACCGCGAACGACGTTTTCGATGTGCGTTTAGCGCAGATGGAAATCAATCCGGGCGGCACATTAGAACTGGGTGTCGACTACGGTCGTGCCAACCTGCGTGATAACTATCGTCTGGTTGATGGCGCATCGAAAGACGGCTGGTTGTTCACTGCTGAACATACTCAGAGTGTCCTGAAGGGCTTTAACAAGTTTGTTGTTCAGTACGCTACTGACTCGATGACCTCGCAGGGTAAAGGTCTGTCGCAGGGTTCTGGCGTCGCGTTTGATAACGAAAAATTTGCCTACAATATCAACAACAACGGTCACATGCTGCGTATCCTCGACCACGGAGCGATCTCCATGGGCGACAACTGGGACATGATGTACGTGGGTATGTACCAGGATATCAACTGGGATAACGACAACGGCACCAAGTGGTGGACCGTCGGTATTCGCCCGATGTACAAGTGGACGCCAATCATGAGCACCGTGATGGAAATCGGCTACGACAACGTCGAATCCCAGCATTAATGATGAAGGAAAAGAATAACAATGGCAGTCAACCCACTTCTTTTTTGGATTTCTTAATTTTCGTCTGATAAAGCCGCTTTACCCGTTCAATTTCTGCCAGCGTTGCGGACCAGTGTAGTTCGGCGGCATGACGATATCTGGCAGCCATTTTTTCCACCATCTCCGGATTGCTGTCCGCGCTGCGGTGCTGACGCCCCTTCTCCCCAAAAACTTCAACAACCAGCCACTGGCTTCCGGTTCTGCCGAACAATGCCTTGCACAAACGTCTCACAGTCAGCGGGGTTAAATCTGGATCGGGATCATAGGCAATGGTAGCAAAAATAAAGCGCAGCATTTCTGATGTCTTGTAACGCTTTACGCTGGCAGCCAGGCGTGCGGCACGTTGCGGTGCTTCCCAGCGGTCGTTACTGTAATTAGCCACTTCAGCCAGATAATCCTTTTCAAGTTTTTCAGCCGTGTAGCACCTGCCGCCTAAAAAAAGCCGCATGGCCTCCCTGGTTTTATTTCTCACATATCATCCCTCATTAATGCTAATGTACGCATACATTAGCATTAACATGCTGACAGTAACAAGCGGCGGATTTACGTCTGGATAACGTAAATGATTGCGGTATACAGGCCAGGCGGTCAGATTTTCAGCCGTGCCTGTTCCTGCAGCAGTTCCAGATGATATGCAGCAATAGCGTTTACCACCCCTGCCGCCATCCGTGCGTCGACGATCGCTGAGTGTGCCAGCCCTTCCCAGGTCAGTCCGGCCTGGCTGGCAGCACTGGCCAGTGAAATCGTGCCATAGCGGTTGGTGGCCCCATAATATCCTGCAGCCAGCTCCATCGCACAATATACCGTCATTTCTTCCAGCCAGTCAGCCGGATCGCTATGTGCGGCCGCAGTCTGTTTCAGAATGCGGATGTCGAACCGGGCATTAAAGATAATTACTGGTCGATCTCCGATTGCATGCCGCAGTTGCCGCGCCATATCTGTCCATGATGGTGCGCCGCAAAGAGCCTGCTCACTGATACCATGCACGGCGGCGGCCTGCGCCCCGATGGCGACCGTGGGCTTCAGCCTGGTTTCAAATACCACCTGACCGGCCGCATCGGTCAGGCCGATTTCCAGGGCTTCCGCGGTATTATCCAGTCCTGTCGTTTCAGTATCCAGAAAGAGTGGTGCCAGACTCAGCCAGTCATATGCCTGCCGTGCCATCCGGCCACTGGTGCTGTTTAGCCGGGATAAAACGGAAAGCCGCTGGCCAGCCAGCTGTTGTTTACTCGTCAGAGGGCGTTTCTCACGCATCGGAACACAGTCTGCAATTCGGTATACAGCGAACCTGCCACCATAAGTATTTTTATACCACTTAACCGGCTCAGCACCGGGGGCTGGCTTCATTCTGAATTCATCGCGCAGACGTCCTTTCGAGAAACACCTGTCTTCGGCAATCGCCTGCGCACGTCTGGTGACCAGCTCATCATTATTCATGGTTCTTGCATCTCCGTCAGACGTTTTTATATCCGGACAGCCCCTCTATGGCCACTTCTGTGCAGTATGCAATACTCGCAGGATATACACTTTTCCCCACTGGCTGTCGACCTCATAAACCAGAACAAAATGCGGGTGAATAACCAGTTCCCGGGTACCTTCCACACGACCGTTGCGGCCTTTATACGGCTGCCCGGCCAGGCTGCTGGCTGAATAACCAATCCGTTCGTCCAGTTCAATGGCAGCCATCAGGTTCTGCTCCGCAATATACTCACGAATGCGCTTCCTGTCCTGGCTGGCCAGTATGGTCCAGAATATCTCCATCATTTACCGGCGACCTTCCTGCTTATTTCATCCCGCCATGCAGTAGCGGAGGATTCGACCATATCATGGGGAAGCACATCGCCGCGTTCGAGTTGCTGACGTCCTGCCGCAACCTGGTCACGGAACCAAGTATTATGCTGCCGTTCAACGGTCTGGCGCATAAAATCCCGAATTAACTGAGAGCCATTACGGTCCATGCTTTTTGCAGCGGCCATAAAAGCATCCTTCAGTTCAGCGTCGATTCTTAAACTCATATTAACCTGTGCCATTTATCACCTCGTCATTACTACGTATATACACAGTATATAACGATTCAGATATCGTCACCAGGATATGCCGCGCCAGCGGCATGGAAGGCGGCACTCCGTTGTTGCATATGGCACAGGAGTAAAACCGCCGAAGCCCGGCGTAAGCCGGTACTGATTGATAGATTTCACCTTACCCATCCCCAGTCCTGCTAAGCCATACCCGTTTTCAGCCATGATAGAGCTTCTGTGCGCGGTCGGAGTGGTCCCGACGAGGGTTTACCCGAAGTCGGGGCGTATCTCCGCGTTAGCGGGCCGTCAGGGCCGCTTACGAGCGTGTACTGAGAACTTCCAGCCAGAAGACTGACAGCGATGATGATGTAGTTACAACATTCATAATTAAAAGCGACTCTGTTCCGGCCCTTCGGGCCGGGGCGGGGCCGCTTTTCAGTTATGAGGAGGGGCTTTGTGGTTTCAGTTCTGCGCTGGACTGGGGTTTTCCCGGTGCTTGTATTTGAGTGTTGTAACTAAAATGGCTCCGGTCGGGGCCCGCCGCTTGCGGTGGGAGGTGCATATCTGTCTGTCCACAGGACAGGCAGTGAATAGGTTTTCTTTTTAAATGAATGTAATTAAGTAGTTTAAAGGAGATATAAACAGGTGTTTAAAAGATACATTGCACCCTGTAAGACTGGCGGCTGGCGCTTTATGACATGAACGGTTGTAACCTTATGGGGAAGTCCCTTGCAGTTTAATGTGGATAAGCAAAATTCCCCGTCTGTGAGGCGTGTTTTGTATCGAAAACAGGGGGGGCCGGATGCACCAGAAGCTGGATGATGAGGTTGTTTTTTGTATGTGGTGCTGTTTTTTTGTGCATCGACGGGCTTCAGGCGTGCGAATGCCTCCAGCGCGGGCCGGATTATTCAGAGGAGGTCACTTTCAGGGGGAAGCTGTGGCCAGCCGGCTGTAATTACGGTTACGTGACAGAATCATGCGCTCCTTCACACGACGCTCAACTTCGCGTTTTACCGCCTCACGATTGGCAGTGAAGCGCCCTTCCGCGATTTCGCGCGTCAGCTGCCGTTTCACCAGGGTGACAATATCCTGACGTTCCCTGTCCGCATCACGACGCGCACGGGCACGCTTTATTCCCCGGGACTTAAGCTCTGTCTGATAACTGCGAAAACGCTCACGAACAAAACGCCAGGCTTTCGCTATCAGTTCATCCATGCCCAGGGTATCCAGCCCCTGCTTTTTGCGTTGTTTGTTTTCCCATACCACACGGCTGCGGCGCGCGGCGGCCGCTGCCTCCTCTGATACATCGAGGGCAGCAAACAGTGCAGATGTGAACGTGATATCGGTCGGAATGTAGCACCCGATAAGCGGGTCATATTCCGTCTGGTAGGTAATCAGTCCCAGCTCTGACAGGAACGTCAGGGCCCGGGTGGCACGGGTGATGGAGAGTTTTCCGGCAGCAGACTCCGTCGCCAGTCCGCACTCAATGGCCAGCGTGGTGATGGAGCACTGGACGCGGTTGGCCAGCGGGTCATAGTGGAAACACAGCCCCTGCAGGAGCGCATCAATAGCCCGTCGACGCAGCACCGGTGGCATGCGTCGACGCAGACCACGCGAACGGGCATGCGCCACATGAATGGCGAAATCAAAACGGGAAGTGAAGCCCACCGCCTTTTCCATCAGTTTTTCGCAGAACTTCAGCGTTCCGGCACCTTTACGGGGTGTAAACACCGGATTCGGGTTCTTTACCTGGCGGTAATACGTTTGTTGAAGATCAGTCACACCATCCTGCACTTACAATGCGCAGAAGGAGTGAGCACAGAAAGAAGTCTTGAACTTTTCCGGGCATATAACTATACTCCCCGCATAGCTGAATTGTTGGCTATACGGTTTTTAGATGGCCCCGGTAATCTTCTCAGTCGCCAAACTTGTCGAAGATTATCGGGGTTTTCACTTTTCTGGCTCCTGTAAATCCACATCAGAACCAGTTCCCTGCCACCTTACGGCGTGGCCAGCCACAAAATTCCTTAAACGATCAGCAATCTATCACGCACACCAGAAACAGGCAAGAATGTGATGTCGCTACATTTTAGTTAGCTAAAAGCACTCTTCTGCTTTATCAGTTCGGCAATCATCTCAGCCTGGGTAACGCCCTCAGCTTCACACATCACCTGCAATTGCGCTTTTAACGCAGCAGGAATGAACACTCTGAGTTCTTTATGTGTAGCTCGTTTTCTTGCCAGGGATGCCTGCTGACGTTCTGCAAGCGTCAGAGGATTACCTTTTCTGTATGCTCGCTTTGTACCTGATGAGGAAGTCACTGCATTTTCTGTCTGCGACATCTCGCCTCCTCAATACTCAAACAGGGATCGTTTCGCAGAGGATACTACAGTTTTTTGAAATCAGCGACTTGAGAATTGTGACGAAGATCTGTGTTGGCGCACAAATCAACGGGGATTACTGTTGTTTAATGTGATTTTTGTTGCGAAATGGCTGAAAAAACAGGAAATGCCTTAACCCGGGAGCCGGCCCCGGGCGGGACCGGCTGTTTCTGGCATGTCGGGTGTCTGCCCCTGAAATACCTCACACTTCCGGAAAGCGGGGACTTCCGTCCCCGCCCGGCAGTTTACTTCCGTGCTTCGTAGGCCAGAGTTACCTGCACCACTGTATTTCCCCTGTGAATATTCAGCTCACATAACCGTTCCCTGAATATCAGTGAAAAACACAACACCGTGGCGCACACGGCGAGCAACCCGATAAGGGCATACTTCGTCATAAACTTTGACCTCTCTGCAAGGAAGAGGCTACAATCAGTAGTGCAATGTACTTCATGCAGACCTCACGAGTTAATGGATTAACAAGTGGGGTCTTTGCATTTCTGGTACCTGCGTCTTGCCTGAACCAGAAAGGCTCAGACACCCGCCGCGATAATACCACATTCCCTGTTGCTGACTATTACCTGCATTGCCCGCTTTTTACTACAGAAGCACGAAGGCGTCACTCCAGCCAATAAGTATGCTTTTTATTTACATCCATTTTTAATCCGGTACCGACGTTTTCCTCCAGTTAACTCGTTTTTCGTATGACTCATGGCAATAAAATTTTCTTTACCATATGACAACATCCCAATAATATCAAAGTTGTCTTTTAATTTGATGGCATCCTTTTCACTTACAGCGACAATAAGTTGTTTACCAAATTTTCTGACCATCATTGCAAACTGTGATACTGCTGATCCACCACCTAAATCAGGCCACCCAGCACAATTAAAAATGATTGTCTGCTCTTCACTATTCATTGCATCCCTGATAAAGGAGACAGCATCCTCATTTCTCTCTACATCTGAATCACTGTTAATCTGAGTGAAATCATAATATTTAGAACCTGGTATAGAATACCCCTTAAAAAACTTATCAATGTGGGAGGCAGAGTTCCCAACAATAAGAATATTGTGTTCACGCTTAATCATCAATTCTGATACATCATCATATTTCATATATTCACCATTATTATATAAAGTTTGGGTACAGGTGGTTCCGGAATTTACTCTGTGACCACCATTTCCCGCTTTTTATTACAGAAACGCCGGGAGCGGGGAAAACTTGCTTTTTCCCGTTTCCGGGGTTGGACAACTGAGCAACGCGAAGGCGTCAGCTACGATGTTCCGGGGACTGCTGATCAGCCCCTGTTGTATTCAGCCATTCTCCGGTCATCTGCAGCAGTTTTCTGGCATCGTGGCTTCTGAGCAACGGAATACCAGCCTGCCTCAGAACCTCTTCCAGAAGAATATCCCGGCGCCGGCGTTCCGGTCGTAAATGGCTGGCATCATCCAGCTCTACTGCTGCAACAATACTGAACGAACGGGCACTGTTGCAAAGTTAGCGATGAGGCAGCCTTTTGTCTTATTCAAAGGCCTTACATTTCAAAAACTCTGCTTACCAGGCGCATTTCGCCCAGGGGATCACCATAATAAAATGCTGAGGCCTGGCCTTTGCGTAGTGCACGCATCACCTCAATACCTTTGATGGTGGCGTAAGCCGTCTTCATGGATTTAAATCCCAGCGTGGCGTTGATTATCCGTTTCAGTTTGCCATGATCGCATTCAATCACGTTGTTCCGGTACTTAATCTGTCGGTGTTCAACGTCAGACGGGCACCGGCCTTCGCGTTTGAGCAGAGCAAGCGCGCGACCATAGGCGGGCGCTTTATCCGTGTTGATGAATCGTGGGATCTGCCACTTCTTCACGTTGTTGAGGATTTTACCCAGAAACCGGTATGCAGCTTTGCTGTTACGACGGGAGGAGAGATAAAAATCGACAGTGCGGCCCCGGCTGTCGACGGCCCGGTACAGATACGCCCAGCGGCCATTGACCTTCACGTAGGTTTCATCCAGGCGCCAGCTCGGATCAAAGCCACGCCGCCAGAACCAGCGCAGCCGTTTTTCCATTTCAGGCGCATAACGCTGAACCCAGCGGTAAATCGTGGAGTGATCGACATTCACTCCGCGTTCAGCCAGCATCTCCTGCAGCTCACGGTAACTGATGCCGTATTTGCAGTACCAGCGTACGGCCCACAGAATGATGTCACGCTGAAAATGCCGGCCTTTGAATGGGTTCATGTGCAGCTCCATCAGCAAAAGGGGATGATAAGTTTATCACCACCGACTATTTGCAACAGTGCCTACACATCCATGCGCGCACCTGCCAGTAACTGGCTGGCAGGCTGGCTGAACATCACGGCACGGGTTCCCGGCTGCCAGAAATCACTTTCCCGGATATTCAGGGCAGACAGCGTTTTATTTTCCACGGCAAAGCGGACCATCTTCAGGTGATTCCCCGTCCATACGGCATCTGCCACTGAAGACAGCCCCGCCGGGGCCTGCAGGGTTTCCTTTGTCACAGGAACCTGATACCAGCCTGCAGGTAATTTTCCGCCACGGACAGCCTGGCTGATGGTCACAAGCAGGGATTCGTAAGGCGTGGACGTTTCCCACGCTCCGGCTTCTTCTCCGGTTCCGCGCAGGTCACTGACCAGCTGAATGGTACGCCCCGCGCCTTCACGGGGAACAGCCTGAATGGAAAGGTTCAGACCACGCTCTGTTTCCAGAATGAACGTAAAGGGCTTTTTGTTGACGGTGGCCACCACCACACCGCCGGAGGCGGTCTGCTCATTATTGGTCAGGGCACCATCCAGACTGTTCACGGCGATAATCCGGTCACCGGGAACGGTAAACAGATTCGGGCTGGTATTGCTGATGGCAATACTGGCCTGACCACCGTTCACCATTGGCACCACAGTGGGGGCCAGCGTACCGTTTGCGGCCATCACGCTGCAGGAAAAAAACAGGCCGCCGAATATTATTGCCGTATTATTTTTTCTCATCGTCTGTTTCCCCGAAATTATCCAGCCAGGTCACCCCGTTTTCCCGCTTCAGAATAAGGATGTAATGTTTGATATCAGTAAAAGGTTCGGAGTTACCAATCCATGTTTTCCGAATTCCACGGATTTCCACACGACCATACTGAGGCCAGACACGGACACTGGTCTGGAAAAAAGCAGAATTCACGTTATCTTTTTTAATGAGTTTCGCTTCTTCAGCCAGAATAACTTTCATCTGGTTCTGTGCACCCGGGCGGATATATTGCAGAAGCGCCTGATGTGAAGCATCGACGATTTCCGGTGAGACATTCAGACGGAGGGCAATAAATGACAGCGCCATCTGCTGCAAATAAGAGGCATCGGCACTGTTCTGTGACACGGCAAAGGGCACATTAAATCCCATTGGGGTCACGGCAGTGCGTTGCTCATTCTGAAGACGGTAGTTATTCACCCCCTGAATGAGGTTAACAGAGAGGCTGAGAACAATAAGCACTGACATAAATATAAAGGCGATGGCCATTACACGACTGGTACTTAAACGGGCACCGTGTTCCATATAACAATCCTGGTATCAGTTCTATTTAATCCACTGCCGGAAACACGAATCGGGAACATTATGAAAAATACCGCGCAGCAGGGCTGTTGGCATATACCAGTAAATCAGGTCACGTAACCAGGAACTGCCCCGCCCTTTTTTCAGTTTTTTAATCCCGAAATAAACCAGAACCGCTGCACCAATACCGAACAGATATTTCGATGTTATGATACCCCAGCCAATACAGATTGCTGCGGGGATCAGTTCATCCAGTGGCAGGCCAAACCAGCGGCTCTGGTTGGTCAGTGTTTCCGGGAAACGATATTTCTTAAGTTTATTCTCGTCTCCCGACATCGTTTTATTTCCTGTCAGAATCCGGCAACAGACATACCTACTGCAATAAATACAGAGAGTATGGCAAAGCCGACCAGGAACTTGACGTTTTTGGTCATCATGTACATGACTGCACCGACCAGAACTTCAGCCAGAACAACCCATTTAACGATACTGGAGTCCTTACCGAAGGTCGCCTTAACCGTTTCCTGACCTTTAGCCATCAGGTCCGTGCCTTTACCAGCAGCCATAGCTAACTCAGGGAACAACATCATCAGAACAGCAACCGGGATCACTGCACGAACCAGGCGAAGCATATTCAGACGAGTGAATTTAGAAAAAAACGATTTATTTTCAACGGGCGCAGAAGCACCCTGAACACTTAAAACAGTATTCATATGATTCCTCTGATTAATATTGACAGATGAAAACTAAAGTTCTTTAAATGTTGACTCGTTCTCTTCGATCACCTCCCTGAATATTTCTTCATTATAAAAATCTGGATAACGTTGCAAATGATCCTGCAACCTCACCAATGCTTCGTTTGTTTTCGTTCTTCCACTACGCTCTCTGGCTCCAAGTAATAATTTATTCGTTTCCTCATCAAGGGTAAGTAAAACTTTTCTACTTGGCGCAGATCTTAAAGCTCCTTTAATCACCCTCCCTCCCATAAATAAAAGAGATTTAGTCAAAATATTCACATAAGACGCACACAAAAATAAACAACAAAATAGTAAATTACGTTAACAAAAACCGGCACTTTTAGTGCCGGGAATGCTTACATTTCTTTACAGTGAAGGCTGTTAATATTACTAGCGAAGTATTGATATAGATAAAATAACACATCAGAGATTATAGCATATCGCAACCACTCATCCCTGTCTGAGAAACCATAGTGTTTTTTAAAATTCATAAATATTTTTTTAGATTGGTCAACAGAGATATCCATTCTCTGAGAAGAATACTCATGACTATAACCCAAAAGATACGGTATTATCTTATTAAAGCGATATTTGTCAGGTTCACAACTAAACTCCTTGCCCTTTATAAAAAAGCCACTAACTACGTATCTTTCAAAGAATCTCCAGACAAACAAATTCAAGTTATTCACTTCCGTACTTTCAACCACCACATCCCATGATACATCATTCAATATTACACCATTAATAATACTCACTCCATTCGAGGACGAGAAAGCATCAACTTCAGCAGTATGAAATAAAATTTGCGTATCAATATCAATACCAGAAAACCATATTTCAGAATCACTATTCTGACACTTTATTAAGTGTAAAAAAACAGAGTTTGAGTCTATGAATTTTCCTGACTCTGTGCGGACACAGACTGGATATTTTGCGGATAAAATAATTTCCGGCAGGCCTGATTGACGTATGAGTGCTCTTTCTCTAGTATCCATCGCACACATAGGAACCTCCTCAAAGGATTCTATGGACAGTCGATGCAGGGAGGGACAAGCTCCCTGCATCGGCGATTTTCAAGTTCAAATTTTAACGTGGCATTAACCACGTAATTAATATACTAATTATTCTGATTATTGTCATCAGTTTGAACCATTAAAAAGTCTGATATTTGAACAAAGTCAAAATTTATTTCCCTTTATTCATCATCATTTTTTGGAAAGAACCTTTCCATCTCAGCCGACACCTTCTCTCTGATATCTTCAACCATATTGGCATATTCAAACTTTGGATTTCCTGAGACATGAGGACTGAGAGACTCAATACCCAAAATTTTCGCTACTGATGACTGTGTTTTTACAACGCATTCAAGAAGTAGTTTATTAAACTCGGCCTGATTAAATGCAGACTCTTTGCGCTCCATCTGAGCCTCATATACACGAAGACCCAGTTCAAGAAGCATTGAAGCCGTTGCTGAAAAACTGACATCTTTTTCTCTCGCCCCCTCCTGTCGACGTTTTTCAATAATCGCGTTTATTTTTTCATAAGCATCATTGCTGATATACAGATTCACCTTAGCCATTAGATATTACCTTTTTTAAACATAAAACAAAGTTAATTTCGAAACACTAGAATTCATAGTGCAAACAGGGACGCACCGCTAGCAGCGCCCCTGACGGTATCCTATAAAAAAACACACCGCGCCGCTAGCAGCACCCCTAATATAAAATAATGTTTTTTATAAAAATAGTCAGTACCACCCCTACAAAGCGGTGTCGGCGCGTTGCTGTAGCTGCGTTAACGACGCTGATTTAAAAAAATCAGATTTAAACAATATAAATCCACAAATACAACTCAATGATATTAAAGATAAATCAGCAAAAACTTGTTTTTGCGTAGTGTGTGGTGCTTTTGGTGGTGAGAACCACCAACCTGTTGAGCCTTTTTGTGGAGTGGGTTAAATTATTTACGGATAAAGTCACCAGAGGTGGAAAAATGAAAAAATGGATGTTAGCAATCTGCCTGATGTTTATAAATGGGATCTGCGAAGCCGCCGATTGCTTTGATCTTGCAGGTCGGGATTACAAAATAGACCCGGATTTACTGAGAGCGATATCATGGAAAGAATCCCGTTACCGGGTTAATGCCATTGGTATTAATCCGGTAACGGGATATGGCAGCGGACTGATGCAGGTAGATTCCCAGCATTTTAACGAACTGGCCCGCTATGGAATTAAGCCGGAACATCTGACAACAGATCCCTGCATGAACATTTATACCGGTGCTTATTATCTGGCAATAGCCTTTAAAAAATGGGGAGTCTCCTGGGAGGCCGTTGGTGCATACAATGCCGGATTCAGGAAGACCGAACGCCAGAACCAGAGACGTCTTGCCTACGCATCAGAGGTTTACCGGATTTATACCGGGATAAAAAGCAGTAAAGGCATCCGGGTTCCGACCACGAAGAAATCACTTTCCCAAATTAACAGTGTGCAGAACAATTAATATTGTATACATTGTCAAATACCGGTTATGCCGCGACAGCGGCATGGAAGGCCACACACAAAAATATCATATGAGTGATAATGCTGACTGGCCGAAGCCCCGCAAAGCGGGACCCCATCTTATATATATCTGGTAACTACGCAGCCTCCTGCCAGACCATTTTTCGCGGGCACAATATTTACAGACTACCGAAAAGCCAGTTGATGAAATTGAGGCATATCAGACGACACAGCAATGCCGCAGGATGATAATATAAGTAAAGCCCCGAAAAATTTTTCGGGGCTTTACTTATATTATCATGACTTCCACTCCCTGAACTGTCCGGCAATCATCCATAATGCTTTGTTGATTCGGATATCACCGTCAATGCCTGTAATGGCTCTTGTTCTGGTATTTTTACCGGAGGCACTTCGCCCCGATAATCCACCTTTTATCATATTCTCCTGAACCCGCTGCCAGGTTGTCCAGAGATCGTTCTGTTTATCCTCCCAACGGCGGGGAGTAATTATTTGTTCTGGCGTCACTGGCGTTTTATTTTCATCTTCGTACCTGGCCATCAATGCAGCTCTGCCAAATAAATGTTGTTCGTCACTGTTAAGATGTATCTCTTTCATTGCCTCCATATTTTCAGTGACTTTATCAAAGACACCGAGCACTTCATACGCTCCCTCAATAACCTGCCCGACAATATCACCTTTATGTGGAACGCGGATTTCGCCAAAATTATTCCCACACACCAGGCCATTTGTGCAGACAAAACGAAAAATTCCTGGGATCATCTGATAACTGGATGAACCATCATGTGAATTAAGCAGGATAATTTCAGGAACTTCTTTCCCGTTAATATGCCCTTCCCTGCGAAGACGTAACATATGTTTACTGTATTCGCGGCGTCCTAAATCACGAACCCGACTCTGACAGGCAAAGAACGGCTGGAAACCTTCATCACGTAACTTATTGATGATATTGATGGTTGGGATATATGTATAACGCTCACTCCGGGATTCATGTTTATCACCAGAAAAGACAGATGGAACAAACTGCATTAATTCGTCATCCGTTAACGGGCGCTCACGGCGAATAGAATTATATCGACCAAAACGGGAAGCTAATCGCATAACAGTAACTCCTTTATGAAGGCATAAAATTAATAAAAGTTTTTTCGCTTAATATCATCCCCCTCGGTTATCGTTAACAAAAAGACAACAATTCCGAGGGGAAGGACCATCAAATCAGGTCAGTTCGGGACTGACCAACCTGCCGAGTGAAAAGCAGTAACAGCGCGATCAACTCATCAGCGTTTTTTCTGACAAGAGGAGTATGATTCTCCAGGCTATCCAGTAAGTCATGCAGCTCATTATTGACCTGGTGGAGCACCTTAAAGAGTGCACCAGAATCCCGGCAGCTCTGATATGCAAGATTTGCCTGAACAGCACGATTCTGCATGATCCCGATTTGTGCGATTGCGTCTTTCTGCTGATCGCCTGTTGGCTGATAAGTGGTGTTAAAAGAAAATGCGCTCATAATTCCTCCTGTATCTGATGTTTTCAGCCCCCATCATCTGTTGAGTTTCGGGAGCCGCGGTTTTGACGTTTTGCGGGGACCTGCCTTTTGTTCCC
>NZ_JAOWHE010000057.1:0-87620 GCF_030332765.1 Citrobacter sp. Cpo071 | reverse complement strand
TCCCCACTGCTGCCTCCCGTAGGAGTCTGGACCGTGTCTCAGTTCCAGTGTGGCTGGTCATCCTCTCAGACCAGCTAGGGATCGTCGCCTAGGTGAGCCGTTACCCCACCTACTAGCTAATCCCATCTGGGCACATCCGATGGCAAGAGGCCCGAAGGTCCCCCTCTTTGGTCTTGCGACGTTATGCGGTATTAGCTACCGTTTCCAGTAGTTATCCCCCTCCATCGGGCAGTTTCCCAGACATTACTCACCCGTCCGCCACTCGTCACCCAAGGAGCAAGCTCCTCTGTGCTACCGTTCGACTTGCATGTGTTAGGCCTGCCGCCAGCGTTCAATCTGAGCCATGATCAAACTCTTCAATTTAAAAGTTTGATGCTCAATGAATTAAACTTCGTAATGAATTACGTGTTCACTCGTTGAGACTTGGTATTCATTTTTCGTCTTGCGACGTTAAGAATCCGTATCTTCGAGTGCCCACACAGATTGTCTGATAAATTGTTAAAGAGCAGTGCCGCTTCGCTTTTTCTCAGCGGCGCGGGGTGTGCATATTACGCCATCCCGCTACGAAGTCAAGCATTTAATTTCGCTTTCTTCGCCGGAGTTCTCAGTGGAACCCCGCTGACCCGGCGGCTTGTAATCCGTTGTTCCGTGTCAGTGGAGGCGCATTATAGGGAGTTATTTCAGGCTGACAAGGGGAAATTTAAAATAATCTTCCGAGTGCGTATTTTTTATTCTTTGCGCTTATTTTAACAACGCTTTGTTGGTTAATTGGGCTATTTCCCGCGCGAATCTCGCAACCTGTTCCCAATCGGTATACACCACTTCTTTATTCGTATCCGTTTCACCACCTGACATCTTCATTATCAGTTGGATCATAACGCGGTCATACCAGCGATAGCGTGGATACAGCAAAGCACCCGCAATAACTGCACTGTGGTCTGGTCGCCACGGCGAACTCATCAGGAACTTACGCGCATAGCTGTTGGTTTGCGGCGTACGTTTCTCCGGCTTACGGGCTACGAGGTTTACGGAGTAGAACGCGCTCGGCATCGAATTCAGCCGTGTGGCATGCTTTTTCACAAACTCCTGAAAAGCAGCATGGTAATGACCGTAGCGAATCGAGGCGCCAATTACCACGCTGTCATAATTTTGCCAGTCCGGCTCCGCGGTACGATGCAAATTAACAACATCTGCCCAAACGCCCAGCTCTTTGAGTTCAGAAGCCAGATACTCAGCGATTTCACGCGTTTGTCCGTCCCGGGAAGAAAAAAGAATCAGTGTTTTCACGTGTTACTCCATTATTCACGCCAGAAGGTAGGGGTAAAGAGCACCAGCAGAGTGAAGACCTCCAGACGACCAAACAGCATATTGGCAATCAGGATCCACTTCGCCACAGGGTTCATACTGGCAAAGTTGTCGGCGACAACCCCCAGTCCAGGCCCCAGGTTATTCAACGTTGCCACAACAGAGGCAAACGCGGAGAAGTCATCAACACCGGTCGCAATAATCGCCAGCATACTGATAATAAAGACCAGCGCATAGGCAGAGAAGAATCCCCATACGGCTTCAAGAATTCGCTCCGGCAACGCACGGTTACCCAGTTTGATACTGTAAACCGCATTCGGATGGACCAGTCGTTTCAATTCGCGGTTACCCTGCTTAAACAGCAGCAGGATACGAATCACCTTCAAGCCACCGCCCGTCGACCCGGCACAACCGCCGATAAAAGCAGAACACAGCAACAGCACTGGCAGGAACAGGGGCCAGCGGGCAATACTGTCCGTGGTAAATCCGGCGGTCGTCGCCATCGATACCACCTGGAAAAAAGCCTGGTTGATCGTCGTGAGCGCCGAGCCATAGGTATTGTGTATCCATAGCACCAGCGTACAGACTGCCACCAGCGTCAACTGCACGCCGATAAACATGCGGAATTCCGGATCCCGCCAGTAGACCTTCAGACTACGCCCACTTAATAAAGAGAAGTGCAGACCATAGTTACAACCGGAGATCAGCAAGAAGATAGCAATGATGGTGTTAATCGTGGGACTGTCGAAATACCCCACGCTGGCATCGTGTGTGGAAAAACCACCGATGGCGATTGTGGCAAAACTGTGCCCAATGGCGTCAAACGCGGGCATCCCGGCAAACCATAGCGCCAGCGCGCACGCCACCGTCAGTAATACATAGATTAGCCACAGCGTTTTCGCCGTTTCGGCAATACGCGGGCGCATTTTATTATCTTTCAGCGGCCCCGGCATTTCTGCACGATAGAGCTGCATCCCACCAACGCCAAGAATAGGCAGGATAGCCACCGCCAGCACGATGATCCCCATCCCGCCGAACCATTGCAGCATCTGGCGATAAAAGAGAATCGCGTGTGGCAATGAATCCAGCCCCACCAGCGTCGTCGCACCTGTAGTGGTTAATCCGGAAAAGGATTCAAAAAAAGCGTCGGTTATCGTCAGGTTAGGGCTTTCTGCAAAGATGAACGGTAGCGCACCCACACTGCCCAGAACGGTCCAGAACAAAACGACAATCAGAAATCCTTCACGCGATTTCAGCTCACCCTTCTCTTTACGGTTTGGCCACCACAGCATGGAGCCGATCGCCAGAGCAACGAAGAAAGTTTGGGTGAATGCACGCCCTGCCCCATCGCGGTAGATGAGCGCTACCAGTCCGGGGATAATCATTGTCCCCGAGAATAAGATGACCAGTAGTCCAACGATTCGGGTGATGGCGCGAAAATGCATCTCTGCCGCTTCCTTAGTTCTTTAAAATGAGGTGGGGATTATTCTTCAATCGCTAACAATTGCAATGAACCACGACTAAAATCCGCCAGTTTTGCCGAAAACTCATCCACTTTGGCAAAAGGAAGCGCCACCCTGAGCCGAACAAAAGCCTGGTAATCACTGGCAACGACTTTACCGTCAAACTGCCCCAGCAAGGCTTCAATGCCTGCCAGCTGACCGTACTCACACTGCAAAGTATATTCGGTTAATGGCGTCTTGCGCTGTGTCGTTAACTGGCGCAACGCCTGATTCACACCGCCACCGTAGGCTTTTACCAACCCTCCAGTACCGAGAAGGATACCGCCGTAGTAGCGCACGACTACAGCGGTAATCTCACCGACGCCGCTCCCCATCAGCTGCGCGAGCATCGGTTTACCTGCCGTACCCGCCGGTTCGCCATCGTCTGAAAATCCCAGCTGCTGCGAGTCATTGGGCGCACCCGCCACCCACGCCACACAATGGTGTCGGGCGTCCGGGTGTTCCGCTTTGACTGACTCAACAAACGCTTTTGCCGCTTCTACGCCGTCCGTATGGGCGAGCAGCGTAATGAAGCGGCTTTTTTTGATCTCTTCGACGACGCTAACCGGCGCCGCAGGGATTAACCAACTGTCCATTACGCCAGTTTCAAATCCCGCGTCATGTTTTCGATATTGTTTTCGTGGACCACCACGTTGTCTTCAATACGAATACCGCCGAACGGTTTCAGTGCTTCAATTTTCTGCCAGTTGAAGTGCTTGCTGAACTGCCCTTCACGCCACGGCGCCAGCAGAGATTCAATGAAGTAAATGCCCGGTTCGATGGTCAGAACCATGCCCGGTTGCAGTACGCGGGTGCAACGCAGGTAAGGATACTTCGACGGCGCGGCCAGATGAGTACCGCTGTCATCCTGCATAAAGCCTGCGACATCATGCACCTGCAGACCCAGCGGGTGACCAATACCGTGCGGCATAAACGGCCCGGTAAGATCGTTTTCCACCATCGCTTCTTCACTCATACCGGTGATGATTTGATGCTTACGCAGCAGCTTCGCGATACGCTGATGGAACTGAATGTGATAATCCACGTAACTGGTGCCTGCTTTCATGGTGGCAATCAGCGCCAGCTCTTCGTCGTTAACGTCCTTCACCAGATGCGCATAGTCGTTGTCGTTTTTCGCCGACCAGGTACGCGTCAGGTCTGCCGCATAGCCGTTGTATTCCGCACCAGCGTCGAGCAGGAAGCTGCGGATTTCAGACGGTGCCTGATGATCCAGCTTGGTGTAATGAAGAACCGAAGCATGCTCGTTAAGCGCCACGATGTTGCTGTATGGCACGTCGGTGTCGCGGTGACCGGTGGCAGTCAGGTAAGCGAGGTTGATGTCAAACTCGCTCATTCCGGAACGGAACGCTTCTTCTGCGGCACGGTGTCCATTTACCGCCATTTTCTGCGCTTCGCGCATACAGGCCAGTTCGTAATCCGTTTTATAGGCGCGGTAATAATGCAGGTAGTCGATCACCCCTTTCGGGTTGATGTTGCTGGCCGCGATGTCCAGTTGCAGCGCACGTTCCGGAACCGGGCCGATGTAACCGATATTGCCGCGAGCAGCAGGCAGTTGGCTACCGATACCATCCGCTTTCGGCAGCGCGATGATCTCGATTTCTTCCGTCCAGAAAGAGGTTGGTAGCGGCTCAACGTTGTGCCAGTAATCGACCGGCAGGTAGAACCACAGTTTCGGCTTGTTTACGCCATCCACCAGCAACCAGCAGTTAGGAACCTGTGTTACAGGCACCCAGGCTTTAAATTGTGGATTGACCTTAAACGGATATGGATGATCGTCGAGAAAGACGTTAACAAGTTCGCCAGAGTGAATAAGTAACGCATCCAGTTTGAAGCGTTCCAGCGCGTCGCGCGTCCGTTCCTGTAAGGTAACGATATGATTTTTATAGAGTGCGGCCAGCGATTCCATTTTCTATCCTTCTGTTTTTTGACCTCAAGTCTCCGCATCTTAGCACATCGCTTTGTGAGTGCGTGATTTCTGCCGAGCGTGATCGAATCGTCATTTCTTTAATCATTTGTTTGCATTTTATTAACATAAAACACACACTTCGATTCATCTGGTATGACCAGATCACCTTGCGGATTCAGGAGACTGACATGCTTTACAAAGGCGACACCCTGTACCTCGACTGGCTGGAAGATGGCATCGCCGAACTGGTGTTCGATGCCCCTGGTTCGGTCAATAAACTCGACACGGCCACCGTTGCCAGCCTGGGCCATGCGCTTGATGTGCTGGAAAAACAACCGAATTTAAAAGGACTGCTGCTGCGTTCTAACAAAGCAGCCTTTATTGTTGGTGCCGATATCACCGAATTCCTTTCACTGTTCCTCGTGCCTGAAGAACAACTGAGCCAGTGGCTGCATTTTGCCAACAGCGTCTTTAATCGCCTCGAAGATCTGCCTGTTCCGACCCTTTCAGCGGTAAACGGCTACGCGCTGGGTGGCGGCTGCGAGTGTGTTCTGGCAACCGATTATCGTCTGGCAACGCCGGACCTGCGCATTGGCCTGCCGGAAACCAAGCTGGGCATTATGCCGGGCTTTGGCGGCTCTGTGCGTATGCCACGTATGCTGGGTGCGGACAGCGCGCTGGAAATTATTGCGGCAGGTAAGGATGTTGGTGCTGAGCAGGCGCTAAAAATCGGCCTGGTCGATGGCGTAGTGAAGCAAGACAAACTGCTTGATGGCGCGATAGCGGTATTACGTCAGGCGATTAACGGCGACCTCGACTGGAAGGCCAAACGTCAGCCGAAGCTGGAGCCGTTGAAACTCAGCAAAATTGAAGCGGCTATGAGCTTTACCATCGCTAAAGGTATGGTGGCACAGACGGCAGGGAAGCATTATCCCGCGCCGATTACCGCGGTAAAAACCATTGAAGCAGCGGCCCGTTTTGGCCGTGAAGAAGCGCTGAATCTGGAAAATAAAAGCTTTGTTCCACTGGCGCACACCAGTGAAGCTCGCGCGCTGGTTGGGATCTTCCTTAACGATCAGTTCGTCAAAGCCAAAGCCAAAAAACTCACCAAAAATATTGAAGCACCGAAGCAAGCTGCGGTGCTGGGCGCGGGCATTATGGGCGGCGGCATCGCTTACCAGTCAGCCTGGAAAGGCGTGCCGGTTGTCATGAAAGATATCAACGACAAATCATTAACGCTGGGCATGACCGAAGCGGCCAAGCTGCTGAACAAACAGCTTGAGCGCGGCAAAATTGACGGTCTGAAAATGGCGGGCGTGATTTCCACTATTCATCCAACCCTCGACTATAGCGGTTTTGAGCGTGTGGACGTGGTGGTTGAAGCTGTCGTGGAAAACCCGAAAGTGAAAAAAGCGGTACTGGCAGAAACCGAAGATCAGGTACGCCCGGACACCGTACTGGCTTCAAATACCTCCACCATCCCAATCAACGAGCTGGCCAGCGCGCTCAAGCGCCCGGAAAACTTCTGTGGGATGCACTTCTTTAACCCAGTACACCGCATGCCACTGGTTGAGATTATTCGCGGCGAGAAAAGCTCGGATGAAACCATCGCCAAAGTTGTCGCCTGGGCAAGCCAGATGGGCAAAACCCCAATTGTGGTCAACGACTGCCCCGGTTTCTTCGTGAACCGCGTGCTGTTCCCGTATTTTGCCGGTTTCAGCCAGCTGCTGCGCGATGGGGCGGATTTCCGCAAAGTCGACAAAGTCATGGAAAAACAGTTTGGCTGGCCGATGGGCCCGGCTTATCTGCTGGACGTGGTGGGAATTGATACCGCACATCACGCGCAGGCAGTGATGTCCGCAGGCTTCCCTCAGCGTATGCAGAAAGATTATCGCGACGCGATAGACGCCCTGTTTGATGCGAACCGTTTCGGACAGAAAAACGGTCTTGGATTCTGGCGTTATAAAGAAGACAACAAGGGCAAGCCGAAGAAAGAAGAGGATGCCACCGTTGACGATCTGCTGGCAGAAGTCAGCCAGCCGAAACGCGACTTCAGTGATGAAGAGATTATCGCTCGCATGATGATCCCAATGGTCAACGAAGTGGTGCGTTGTCTGGAAGAAGGCATTATCGCCAGCCCGGCAGAAGCCGACATGGCGCTGGTTTATGGCCTGGGTTTCCCTCCGTTCCATGGTGGCGCGTTCCGCTGGTTGGATACGCTCGGCAGCGCGAAGTATCTCGATATGGCCCAGCAGTATCAACACCTCGGAGCGCTGTATGAAGTTCCGGCTGGTCTGCGTGATAAGGCGCGCCATAACGAACCGTATTATCCCCAGGTTGAGCCTGCCCGCCCGGTTGGCAGCCTGAAAACGGCTTAAGGAGTCACAATGGAACAGGTTGTAATTGTTGATGCGATCCGTACCCCGATGGGCCGTTCGAAAGGGGGCGCGTTTCGTAACGTGCGGGCAGAAGATCTCTCCGCACACTTAATGCGTAGCCTGCTGGCGCGAAATCCTGCGCTGGAGCCATCCGCGCTTGATGATATTTACTGGGGCTGTGTGCAGCAAACGCTGGAGCAGGGTTTCAACATCGCCCGTAACGCCGCGCTGCTGGCGGAAGTTCCGCACTCCGTTCCAGCCGTCACGGTCAACCGCCTGTGCGGTTCGTCCATGCAGGCGCTGCACGACGCGGCACGCATGATCATGACCGGCGATGCTCAGGCGTGCCTGATTGGCGGCGTGGAGCATATGGGCCATGTACCAATGAGCCACGGCGTTGATTTCCATCCGGGCATGAGCCGCAACGTGGCAAAAGCCGCGGGAATGATGGGTCTGACTGCGGAAATGCTCTCTCGCATGCACGGCATCAGCCGTGAAATGCAGGATGCTTTCGCCGCACGTTCACATGCTCGCGCATGGGCTGCAACACAGTCTGGCGCATTTAAAAACGAAATCATCCCGACCGGCGGCCATGATGCCGACGGCGTACTGAAGCAGTTTAACTACGATGAGGTTATCCGTCCGGAGACAACCGTTGAAGCGCTCTCCACCCTGCGCCCGGCGTTCGATCCGGTTAGCGGAACGGTCACTGCCGGTACCTCCTCCGCGCTCTCCGACGGCGCAGCGGCGATGCTGGTCATGAGCGAAAGCCGCGCCCGTGAGCTGGGTCTGACGCCGCGTGCCCGAATCCGTTCGATGGCTGTTGTTGGCTGTGACCCGTCAATTATGGGTTATGGTCCGGTTCCGGCCTCAAAACTAGCGCTGAAAAAAGCGGGACTCTCCACCAGCGATATCGGTTTGTTTGAGATGAACGAAGCCTTTGCCGCTCAGATCTTGCCGTGTATTAAAGATCTGGGGCTGATGGAGCAGATCGATGAGAAGATCAACCTCAACGGCGGGGCGATCGCTTTGGGCCATCCGTTGGGTTGCTCTGGGGCGCGTATCAGCACCACCCTGCTCAATCTGATGGAACGCAAAGACGTACAGTTTGGCCTGGCGACGATGTGTATCGGTTTAGGCCAGGGCATCGCGACGGTATTTGAGCGAGTTTAATCAAAGCATGTGACTTATTGTAGGCCGGGCAAGCGAAGCGCCCCCGGCGACTATGCCGGATGGCGACGCTGATGCGTCTTATCCGGCCTACAACACAAATGCCATTGTATAACAATTTAGTTGCCGTTCTTCCCGCCTGTCAGGGGCGGGTTTTTTATTTCTCTGAACTACCACGTACCACTAACTGCACCGGCAACAGCAGATTCTCTTCCTGATTTTCTTCCAGCAATAAACGCAGCGCTTCACGCCCCAATTGTTGTTTATCAACCGCAATGGTGGTGAGTGGTGGATGTGACCAGGCCGCAGCATCGATATCATCAAACCCAACCAGCGCAAGATCTTCCGGGATACGTATACCCTGCTGCGCACACACCCGTTGAACAACCAGCGCTGCCGCATCGTTATAGGCAAAAATAGCGTCGGGCGGCTCTGGCAGACTGAGCAATTCATTCACCGCCTCCACCAAAGATTGCTCGGTATCCAGCAGCGGCGGCGCAATGGCTTCATACTCTGGCGGCATCAGCAAACGGGCCTCATACAATGCCTGACGGTAACCCTTCTCGCGCTGACGGATGCTGTAGTGCGCAAGCGTGCTGGCAAGAAAAGCAATACGGCTGCGACCTTGTGCAATCAAATGTTGTGTAGCCAGATAACCGCCCTGGGTGTTGTCCGGATTCACGCAAGGCAGGCCCGGCGCCCAGAGATCCACCAGCACCAACGGCAGCTTCATCTGTTGCAGCAAGCCAAGTAATTCAGGCTCAAAAAATCCGGCACAGATCAGCGCATCAGGCTGGTGCAGCAGCACCTGTTCACTCACTGCATCGCCTGGACCAATGGAGAGAAAGCTCAGCGCAATACCATGGTCACGACAGTTATCTTCTATGCCCAGCAGCAGTTGAGAGTAAAACGGCAATGCCCGGCTGATATTGTGCTGGCGGTGAAGCAAAAACAGGACGCGTTTGATCTTGTCAGTGCGCAGACGGGAAAAATCATAACCCTGCTGCTGCGCCACAGAAATAATGCGCAGCCGGGTGTCTTCACGCAGCCCCGGCTGCCCTTTTAGGGCGCGGGAAACTGCACCAACTGAAACACCACAAGCTTCGGCAATATCTCTGATACGTACAGGTTTTGTCATTTCACTCTCATTGATTCTACTATGGCTTGTTGCGCCCCCAGCCAGGCCGCACCGCGTACGCCGCTGCTGTCGCCGTGACGGGCCCGAACGATCGGTGTGCGGCACTGCTTACCAAATACGTACTGCGCCACTCGCGCCTGCAAACCCGAATACAGTAAATCGATATTGGATACCCCACCCCCAAGCACGATAACATCGGGATCGAGCGTATTCACCACGCCCGCCAACGCACGCGCCAGTTGATCGCAATAACGTTCCCATACAAAGCAGGCATCCGCATCACCCGATTCTACCTGTTGCATAATTTGTGGCACACCCACATGCTGCGCGGTGTGATTCAGGTACTGGCGTTCCAGACCGCTGCCGGAAATAAAGCTCTCAATACAGTTCAACTGTCCGCAATAGCATCTCACTCCAGCCCCGTCCTGAGATTCGTGGTAGCGCGGCAATGCATTATGCCCCCACTCTCCTGCGCAGGCGTTAGGTCCAGAGATCAAGCGGTTATCGATGCATAGTCCACCGCCGCAACCGGTACCGAGGATCACGCCAAATACCACGCTATACCCGTGTCCGCTACCGTCCATCGCTTCCGACAAGGTAAAGCAGTTGGCATCATTAGTAACCGGCACTGGCATTCCTGATGCTCGCTCAAGGTCTTGCGCAAAGGCCTGTTGATTGAGCACCAGGATGTTCGAATTCTTAATCAAACCTTCGCTATCCACCGCGCCTGGCACCCCAACGCCAACCGATAAAGGCTGATTAACGGCCAGTCTGGCCTTAACAATCATCTCCGTCACGGCCTGGAAAAAATCACCGTAACTCTGCTTTGGTGTCGCGCATCGCTCGCGGTAAACAATTTCCCCCGCGTTATCAATCACCACCGCTTCGATTTTAGTCCCGCCAATATCCAGTCCGAGTCTCATGGTCTTCCTCGTTTGCGCCTCGCAATTTGATTGTGTCTAGTTTGCCAATTTTGTTTACTAAACAAAAAGAGACCTGTCACAAAAGCTAATTTTTGTGATTAATAGATAGGAAAAACATGTTTACTAAAAAACGTGGTGAAAAAGAGAAACAACGAGACCGGGCTTGCACCCTGTTAGAAGAAGTAAGGTTGGTGATGAATGCGCCGGAAGGGCTCCGGCGCATAGCGCTTAAATGAACGCGAAAGCGTCGCCAAACAGGCGATCTTCACGCGCACTGCGCTCATTACAGAAGAGATCGCGCGCGATTTTGGCCATTTCAAAACGCCCGGCAATGTAGATATCATGCTCCGCCAGGGTACCGTAATCCTGCAATACTGCCGTTAACACGGTTCCCGTACGACCACGCCAGCCGTCTTCAGGCTGTTCCACCACTGGCTCAACGCGCAGATTCGGGTGGTTCACAGACAGCGCTTCCAGCTCGGAGAGATCGTAGAGATGCTTCTCCTCGCGACCGCCCCAGTAAATGGTGATATCGCGATTTGGATTACGCGCCAGCGCGGTAAGCAGAATAGAACGCACGTAAGAGAAACCTGTACCACCGGCAATCAGGATCAGCGGGCGCTCGTCTTCATCTCGCAGCCAGGCTTCGCCATGCGGAATGTCGACCTTGATTTCCCGGTCTTTCAGAATACGGTCCATCACAGCCATGGCGTAAAGATTTAGCTCAGAGGCGCCAACATGCAGCTCAATGAATCCTTGCTCGTCCGGCGTTGATGCCATGGAGAACGGACGCTTATCCCTTTCATCCATCACGACCATTAAATACTGGCCAGCACGAAAGGAAAACGCCGCGTCTGGCACTAAACGAACGCGATATACGGTGTCAGTGATAGCTTCTACCGAGGTCACTTTACAGCTTAAGGTTGTCATGCGCTCTCTCTGTCGGATCAATAGGCAAAACGATCGCGCCTCAGGCGCTTTTGCCGTCATTAAAGATGGCCAGTTCATCCCAAATTGCGTCAATGCGCGCAATCACTTCAGGATCCTTTTTAATCGGACGTCCCCATTCGCGTTGGGTTTCGCCCGGCCATTTATTTGTGGCATCCAGCCCCATTTTTGAACCAAGGCCGGAAACCGGCGAGGCAAAGTCCAGGTAATCAATTGGCGTATTCTCTACCAGTACCGTATCCCGGGCCGGGTCCATACGGGTAGTAATTGCCCAAATCACATCATTCCAGTCGCGTGCGTTGACGTCATCATCGCAAACAATAACAAATTTGGTGTACATAAACTGACGCAAAAACGACCAAACACCCATCATGACGCGTTTGGCATGACCAGCGTACTGTTTTTTCATCGTCACGACGGCCAGGCGATAAGAACAGCCTTCCGGAGGTAGATAAAAATCGACGATTTCCGGGAACTGCTTTTGCAGAATAGGCACGAAGACTTCGTTCAGCGCCACGCCGAGCACCGCGGGTTCATCTGGCGGGCGTCCGGTATAGGTAGAGTGATAAATTGCATCTTCACGCTGGGTAATGTGCGTGACGGTAAAGACCGGGAAGCTATCTACTTCGTTGTAGTAGCCGGTATGATCGCCATACGGCCCTTCCGGAGCCAGCTCGCCCGGTTCAATATACCCTTCCAGCACGATTTCAGCGCTGGCAGGCACTTCCAGGTCGTTGGAAATACATTTAACCACTTCGGTCTTGGTTCCGCGCAACAGCCCGGCAAATGCGTACTCGGATAATGTATCAGGGACCGGCGTCACGGCCCCCAGAATGGTCGCAGGATCTGCTCCTAACGCCACAGAAACCGGGAAGCGTTCACCCGGATGCGCTGCGCACCACTCCTGGTAATCAAGCGCGCCGCCGCGATGGGACAGCCAGCGCATAATGAGCTTGTTTTTGCCAATCAGCTGCTGACGATAGATGCCCAGATTCTGCCGCTCTTTATGCGGACCACGCGTTACGGTGAGCCCCCAGGTAATCAGCGGCGCGGCATCTTCCGGCCAGCAGGTCATAATCGGAATGCGGTTTAAATCAACGTCATCGCCCGAGTAGATTTTTTGCTGACAAGGCGCACCGCGCAACCGCTTAGTCGGCATGTTCAACACCTGCTTAAACTGCGGCAGCTTATCAAACAGATCGCGGAATCCTTTCGGTGGCTCTGGCTCTTTCAAAAACGCCAACAGTTTACCGACTTCTCGTAGCGCCGAGACATCTTCTTGTCCCATCCCCATCGCAACACGCTTTGGTGTGCCAAACAGGTTACACAGCACCGGCATTGAATAGCCTTTCGGATTCTCAAACAGTAACGCAGGCCCACCGGCACGCAGAGTGCGATCGGCAATTTCAGTAATTTCCAGATGGGGATCCACCTCAAGCGAAATGCGTTTGAGCTCGCCCTGCTGTTCAAGCAGCGTCAGGAAGTCGCGTAAATCGTGATATTTCATGGCGTCCATTGTGGCCTCTTCGTAAGCGCTTCATTATACGGCGTTCATCATTGTGATGCTGTATTTTTGTTAAATTAGCGTGAACTCTGGCGATACATATAAGCCCCGGGCGTATATACCCATTGGGTTTCAGCCTGCGTTGAGGTGGGTATAATTAACTTAACGCATGGCTTTTGCTATGCTTGCGCTCAGAACAAGCGGATAAGAGTTATTATGCAATCCTGGTATTTACTGTACTGCAAACGTGGGCAACTTCAGAGAGCCCAGGAACACCTGGAAAGACAGGCGGTGAACTGTCTGACGCCTATGATCACCCTGGAAAAAATAGTGCGCGGTAAACGTACCACAGTCAGTGAACCACTATTCCCTAATTACATGTTTGTCGAGTTCGACCCGGAAGTGATCCACACCACCACTATCAATGCCACGCGTGGTGTCAGCCATTTCGTCCGTTTTGGCGCGACGCCTGCGACCGTCCCTTCTCCCGTTATTCACCAGCTTTCTATCTACAAGCCTGAAGGTATTGTGGACCCGCAAACTCCTCAGCCAGGGGACAGCGTGATTATTACTGAAGGGGCATTTGAGGGGCTAAAAGCGATCTTCACCGAACCGGATGGCGAAGCGCGTTCCATGCTACTGCTTAACCTGTTGAATAAAGAAGTTAAGCAGAGCGTGAAAAATACCGGTTTTCGAAAAATTTAAGCCGTTTAGAAGGTCACTTCGAACAACGTTCGGACGTTAGCATCAATGGTTGCTGACAGCCATTGAGGATCTTCTCCGCGCCAGTGGGCAATACGCTCAAGAATATGTGGCAGGTGCGCCGGTTCATTGCGCCGTGACGTCGGTTTAGGCGTTAAGTCGCGAGGAAGTAGGTAAGGCGCATCGGTTTCGATCAGTAGTCTTTCTACCGGAATAAACGGCAGCAGTTCCCGCAGTTCCATCCCACGGCGCTCATCACAGACCCAGCCGGTAATACCAATATAAAGCCCTCGGTCCACACAATCCTGCATTTCCTGCCGCGTTCCGGTAAAACAGTGCAGCACCGCGCCCGGGAGACTATCCAGCCACGGCTCCAGCAACGTCAGAAAACGCTCATGGGCATCCCGACAATGCATGAAAACCGGCATCTGCAGTTCAGCGGCAATGCGCAGTTGTGCCTCAAAAGCACGTTCCTGCTCCTGTGGCGTGGAGAAATTGCGATTGAAATCCAGACCGCACTCGCCAATAGCGACCACCTCAGACTGGTTTGCCAGCGCGATAATCTCGTCTTCCGTTGAGGATTGCCATTGGCTACTGTCATGCGGGTGCACGCCAGCCGTGGACCAGCAATGCGGATAATGTTGCGCCAACTTCAGCGCCTGCTGGCTTTCGTGCAGGTTTGTTCCGGTCAGAAGCATACCGTTTACGCCCGCAGCAAAGGCGCGCGCCACAACATCATCCCTGTCTTTCGCAAATTGTGAACTGGTTAAGTTAACGCCAATATCAAACATGCTACCTCCCATATGACAACCGCCCTGACGGGCGGTTGAATTTACTCTTCTGTTTTCTCGGTGGCTTCGGCTTCTTTTGCTTCTTCAGCCTCGTTGTCCTCATCTCGCGTACGTCGCTTACCGACATAGAAACGAGAGAAGAAAACGCCCACTTCAAACAGGCAGTACATCGGTATCGCCAACAACGTTTGCGAGAAGACATCTGGCGGAGTCAGTAACATCCCGACGACGAATGCTCCCACCACAACGTAAGGTCGTTTCTTACGTAAATCTTCAGGTGTCGTAATGCCCATCCAGCATAGCAGCACAATGGCGACAGGGACCTCAAAAGAGACACCGAAAGCCATAAATAGCGCCATTACGAAGCTGAGATAGCTGGCAATGTCCGTCGATACCTGCACGCCTTGCGGAGCCGTGTTAGCCAGAAAACCAAACGCCAACGGGAAGACGACAAAATAGGCGAATGCCATGCCGATGTAGAACAACAACGAGCTGGAGACCAGCAGCGGCACAACCAGGCGACGTTCATGTTTGTACAAAGCAGGCGCAATGAATGCCCATACCTGGTAGAGGATCACTGGCGCTGACAGGATCAGCGACACCATGAAGGTTAACTTTATAGGGGTAAAGAACGGTGAGGCCACATCGGTGGCGATCATCGTTGCACCCTGCGGCATCTGTTTAATCAGCGGTGCCGCAACCATATGGTAAATGTCGTTGGCAAAGTAAACCAACGCCAGAAAGATCACGATAACCGCAATAATGCAGTTCAGGAGTCGCTTACGCAGCTCGATAAGATGCGTAATGAGCGGTTGGGTATCTTCTACAGCCATGTTTACGGTTTATCACTCGACGAGGGGGAGGATTCGACAACAGGTGCGGCAGCTTTCTTTTCTGCATCCATCAACGTGGCGGAAGTGTTTTCCGTCTGCTCTGGCGTTTTAGCACCCGCGGATTCCGGTTTTTGCTCCGGCGAACTGGCCTGGTTTTCAGCGGCGGCAGGGGTGACCCCTTCTCGCTGCGCTTCACCTTCTTTCACCACCGGATTATGGATAGTGTGCGCTTCATCGCTCGCTTTCTCAGGATCGTGCACGCTGTAAGAACGCTTCATCGATTCCGCCGCTTCACGCAGCTCATCCATTGACGCTTTCAGCTCCGGGGTCAGATTTGTCAGGCTCGCTTTCTCTACTTTCTTCAGGCTGTCCTGAAACTCCTGAAGCTTAAGCTCCTGGGTCAGTTCATTCTGAACAGTAGTTGCAAGGGAACGCAAAGCGCGAACCCAGCCAGCAACCGTTTTTACCGCTACAGGTAATCGTTGCGGCCCCAGGACAATGAGGCCGATCACGAACACCAATAACAGTTCGCTAAAACCGATATCAAACACGGATTATACCTGCTCTTTATCTTGGCTTTTGGCGTCTTCCTTTTTCACTTCACCCTGCTTATCGGTGATGGATTTAGCAGTAAAATCAGCGTCCTGGCTGGTCTTATCTTGCTTAGGCTCATCATCACCCATCGCTTTTTTGAAGCCTTTGATCGACGCGCCAAGATCGGAACCGATGGAGCCGAGTTTCTTGGTGCCAAATAGCAGTACAACGATGACGGCAATGATCAACAACTGCCAAATACTGATACCACCCATACATGTTCCTCTGTCATAGATGATGAATTAATAAGGCCGTAGTATACGTTACACGACCTGCCTTGGGCGATGAAAAATTCAGCGCATTTTGCGCCAGCCGATCAACCAGGCTATGACGCCTCCCGCCATTAACCAGCCCGGCATAAGCCCCCACTCAGGGCGGCTTACCAGCAGGAATGTTCCACTTAGCAACAATGTTGCGCCAATGCCCAATAAATAACGGGATTGTCCCTGGCGTACATGATTCGCGTGAAGCTCGCGGGCAATCTTATCAACACTGTGCTGTAAATATTTGCCCTGGCGCAAACTGTCATACACCAGTTCAGGTATTTCTGGCATTTTTTCGACCCAGAACGGTGCTTTTTCTTTAAATGCCCTAACGAGCGCTGGAATACCGACCTGATCTTTAATCCAGGATTCGAGGAATGGCTTAGCCGTTTTCCACAAATCTAACTGCGGGTAGAGTTGTCGTCCGACACCTTCAACGTACAGCAGCGTCTTCTGGAGCAATACCAGTTGAGGCTGAACTTCCATATTGAAGCGGCGCGCAGTGTTGAACAGATTCAACAGCACGTGACCAAAGGAAATCTCCGCCAGCGGCTTTTCAAAAATCGGCTCGCACACGGTACGAATGGCAAATTCAAACTCTTCTACGTTGGTATCCGGCGGAACCCAACCAGAATCTACGTGCAGTTCAGCAACTTTGCGGTAATCGCGGTTAAAGAACGCAATGAAATTTTCAGCCAGGTAACGCTTATCTTCTTTGTTTAAAGAGCCCACAATCCCACAATCAATACCAATGTATTTCGGGTTTTCAGGGTGCTCATAACTGACAAAAATGTTCCCGGGATGCATATCCGCATGGAAAAAGCTGTCGCGGAATACCTGAGTAAAGAAGACCTGAACACCACGCTCGGCCAACAATTTCATATTGGTGCCGTTCTTCTCAAGCGTGGTGACATCTGAAACCGGGATACCGTAAATGCGCTCCATCACCATCATGTTCTGACTGCAATAGTCGGAATACACTTCCGGGATGTACAGCATCGGACTATCTTCAAAATTACGTCGTAGCTGGATGGCGTTCGCCGATTCGCGCAGCAGATTCAGTTCATCGATCAACGTTTTTTCATATTCACGGACGACTTCTGTTGGTCGCAGGCGACGCCCATCTGGCAGCAGACGAGGAACCCAACGAGCCAAGCGGTAGATCAGTTTTAAATCCGCTTTGATGACCGGAAGTATGTCCGGGCGAATAACTTTGATCACCACCTCTTTGCCATTCGATTTCAACCGCGCAGTGTGGACCTGAGCAACAGACGCAGATGCCAGCGGCGTGATCTCAAAATCATCAAACCATTCCTCGACGGGCAGCCCGCCCATAGCCTCTTCGATTTGTTTTTTCGCTCTAAGCCCATCGAACGGGGCAACCCGATCCTGCAATAGCGCAAGCTGATCGGCGATGTGCGGAGGGAAAAGGTCACGACGGGTAGAGAGCATTTGCCCAAATTTGATCCACACTGGGCCGAGTTCCTGTAAAGCCAGTCTCAGCCTTTCTCCCAGCGGTTTGTCTTTATGTCGGTTGGGCATCCAGAACAACGAGTAACGCCACAACCGAAGCGGCAGCGTGATTCGCATTTTGGGGATGAGTTCATCAAGACCGTAGCTTAAAAAAGTGCGAATGATGAAATAAAGGCGCCGTACTTCACCTGGCGTCATTTGGCCTCCAGTTTTTCCAGCCGTTTGGCCAGAGATTCAACCGCGCGCTCAACGGCTGCCGTTTCTTCAGCAAACCATGCAACCTCTAGTGGACCAGGAGCCATGCGCCACTCTTCAGTGATCGCTTCGGCGACATAGCGCTGCTGGCGCTGAAAGTTATGGCACAGGAACTTCGCTCCACCACGCAAGACTTTGCTGACCCCTTCCGCGACGATATCGCCGGTATAGGGTGCTAACAGTTCTGCAGGATCCAACTCCGCCAGATCGGCCAGCGCAACAAAGTTCTGTACTACCTGGATATCGCCCTGGACTTCCAGCTCACCGCTGCGGATAAGCGTGGTGAGTTGCTGTCGGTCACGCAATTTCGGTAACACACTGGCATATGTGATTACGGTGCAATCGGCTTCGCCTTCCCATGCCCCCAGCACATCGACCTGGCGCTCGCTAAATACCAGGACTAACGGTGTTGAAAATCCTTTGAGATCAACACGTAGAACCTTACCCTGTAAACGCGTTCGGGCTGACTTCAGCGCAGGAGAACGGTACAGAAAGGTGTTGAGCAGATTTTCAACGCCTGCGGTTACTAAGGGTTTTAAAGGCATCCCTACTCTCCTGTCAGAACTTGTAACCACGGTGCAGCGCAACGACACCTGCTGTCAGGTTGTAGTAATCAACGCTTTCGAACCCGGCATCTTGCATCATTGCTTTTAAGGTGTCCTGATCGGGATGCATACGGATGGACTCCGCCAAATAACGGTAGCTGTCCGCATCGCTTGCTACCATTGAACCTATGCGCGGCAGAACATGGAAAGAGTATGCGTCGTAGGCTTTGCTCAACGGTTCGATTATGGGTTTGGAGAATTCCAGCACCAGTAGACGTCCGCCCGGCTTCAATACGCGGTACATGGAGCGTAATGCTTTGTCTTTATCCGTTACGTTGCGCAGACCGAAAGAGATGGTGATGCAGTCAAACGTGTTGTCAGGGAAAGGTAATGCTTCCGCATTCGCCTGAACGTACTCAACGTTACCTACCACGCCAATATTACGCAGCTTTTCGCGACCCATTTTGAGCATTGAGTCATTGATATCCGCCAGCACAACTTTGCCGGTTTCACCAACCATGCGAGAGAATTTCGCCGTCAGATCGCCGGTACCGCCTGCTAAATCGAGAACGGTTTGCCCGCGACGCACGCCACTGCAATCAATGGTGAAGCGCTTCCACAAACGATGAATGCCAAATGACATTAAGTCATTCATAACGTCATATTTAGACGCCACAGAATGAAAAACGTGGGCCACCATGTCAGCTTTCTGCTCTTTAGCGACGGTCTGAAAGCCAAAGTGCGTCGTTTCTTGTGAATTATCCACCATCTCAGTGCCTGCTCATCCAAAAAATGTTCGAGAAGTGTAACAGATTGGGCCAATTTGCCCTACCCTTCTACCGGGTTCAACTACCCCAAATGGACTAGTTTGATTGCTGATTTACCGCTTCATCCTCGGGGTAAGACGCATCTTGTTGCGTCTCAGGGACCGAGCGCAAGCGGTATTCCTCATCCTGTGTAGTAGCTTGTTCAGCCAGCTCAGGATTTATCTCGCGCTTAATTTCCACGCCTAAACTACGAAAAGCTTCTGCCTGCGACAGGACGTTTCCACGACCGGAGGAGAGTTTTTTCATCGCCTGTCGGTAGTTGTCCTGGGCTTTGTCCAGGCTTTGACCTATTGCCGACATATCATCCACAAACAACCGCATCTTGTCATAAAGTTTGCTGGCCCGATCGGCAATTTGTTGCGCATTACGACTCTGATGCTCGTAGCGCCACAGGTTGGCGATCGTGCGCAATGCCACCAACAGCGTGGTAGGGCTCACCAGCATAATGTTATTTCTAAGCGCTTCGGTAATCAGTTCGGGCTGTCTGTCGAGCGCCAGCAAAAAAGCGGGCTCAACGGGGATAAACATCAGCACATAGTCAAGCGTACGCAGCCCAGGAAGCTGCTGATAATCTTTGCGACCCAGCAGTCGAATATGGTTGCGCACCGAGGCGATGTGCTCCTGCAATGCACTTTCGCGGGTGTATTCGTCTTCTGCGTTAAAATAGCGCTCATAGGCGACCAGCGTCATTTTCGCATCGATCACCACATCTTTACCCTGCGGTAGCCGAACGATGACATCAGGCTGCATTCGCGAACGGGCGTCGTTTTCGATGCTGACCTGGGTTTCATATTCATAACCTTCACGCAGACCAGAGGCTTCGAGTACCCGCGTGAGTACGACCTCTCCCCAGTTACCCTGCGTTTTGTTATCGCCTTTTAATGCACGCGTCAGGTTTACCGCTTCCTGCGCCATCTGCGCATTCAGTTGCTGGAGATTACGAATTTCGTGTGCCAGGGTATGGCGTTCTTGTGCCTCTTTACCAAAGCTATCCTGAACCTGGCGACGAAAACCGTCCAGTTGTTCACGAAGCGGCGCAAGCAGGCTGTTCAGACTTTGGCGATTTTGCTCATCAACACGGCGGTTGCTGTGCTCAAAAATACGATTCGCCAGATTTTCAAACTGTTCACTCAGACGCTGTTCGCTGTTGATCATCTGGCGGATTTTATCTTCCGCATGCTGTTGCGTTGCTTCCAGCCGGGTAGTGACTTCACGGAGATCGGCTTCCAGAGAGGTGTTGATACTGTGCAGACTGCGTAATTCGTTATTGAGGAGTTCGCACTCATCACGCCAGTGTGCTTCCTGCGAGAGCTGCTGGCGAGCGGCGCTTAGCGCAATATCCAGTTCACGTCGCTCTTCGATGAGGTCGGCGCGGATTTGATCGGCGCGTGCTTTTGTCGCCAGCCACCCTACCAGTAGCCCTGCGGCTAACGCCAACACGGCACTCATCATAATTGAAATATCCACAACGCCCCCTTACAGCAACGACTTACCCGCTCAAAATAGAATTGTGCTGTATAAACGTCCAGTTTAAAAGGAATTTCCTGCGAGGCACTACGCAAAATAAAAAGGCCGAACGCGTCGGCCTTTTTGAATAGAAGGGAGAATTACAGTAAACGACGCGCGGCTTCTACCACGATTTTCACCGCGTGGCTTTCCGTTTGTTTCATCGTTTCCGCATTAGGGATCTCTTGCTGAGTACGGTTCACGATAACACCTGCGACCATACCGGCACGCAGACCCTGGCTTGCGCACATGGTCAGCAGCGTAGCAGATTCCATTTCGTAGTTCATGACGCCCATAGACTGCCACTCTTCCATTGAGCCTTTGAAACGGCTCACGACGCGACCAGAGAAGGTGTCATAACGCTCCTGGCCTGGGTAGAAGGTGTCAGAAGACGCAGTAACACCCACGTGAGTGGTGGCGTCGATAGATTTCGCCGCTTCCACCAGCGCGGTGGTGCACTCGAAGTCCGCAACGGCCGGGAATTCCATTGGTGCGAAGTGTAGGCTTGCACCGTCCAGACGAACAGATGCAGTGGTAACCAGTACATCACCCACGTTGATATGCGGCTGGATAGCGCCAGTCGTACCGATACGCAGGAAGGTACGAATGCCCAGCTGTGCCAGTTCTTCTACGGCAATAGAGGTGGACGGGCCGCCGATACCGGTAGAGCAAACGATCACGGCTTTACCATCCAGCTCAGCACGCCAGGTGGTGAACTCGCGATGAGATGCCAGCTTAACCGGCTTATCCATCAGCGCGGCGATCTTTTCCACACGCTCCGGGTCGCCAGGGACGATAGCAAGCGTAGCCCCTTGTAAATCGTTCTTAGTGAGGCCGAGATGAAAAACATCAGACTTAGACATAAAAACTCCTCTGTGAATCGGTTTTGTCAGAAGAAGCAAAAACACACTTTACCGAAGGCATAAACATATTTTCGTGACAGTCATCACTATGATGTAAATCAATTGCATTCGATTACCATTAAATAGTGATCTTTATCACATAAATGATGCGATATAAGTAAGCCCTGCACAAAAGATAGACCGTTTAAGGCAATGTGGTTCGTTGCATGTGTCTATAGTTAACAATGCGCTTTTTTGCTGAATATTTAAGGGTACGGAGAATACCATGACAACACGACAATCTGGCTTTGCACCTGCTGTATCTCCACCGACGTCTACCACGGTTCACACCCCGGATAATGCAATTATCGCCGGTGTAACGTCCATACCTTCACAAGGCGATGATATGCCAGCGTATCACGCACGACCAAAACAGACTGATGGCCTGCTGCCCGTAGTCATTGTCGTGCAGGAGATTTTTGGTATTCATGAGCACATTCGTGACGTTTGCCGTCGTCTGGCTCTGGAAGGGTATCTGGCTATCGCACCAGAACTCTATTTTCGCGAAGGCGATCCCAATGACTTTGCCGATATCCCTACGCTGCTTAGTGGCCTTGTCGCCAAAGTGCCTGACTCTCAGGTACTGGCCGATCTGGACCACGTCGCTAGCTGGGCCTCCCGCAACGGAGGAGATGCGCACCAGTTGATGATCACCGGATTTTGCTGGGGTGGACGCATCACCTGGCTGTATGCCGCACATAATCCGCAGTTAAAAGCGGCCGTGGCGTGGTATGGCAAACTGGTGGGTGACAAAACCCTCAACTCGCCAAAACATCCCGTTGATATCGCAACCGATCTTAACGCCCCCGTTTTGGGGCTTTATGGCGGCCAGGACACCAGCATTCCGCAAGATACCGTTGAAACAATGCGCCAGGCGCTACGCGCCGCCAATGCTAAAGCGGAAATCGTGGTCTATCCCGATGCCGGACATGCGTTCAACGCCGATTATCGCCCGAGCTATCACGAAGAGTCCGCGAAAGACGGTTGGCAGAGAATGCTGGAGTGGTTCGTGCAATACGGTGGGAAGAAATAAACGTTAATTGCCCGGTGGCAGCGACGCCTGACCGGGCCTACAACTATTGCGATTTCCTGTAACCCGGGTAAGCGCAAGCGCTTCCCGGGCAATGAATTACGCCTGACGCAGATTCTGCGCAGCTTTGACCATGTTCGCCAGCGCGGCACGGGTTTCCGGCCAGCCGCGGGTTTTCAGGCCGCAGTCCGGGTTCACCCACAGACGTTCTGCTGGAATGCGCTGCTCGGCTTTCTTCAACAGGGCTTCAATCCACTCCACGCTCGGAACGTTCGGTGAGTGAATATCATATACACCCGGCCCGATTTCGTTCGGATAGTCGAACTCTTCAAACGATTCCAGCAACTCCATATCAGAGCGCGAGGTTTCGATGGTGATCACGTCCGCATCCAGCGCCGCAATGGAGTCCATGATGTCGTTGAACTCGCAATAACACATGTGGGTGTGGATCTGGGTTTCATCCTTCGCTACCGCCGCGTTAATGCGGAAGGCTTCCACACCCCACTCCAGATACGCCGCCCAGTCGCTGCGACGTAGTGGTAAACCTTCGCGCAGTGCCGGTTCATCAATCTGGATGATGCCGATACCCGCCGCTTCCAGATCCGCCACTTCATCACGCAGCGCCAGCGCGATCTGCTTCGCGATGGTTTCACGCGTCACGTCTTCACGCGGGAATGACCAGCAGAGAATGGTCACCGGACCGGTCAGCATGCCTTTTACCGGTTTGTCGGTCAGCGACTGGGCATATTTCGCCCACTCCACGGTGATCGCTTCCGGGCGGCTGACGTCGCCAATCACCACCGGCGGCTTCACGCAGCGAGAACCGTAGCTCTGTACCCAACCGTTCTGGGTAAAGACGAAGCCGTCCAGGTGTTCGCCAAAGTATTCGACCATGTCATTACGCTCGGCTTCACCGTGTACCAGCACGTCGAGACCCAGACGTTCCTGTTCAACAATCGCCTGTTTAATATGTTCCGCAATTCCGGTGCGATAGTTACCAGCATCCAGGTTGCCCTTTTTGAAGTCCAGGCGCAGGCCGCGAATTTCTGTGGTTTGCGGGAATGAACCGATAGTCGTAGTCGGCCATGCCGGCAGATTAAAGCGGGCACGTTGCGCCTCGGCACGAACCGGGTAAGCGTTAGCGCGCTGGCTGTCCTGGGCGGTGATTGCCGCCAGACGTTTTTCCACTGCGGCGTTGTGTACGCGGGTAGAGTGACGACGAGCCTGAATCGGTGCGCTCCACTCGACAATTGCCGCCGTATCACCGCTATTCAACGCATCGCGCAGCAGCGCCAGCTCGCCGCACTTTTGCAACGCGAAGGCAAACCAGCTCTTCACTTCTGCATCAAGGCGGGTTTCCACACTGAGATCGATTGGGCTATGCAGCAGGGAGCAGGAAGAAGCCACCCACAGGTTACGTTTCCCGACGATATCTTTGATTTGTGCGTATTTTTCGCTGAGATCGGCACGCCAGACGTTGCGGCCGTTCACCAGCCCCGCTGACAGCAGCCAGTCGACTGGCAGACGCGTGTGCAGCTCGGCTGCATCATCTTTGCCGTGCACGAAGTCAACGTGCAGCCCCTGCACTGGCAGCGCGGTAATGGTATCCAGGTTTGGCGTTACGCCTTCGAAGTAGGTGGTCAGTAGCAGCTTCACCTGACCCGTCAGCGCGTCATAAGCTGGTTTGAAGGCGTCCAGCCACGCTTGCGGCAATTCCAGTACCAGCGCGGGTTCGTCAATCTGCACCCACTCAATACCGCGTTTCGCCAGCTCGGCCAGTACCTGCTGGTAAACCGGCAGAATGTCGTTCAACAGGCTCAGGCGATCAAACTGTTCGCCTTTCACTTTACCCAACCACAGGTAGGTTACCGGCCCCAGCAGCACAGGCTTCACCTTGTGACCGAGCGCCAGCGCTTCGTCCACTTCATCCAGCAGTTGGGTCCAGGTCAGTTTGAACTGCTGACCTTTAGTGAACTCTGGCACCATGTAGTGATAGTTGGTGTTAAACCATTTGGTCATTTCTGCCGCCGCTGCGGGTTCACCCGTTGGTGCGCGGCCACGGCCAATGCGGAATAAGGTATCGATATCGACCGAGCCGTCTTTATTTTGATGGCGAGCCGGAACGTTGCCGAGCAGCAGGCTGGTGGTCAGCACGTGATCGTACCAGGCAAAATCACCCACCGGCAGCAGGTCAACACCCGCCTGCTTCTGCTGATCCCAGTGGCGGGCACGCAGCTCGCGGCCAACGGTCAGCAAATCTTCACGGGAAGAATTTCCCGCCCAGTAGCTTTCTTGCGCTTTCTTCAACTCGCGACGCAGGCCAACGCGAGGGAAACCGAGGGTGTGATTCAATATTGTCATTTTTCTTCCTCTAATTATATGTAAATCCTATGGATTTTGAATTTAGGGAAGGCGGCAAGTTTACTCATCCCCAGGAGCTTACTGAAGTAAGTGACTGGGGTGGGGAAACGAAGCCAACGCACCATAAATTTAAAAGACGAAGGATTTTAGCCGTCCAGATGTTTACACATCCATAATTGGCGGTTACTGTATATTCCTCAAGCGCAATTTGTTCATGCCGAAGTGAAGGACTTTCATGATCGAGATTAAACACCTGAAAACGCTCCAGGCGTTGCGGAATAGTGGTTCTCTGGCAGCCGCAGCGGCGACGTTGCATCAGACCCAATCCGCCCTTTCTCACCAGTTCAGCGATCTGGAGCAGCGCCTTGGCTTTCGACTTTTTATCCGTAAAAGCCAGCCTCTGCGCTTTACGCCGCAGGGAGAAATCCTGCTGCAGTTAGCCAATCAGGTGTTGCCGCAAATTGGTCGTGCGCTGCAGGCCTGCAACGAACCGCAGCAAACCCGGCTGCGAATTGCGATTGAATGTCACAGTTGTATTCAATGGCTGACGCCCGCGCTGGAGAATTTTCGTGCCAACTGGCCGCAGGTGGAGATGGACTTTAAATCCGGCGTGACGTTCGATCCGCAACCAGCGCTACAGCAGGATGAGCTGGATCTGGTGTTAACCTCCGACATCCTGCCGCGCAGCGGATTGCACTACTCACCGATGTTTGATTTTGAAGTCCGCCTGGTACTGGCGCCTGACCATCCGTTGGCCAGCAAAACACAAATCACACCGGAAGATTTGGCCAGCGAGACACTGCTGATTTACCCGGTACAGCGGAGTCGACTGGATGTATGGCGGCATTTTCTGCAGCCTGCAGGCGTTAGTCCGTCGCTGAAAAGCGTGGATAACACCTTGCTGCTGATTCAGATGGTTGCAGCCAGAATGGGTATCGCGGCATTACCGCACTGGGTGGTTGAGAGTTTTGAACGCCAGGGCCTGGTAGTGACCAAAACCCTGGGTGATGGGTTGTGGAGCCGACTGTACGCCGCCGTGCGTGATGGCGAGCAGCGACAGCCGGTCACAGAAGCGTTTATTCGCTCAGCGCGGAATCACGCCTGCGATCACCTGCCGTTTGTACGGAGTGCGGAACGACCCACTTTCGATGTACCCACAGTGAAGCCACTATCACAGCCGCACCAATGATGAAGCTTGGCCAGTGAGGTTGTTGATGCCAGATAGCCAGGTTAACCAGCAGTCCGGCAGGGACATGCATATTGTTCATTATGCCCAGCGTGCCCGCATCCACCTGGGTCGCGCCGTAGTTCCACATAAAGTAACCAATGCCGGACGCCGCCACGCCAAGAAAGACCAGAATCCCCCACTGTAGCGTGGTTGCAGGCATTTTCTGCGCATTGCCCAGCATGAACCAGGCCACGACAGCCACCATAAAGGCGCCCATATAAAACCAGGCAAAGGCGTTGTGCTGCGGCATTGGCCGCGTCTCCATCAGACGTTTATAGCCCACCATACCAATGGCAAAGCTGATATTGGACAACTGCACCAACAGCAGACCGGTCCAGAAGTGGCTGGTCACCTGATCGTAACGAATGATCCCCGCGCCAATCACCGCCAGTAACGCACTAAAGGCGTAACTCCAGCGCAGACGACGCCCGCTCATCAGATCATAAATCAGCGTAATGTAGAGCGGCGTCAGCACGGTAAAGAGCAGCAGTTCTGAAACCGTCAGGTACAGATAGGCGTGAAAACTCAGCATGTACATAATGCCAAGCTGCATGGCACCCACCAGCATATACAGCCCGATCGTTTTTACGCTGTGCCCACGAGTACGTAAAAACGGCAGGAACACCAACGCCGCCAGCCCAACGCGCATCAGCACCGCAAAATAGCTATCGACATGACCGGCAAGGTACTCGCCAAACAGGCTAAAGGAAAAGGCCCACAGAATTGTGGTAATGATGAGTAACGCCACAATGGATGTCTCTTAACAAAAGGTACACCCATTGTAGCGGAGTTTTTAGTTGACAACTGGTCAGCTAACGAACAGAAGGTTACTGCAAAAACAGTTCACGCAGATAGTGTGGCACGGCATCGTCGGCATTAAGACCAATGACTTCCAGTTCCGGGTGCAGATCCTTCAGGCGCTGGTGGGCGTTGCCCATGATGCAGCCTTTACCTGCCATGGAGAGCATTTCCGCATCGTTCATCCCATCGCCAAAGGCGATGCAGTCTTTCAGGCTGTAGCCCATCGCTTTTGCTACCGCTTCCAGCGCATGACCTTTCGATACGCCGCCAGCCATGACTTCCAGACAGGTAAGCGTAGAGAAGCTGACGTTGACGCGATCGCCCCAGCGGGCGTTAATCGCCTGCTCCAGCGGCAGTAGCCTTTCGTGAGAGTCGGTGGTGAAGAACACTTTGCTGACGCCCTCAGGCTCCAGTAATGCAGGTTCAAACAGTGAGTAGTTAAACACCGCTTCTTTGAAGAAACGCATTTCGTCCGGACGATGGCGATTCATAAACCACTCATCATCACGATATACGTTGGTCACGATGTCCGGGTTTGCATTCACTACGCCAAACAGGTCGCTGGCAATATCGCGATCCAGGTTATGGGAAAACACCAGATTCCCGTCAGAATCATGCACGCGCGCGCCGTTGGACGTGATCATGTAGGTTTTAATGCCGAGGTTATCGCGAATTTGCCCCACATCAACATGATGACGGCCAGTCGCAAACACGAAGTTAACGCCGCGAGCGGTCAATAACTTCAGCGTCTCTTTGGCATAAGGGGACAGAGTATGGTCGGGAGAAAGCAGCGTACCGTCTAAATCAGACGCAACAACCTGATACATAAGAAAATTCAACCTCTAGGCAAAGCGGGTTCCGCTGGATGAGTTATGCTTGTCGAAAAATTCGACAATAGCGTTAAGCGCGACTGAGCGCATGGCGTCCTTTTCAAAAAGGATCTCATGGTACGCGCCTTTGATGACAAGCGGCTGACCCCCTTCTACAGGATGGCCCGCTGCGGCGCGGAGTTCACAAAAACGATCGTGCATGCGGTTATCTACCACACGCTCTTCTTCAGCCTGAATCAGCAGCGTCGGCGTCGCATCATCTCCGGCGCCAGCCAAAACCTGTTCGCCAGCCAGAATCCCTTCACGTACCCAGTGATAGGTGGGACCGCCAACGCGCAACCGCGGCTCATCAGCATAAAAGCGTAGATTGCGCCGATAGCGCTGTCGACTATGGGTTAACGCATTCATACCGAACGGCAGCGCCCGCCAGCGCCCGGTTCCCATCGCATAGCCTTCGCGGATCCGCGGATGCCCTTCGGCCCAGTCCAGTATATGGCGCACCATCCAGTCGGGAAAGCGCATCACAATACCAAACATCGGTGCGCAAAGCGCGATGGCATCACACTGATTCGGGTGGCGTTGCAGGAATAACGTCGCAATCGCCCCGCCCATTGAATGCGCCAGGATATAGCGTTTTCTCCATGGGCCGGGTAGCACTTCCTGCTGCCAGAAGGCGGTTAGATCGTCGACATAATCATTAAAGTTATCGACATGACCGCGATGCGGATCCGAAAGCATACGCCCGGAACGCCCCTGGCCACGGTGATCGATAATGAGAACGTCAAAACCAGAATGAAACAGGTCATACGCCAGTTCAGCGTATTTCACGTAGCTTTCAATGCGTCCAGGACAGACGACGATGACGCGATCGTTTTTTTCTGCATGAAAACGAACAAAATGTACGGGAATATCATCCACGCCCGTAAATTCCGCTTCTTCCCGCTGACGCCAGAAATCTGTCAGTGGCCCCATGGAAAAAGCAGCAAACGCGTTTTCTCTTGTTTCCCAGTCTTTTTGCTGCTGAAACATCGGGTATCCAGCCTCGCTGACCAAGTAAAATCGTTTTTTTCGCCGTCACTGACACAACCTAACGGCAGTAGCGTATTGTGGCATAAAAATAGACAATCCGGGAGTTTCTCATGACCTTTGAATGGTGGTTCGCCTACCTGCTGACCTCTATTATTTTGAGCTTGTCCCCAGGCTCTGGCGCAATCAATACCATGACCACCGCCATCAGCCACGGATATCGCGGTGCCAGCGCGTCGATTGCGGGTTTGCAGACCGGGTTGGGTATTCATATCGTTCTGGTTGGCGTAGGATTGGGAACGCTATTTTCACGTTCGGTGATCGCATTTGAGGTGCTGAAGTGGGCGGGAGCAGCCTATCTGATTTGGCTGGGTATTCAACAATGGCGGGCGGCGGGTGCTATCGATCTGAATACCATGGCGAATACGCAATCGCGCAGCCGGCTGTTCAAACGCGCGGTCTTTGTTAATCTGACCAATCCTAAGAGCATAGTTTTCCTTGCCGCTCTGTTCCCGCAGTTTATCCTGCCGCAAGAACCGCAGTTGATGCAGTACGTGGTGCTTGGCGTCACGACCATCGTGGTCGATATCATTGTGATGATCGGTTACGCGACGTTGGCCACGCGCATTGCTGGCTGGATTAAAGGACCAAAGCAAATGAAGGCGCTCAACAAAGTGTTTGGCTCGCTATTTATGCTAATAGGCGCCCTGCTGGCATCGGCAAGGCATGCCTAGCAAATGGAACGTCGCTCGCAATGAAATGCTATCTGTAAGAGCCTCTGAACATGGCTTTTCGTACTTCGCCGCAAAGGGAGAAAAGCCTTTTATCCTGTACTGTTAGACGTTGATTGCTAATGCCAGAATGCTGCCATATTCACCACTCACGGATGATTAACGATGGCGGAAGTAACAACACCACATGACGCAGTATTTAAAACCTTCCTCTCCCGCGTGGAAACCGCGCGGGACTTTATCGAACTTCATCTTCCTCCCTCGTTAATCAAAATATGCAGGCTGGAAACGCTCCGTCTGGAATCAGGCAGTTTTGTGGAGGACGATCTGCGCCCCTATTTCAGCGATATTCTCTACTCACTGGAAACCACCAGCGGACATGGCTATGTACATGTGCTCATTGAGCATCAAAGCTCACCGAATAAGCACATGTCATTTCGCCTGATGCGCTACGCTATCGCAGCGATGCAGCGTCATCTTGAGGCTGGAAACGACACTCTGCCGCTGGTTATTCCTGTTCTCTTTTACCATGGCAAGCAAAGCCCATGGCAAGGCTCAATGAACTGGCTGGATCACTTTGAGGATTCTGGAACCGCCCTTCAACTTTACAGCACACCATTTCCGTTGGTGGATGTGACGGTTATTCCAGATGATGAGATCATGCAGCATCGCAGTATGGCAGCGCTGACATTAGTACAAAAACACATTCGCCAGCGCGACATGGCGCAGTTGCTGGATAAACTTACCCGCCTGTTTATGCTGGAGAAGATGAGCGGACAACAAATAACCGTGCTGGTAAACTACATGGTGCAAGCAGGGAATACACAAGATGTTCAGACATTATTGTATAAGCTGGCACAGCGGGTGCCGCAGCATGGAGAAAAACTGATGACAATGGCGGATCAACTAAAGCAGATAGGCCGTGAAGAAGGGAGGCGCATTGCCCTTACTGATGTAGCAAAAGCGATGCTCAAGCGAGGTCTTGATACCGACGCGATTATGGAAATGACCGGCCTTTCGAAGGATGAGCTACAGAAGCTTGCGCAATAAGCCGCATACCGCCTGGGACTCCCAGGCGGGCAACAAACTTAGCGCGAAATAATCAGATGGATACCAAAGCCTGCGAACAGCGCACCGGCAAAACCATCAATCCACTTCGCCAGACGCTGATAGCCACGACGCATTTTCGGCAGAGCAAACAGGCTGGCGACCACGGTAAACCACGCCAGCGTTTCCACGATAATCAGAGCAAAGATCCCCCAACGCGCGCCCGTTCCCACGTTGTCGCCAACGAACAATGAGAAGACAGAGCCAAAATAGATAATGGCTTTAGGGTTCGCCAGGTTGGTCAGCAGACCTTTCAAAAAGCTGCGTCCGCTCTGCGCCAACTCCACCTGCGGAGTGGGCTCTGCAACATCCTGTTTTTTAAACGCGCCGCGCAGCATCTGATAACCCATCCAGCACAGATACAGCCCCCCGCCGACCATAATAATGGTATGCAGCCAGGCCATTTTTTCGATAATCAGATGCAGGCCGAGCAGTGCCACGCCAGCCCAGACCATGACACCGCAGGTAATGCCCAGCACGCCCATCATAGCTTCTTTGCGCGAACGGCTAACCGCAGTTTGAGAAACAAAAAAGAAATCGGGACCGGGGCTCATCAGCGCAACGATATGCACCAACGCAACGGTGAAAAATAGCGTTAACATAAAAATGACTCGCGGGGGAATAGTTCAGTGAGTCACCATCCTGGCACTTTTTTGCCCGGCTGACTACTCTTCGTCGTCACCATCAACGTGTGCGCGAATAAGCGCCATAAACTCTTTACCGAAACGCTCAAGTTTACGCATCCCCACACCGTTGACGCTTAGCATTTCACTCGGTGAAACCGGCATCTGCTCTGCCATTTCAATCAGTGTGGCGTCGTTGAACACCACGTACGGCGGAATGTTCTCTTCGTCGGCAATGGCTTTACGCAGCTTACGCAATTTGGCGAACAGTTTGCGGTCGTAGTTACCACCGAAGGATTTCTGCATCGCACGCGGTTTCAGCGCCACAATACGTGGTACAGCAAGCTGTAACGCAACGTCACCGCGCAACACCGGACGCGCGGCTTCGGTTAGCTGTAACGCGGAGTGATGAGCAATATTCTGCGTCACCAGGCCCAGGTGAATAAGCTGGCGAATAACGCTCACCCAGTGTTCGTGGCTTTGCTCGCGACCAATGCCATAGACCGGCAGTTTGTCATGAGCCAGTTCGCGAATACGCTGGTTATTCGCTCCGCGCAGCACTTCCACGACGTACCCCATGCCGAAGCGTTGGTTAACACGGTAAATCGTCGACAGCGCTTTGCGCGCATCCATAAGTCCGTCGTACTGTTTTGGCGGGTCGAGACAGATATCGCAGTTGCCACACGGCTCCTGGCGCCCTTCGCCAAAATAGTTCAGCAACACCAGACGACGACAGGTCTGCGCCTCGGCAAACGCCCCCATCGCATTGAGCTTATGACGTTCGATATCCAGCAGTTGCCCGGCGGGTTTCTCTTCGAGGCAACGGCGTAGCCATGCCATATCAGCCGGATCGTAAAACAGCATCGCTTCCGCCGGCAGGCCATCACGCCCGGCGCGGCCGGTTTCCTGGTAATAGGATTCGATGTTACGCGGAATATCGAAATGCACCACGAAGCGTACGTTAGGTTTGTTGATCCCCATACCGAACGCCACGGTCGCCACTACGATTTGCAGGTCATCACGCTGGAATTTCTCCTGCACCTCGGCGCGTACGGCATTTTCCAGCCCGGCATGATAAGCCCCGGCGCTGATGCCACGGCTTTGCAGACGCGCGGCGGTGTCTTCGACTTTGGCGCGACTGTTACAATAGATAATGCCAGACTTACCGCGCTGCTCTTGCACGTAGCGCATCAGCTGATCGAGCGGCTTAAACTTCTCCATCAGCATGTAGCGAATGTTCGGTCGGTCAAAGCTGTTGATTTGAATTAACGGATCGTTCAGTCCCAGCAGACGCACAATGTCCAGCCGGGTTGTCTCATCCGCGGTCGCGGTCAGCGCCACAAACGGCAGCGTCGGGAAACGCTGGCGCAGCTGGCCCAGCGCAGCGTACTCGGGGCGGAAATCATGCCCCCACTGCGAAATACAGTGTGCTTCATCAACCGCCAGCAGCACCGGATTCCAGTGCGCCAGATGCTCAAGGAAGTTATCCAGCATCAGTCGTTCGGGCGCAATATACAGTAAGCGAATCTGCCCGCTGCGACAGCCCGTCATCACCTCAAGCTGCTGTTCACGACTTTGAGTAGAATTCAGGCACGCCGCCGCCACGCCGTTGGCCAGCAGTTGATCGACCTGATCTTTCATCAGGGAAATCAGCGGGGAAACAACAACGGTGAGTCCGTTTAGCAATAATGCGGGAATTTGATAGCACAGGGATTTACCGCCGCCGGTCGGCATAACGACCAGGCAGTCGCGACCAGAGAGCACGGTATCAATGATTTCTTCCTGACCGGGGCGAAACTGTTGGTAGCCAAAGGTTTCCTGCAAAACCTGTTTAGCGCCCATTTCCAGATTCAACACTTCCGCCTGCGCCACATTAACCCCATTCGCCCGAAATAAAAACAGGCGCTATTTTCAGCGCCTGAGAGAGAAACTGCAATGATTAAAATACTCTCAATACTTATCAGAAGATATCGTTGAGCATCACGCCCACACCGACACGCGTCTGATTGAAGTTGTAGTCAATCAGCGATTCGCCGTAACCACTGTAGACCTGAGTGTATAGACGCACATGCTTCGTGATGGGATAACTGGCACCCAGCTCTGCACCACCGTAGCCAGTATTCCAGTTGTACTGGCCTTTCACGCTGATAACCGCGTCACCCAGGTGATACCCCATTTTCAGCTGATAGTAGCCCATGTATTTAGTGATATCAGGGTTATCGTCGGTGCTACCAATCACGTACCACGGCTTAACTTCCACCAGCCAGTTACCATTTTCAGCCATCAGACGGGTATAAAGACGGTTCCAGCTACGTGACGTGGGATCGGATCGGCCGTTGGAGTCATGGTTATAACCCATTTCGACATCACGAAGAGTCCAACCGGCAAAGCGATAGTCGGTAGCGAAACCGAGGAATAATTGCGGTTCGTAGTTGGTTTCGCGAAACGGTGAAGACTCTTCACTGTTCGAAAGCTGCCACCAGGACTTCTGGGTATAGGAACCACCAAGTACCGAGTTTGGGCCTAATATCCCGCGCCAGAGCGGAAACGCCAGGCTTAACTGAAACTTAACCTCATCTTTGCGCGCATTTTCGGACCAGCTATAACTGCTGATCGCCTCTTTGTTCATGTCGCTGGTATTGGTGTAAATAAGATAGTTGGTGTCATAAGGATAAAGCGTGAAAGGGTTGTCATGTTCCTGCAGCATATTAGCGATAATACTGCCACGAACCGCCGGTGCATCATGAATCTCTTTCACTGTCGCTTCCTGCGCATACGCGGTCAACGGCAGCATAATTGCTGGTAGTAACCATCCCAGAATCGCCCGCATCGGTAATGTTCTCCTGAACCAAAATATTGATGAATTGTATAATTATCTGGCAAGTATTCTACATACTTAGCTAGTTCCTCGTTAGTTATCCCGTCCTAAAGTAGAAAACAACAAATAATAAGCATAACATCAACATTTCATTAACCACCGAGATGTAGGGATCGTATGTCTGCCGTACTTACTGCTGAGGAAGCGCTGAAGTTAGTGGGTGAAATGTTTGTCTATCATATGCCGTTTAACCGGGCGCTGGGACTAGAGCTCGAACGCTATGAGAAAGAATTTGCTCAATTAGCCTTTAATAACCAACCGATGATGGTCGGAAACTGGGCGCAAAGCATTCTGCATGGCGGCGTGATCGCCTCGGCGCTGGACGTCGCCGCCGGGCTGGTATGCGTTGGGAGTACGCTGACCCGCCATGAAACGATCAGCGAGGACGAACTGCGTCAGCGGATGTCACGCATGGGTACAATCGATTTGCGTGTTGATTATCTGCGCCCCGGAAGAGGGAATCGCTTTACCGCCACCAGTAGCCTGCTGCGGGCGGGTAATAAAGTCGCTGTTGCGCGCGTGGAATTGCATAACGAAGAACAGCTTTATATTGCCAGCGCAACCGCCACTTATATGGTGGGGTAAGCGCCTAAAAAAAGGTAAACTGCTGTTACATTTCTGCAATGAGTTTTCCCGATGGATGCTAAACAAACGCGGCAGGGCGTGCTACTCGCTCTTGCTGCTTATTTTATTTGGGGTATCGCTCCCGCCTACTTCAAGCTGATTTACTATGTTCCGGCGGATGAGATCCTGACGCACCGCGTCATCTGGTCATTTTTCTTTATGGTGGTACTGATGAGCATCAGCCGCCAGTGGTCAGGCGTCAAAACGCTGCTACAAACGCCAAAGAAGATCTTCCTGCTGGCGCTCTCTGCAGTGCTCATCGGCGGAAACTGGCTGCTGTTCATTTGGGCGGTCAATAATCACCATATGCTGGAAGCCAGCCTCGGCTATTTTATTAACCCACTGGTGAATATTGTGCTGGGAATGCTATTCCTCGGTGAGCGCTTTCGTCGAATGCAGTGGCTGGCGGTACTGTTAGCCGCCTGCGGCGTGCTGGTACAGCTGTGGACCTTCGGATCGCTGCCAATAATCGCGCTGGGACTGGCGTTCAGCTTTGCGTTCTATGGGCTGGTGCGCAAGAAGATTGCCGTCGAAGCACAAACCGGCATGCTGATCGAAACCCTGTGGCTTTTACCTGTCGCCGCCATCTATCTGTTTGGCATTGCGGACAGCTCAACCAGCCATATGGGGCAAAACCCCATGTCGCTCAACCTGCTGCTGATTGCCGCGGGTGTCGTGACCACCATTCCACTGCTGTGCTTTACCGGCGCGGCAACCCGCCTGCGTCTGTCCACGCTGGGATTCTTCCAGTATATCGGGCCTACGCTGATGTTCCTGTTGGCCGTCACCTTCTACGGTGAAGTCCCGGGAACGGATAAAATGGTCACGTTTGCGTTTATCTGGGTGGCACTGGCGATTTTCGTGATGGATGCGATTTATACGCAACGACGGGTTCGTCGGAGCTAGGGGAGTGCCGGATGGCGCTTCGCTTATCCGGCCTACAAAAGCACATCGCCGTAGGCCGGATAAAGTACAGTGATTACAGCCAGTTCTTGCGCTTAAAGTACAGATACGGCGCCAGTCCCGCGAGCATCATAAAGACAATCGCGCCCGGGTAACCGAAGCTCCAGTGCAATTCCGGCATAAACTCAAAGTTCATCCCGTAGCTGGAAGCCACCAGCGTCGGCGGCAGGAATACCACAGAAACTACCGAGAAGATCTTGATGATGCGGTTCTGCTCGATGTTGATAAAGCCCATCGCCGCCTGCATCAGGAAGTTAACCTTCTGGAACAGCGATTCATTATGCGGCAGCAGTGACTCGATATCGCGCAGGATCTCACGCGCCTGCTCCAGCTGACTGCCCGGCAAACGCGCTTTACGCACCAGGAAGTTCAGCGCGCGCTGGGTATCCATCAGACACAGACGTACTTTCCAGCCGATATCTTCCAGTTCCGCCAGCGTCGACAGCGCTTCATCATATTCATCGCCCTGACGCCCTTCCATGATCACACGGCTGAGTTTTTCCAGGTCGCTGTAGATGTTTTCGATCTCATCCGCCAGCTGTTCAATTTTGGTTTCGAACAGGTCGAGCAACAGCTCGTAGGCGTTGCCATCCACCATCGCCTGGTTACGCGCACGCATGCGGTACAGGCGGAAAGCCGGCAGTTCGCGCTCGCGCAGAGTAAACAGGCGGCCTTCGCGAATGGTAAATGCGACGGTTGAGTTACCCGCGTGATCGTCGGCGTCTTCGTAAAAGAAGAAGGAGTGGATGTGCAGACCGTCTTCGTCTTCAAAAAAACGTGCGGATGCTTCGATGTCTTCCAGTTCAGGGCGCGTAGCCAGATTCTGGCCCAAGTCCTTTTGCACACGGTTTCGTTCTTCGTCATCCGGCTCGACTAAATCGACCCAAACCGAACTGGCCAGGTGCTCGATCTCGTCTGCCTCAAGGCGAGTTAAACGATTGTTTTCCAGTTGAAATGCGCTCAGCATGACCGGGACTCCCAATGCAAAAAATTATCGGACAGTTCGGAGGGCACACAGAAACAAATTGGGTTTCAGACCATTAAACAGCCTGACTCAGCGCGACGGGAAAAAACAGAAGGTCGCTGACAACCGCGAAGGCTATCAGCAAAAAGGGATAGCCTTAGGAGTTGATCCTGGATGACAGGATAATGAGCCAGTATCTACTGGGTGTGTCCAAGGCGAATGTCCTCTTAGCGTAATCGTGCGCGCATGTTACGCCAGCAAAATTTTGACGTCAACACGCAACGGATGGCGAAAAAGTAATAATTTCCCCTTATACAGAAAGGTTAGCAGAGGGGAATTATTTATCTATGATTTCAGAATATTAACCGACAGATAGCCGGATGGCGGCTTCGCCTTAACCGGCCTACAAATCAAAATATTACGTTCCGCGTAGGCCTGATAAGCGCAGCGACATCAGGCGATCATACCGTTTCCAGTCTGGCGTAGGCGGCAACCAGCCATTTGATTCCCTGCCCCTGGAACGCGACCTGCAAACGACTGTGTTCGCCGCTTCCTTCCAGGTTGACGATGGTGCCCTCGCCAAATTTAGCGTGGCGCACGCGTTGGCCGAGCTTGTAGCCGGTATCATTTTCCGCCATTGGCGTGCCCATCCGCTGATGGCTCACCGGGCGGCTGACAGTGGCGCGCAGGCGAACCTCTTCAACGCACGCTTCCGGCAGTTCGCCGATAAAGCGCGACGGACGATGGTAAACCTCTTTGCCGTACAGACGACGCGTTTCGGCGTAGGTCAGCGTCAGCTTTTGCATTGCGCGGGTCACGCCTACGTAAGCCAGGCGGCGCTCTTCTTCGAGGCGACCGCCTTCGTCCAGCGACATCTGGCTGGGGAACATGCCTTCTTCCATCCCGACGATAAACACCTGCGGGAACTCCAGACCTTTCGCCGAGTGCAGCGTCATCAGTTGTACCGCGTCCTGCCAGGTATCCGCCTGCCCTTCGCCCGCTTCCAGCGCAGCGTGAGACAGGAATGCCTGCAGCGGCATTAAGTCTTCGTCTTCTTCGTTGTAGCTGAACTGGCGCGTTGCCGTCACCAGTTCGTCTAAGTTTTCGATACGCGTCTGGCCTTTCTCGCCTTTTTCCTGCTCGTACATCATGCGCAGGCCGGAGTCTTTAATCACCCGGTCAGTCTGCACGTGCAGCGGCATATCGGCGGTCTCCTGCGCCAGTGCGTCAATCAGCTCCATAAAGCGCTGTAAGGCGCTGGCGGCGCGACCAGCGAGGGCTTTTTCCTGCAACAGCTCACGACAGGCCTGCCACAACGTTAGCTGGCGGTCACGGGAGGTCTGACGCACAACATCTAAAGTACGATCGCCAATCCCGCGGGTGGGCGTATTCACCACGCGCTCAAACGCGGCGTCGTCATTGCGGTTGGCGATCAGACGCAGGTAGGAAAGCGCATCTTTGATTTCCTGGCGTTCGAAGAAGCGCATCCCGCCATAAATCCGATACGGCATGCTGGCCTGTAACAACGCCTCTTCCAGTACGCGCGACTGGGCGTTGCTGCGATAAAGAATAGCGCATTGCTCCAGCGCACCACCGTTGTCCTGCCAGGTCTTGATACGATTGACCACAAAGCGCGCTTCATCGAGTTCGTTGAACGCGCAGTACAGCGAGATCGGTTCGCCGTCGACGCCATCGGTCCACAGCTTTTTACCCAGACGCCCATTATTGTTTTCAATCAGGGCGTTAGCCGCGCTGAGGATATTGTTGGTCGAACGGTAGTTCTGCTCCAGACGAATGGTTTCTGCGCCGGGGAAATCCGTGAGAAAGCGCTGGATGTTCTCCACCTGCGCTCCGCGCCAGCCGTAGATTGACTGATCGTCATCACCGACGATCATTACCTTGCCGGTATCGCCCGCCAGCAGGCGGATCCACGCGTACTGAATGTTGTTGGTATCCTGAAATTCGTCCACCAGGATATTGGTAAAACGTTCGCGGTAGTGCTGCAGGATATGCGGTTTGTTGAGCCACAGCTCGTGGGCGCGCAGCAGCAGCTCGGCGAAATCCACCAGCCCCGCGCGGTCACACGCTTCCTGGTAAGCCTGATACACTTTCTGCCAGGTTTGCTCAACCGGGTTGCCGTAGCTTTGCAGATGATGCGGACGCAGCCCTTCGTCTTTCTGGCTGTTGATGAACCACATCGCCTGACGCGGTGGCCACTGCTTCTCATCAAGGTTCATCGCTTTGATCAGACGCTTGAGCAAACGCAGTTGGTCTTCACTGTCGAGGATCTGAAAATCCTGCGGCAGGTTCGCATCCATATGGTGCGCGCGCAGCAGGCGGTGGGCCAGACCGTGGAATGTCCCCACCCACATACCGCCCTGGCTGGTTCCCATGATCTGGCCGATACGGTGGCGCATTTCCGCCGCCGCTTTGTTGGTAAAGGTCACCGCCATAATGGAGTACGGCGAGTTATTCTCAACCGTCAGTAACCAGGCGATACGGTGCACCAGCACGCGCGTTTTACCACTCCCCGCGCCTGCCAGAACCAGCATGTTGCTGCGTGGCGCGGCCACCGCTTCACGCTGTTTATCATTAAGGCTGTCGAGCAGGTAAGAAACGTCCATTGGCACCGCCGCGTAAAAGTAGGTAAGGCGGATTAGCGTAGCGCCATCCGCCAAAAAGCTGGGTATATATACAGAGTTCTGCTGGTGATTATATCAGCGAGGTCAGAGATGCCAACTGTGAAATTTCGATATGCGGAAGCAAACGACTGTCTGCGGTTTGCATCAGGTCGGCATTTTCCGGTTTGATCCAGCAGGCCTGCATACCACAACGGATGGCGCCCGCGACGTCCGTCGTCAGGTCATCACCCACGTGCAGAATCTCACCCACAGGCATTTTCAGTTTTTCCGCCGCCAACGTGTACATGTCGCTAAACGGTTTTGATCGTCCGTCTGGACCGGCGCGCAGCACAAACTCAAAGTAATCACCCAGGCCAAACAGTTCCGGCTGCGCGTTACCGTTGGTGATCGCCACCAGCGGCCATTTGCGGGCCAGCGCCTTCAGCGTGTCATGCGTCGTCTGCGGGACTTCAATGCGGCTACGCCATTTGGCAAAATTCATCATCGCCGCATTCGCCCCCATTCTGGCTTCTGCCGCTGACAACCCCGCCTCCAGCATAGCGCGCTCTACGGCACGGTGACGCCATTGGGTAACATCGTGGTAGATTTCCGGCTCGGCGTCGCGAACGGCCTGACGTAAGCGCTGTAGGTCGCTATTTTGCAGCGAATTCAACGCCGGATGGTAATTCTGTACAAACGCGAGCGCTTCCTGCTCGGTGCGTGTGATAACGGGACGGTTATCGTAAAGGGTGTCATCAAGGTCAAAGGTGAGCGCAGAAATGCGCCCCAAAGGCCGGTAAAAACGCATTATTTCCCCCGTTTGGCGCGCGGATGCGCCGCATCGTACACTGAAGCCAGGTGTTGAAAATCAAGATGGGTATAGATTTGAGTCGTGGAGAGATTGGCATGACCCAATAACTCCTGCACTCCGCGCAGATCGCCGCTCGACTCCAGCATATGCGTCGCAAAGGAGTGACGCAATTTGTGGGGATGTACGTGGCTGTTCAGCCCCTGCTTGATACCCCATTCAGCAAAGCGTTTCTGCACATTACGCGCCGAGATGCGTTTGCCCAGTTTGGACAGAAATAGCGCATCGTCATCGCTGCCAAATAGCCCGCGCAGATCCAGCCAGTGCTCAATCCACGCCACCGCGTTGCGGCCAATCGGCAGGCGACGCTCTTTACTGCCCTTACCCATCACCCACACTTCGCCGGTGTCGAGGTCGAGATGTTTAATATCCAGCCCAACCAACTCAGATAAACGCAGCCCCGCGCCGTACATCACTTCCAGCATTGCTCTATCGCGCACGGCAAGGGGATCGTTGAGATCGATATCCAGCAGACGATTAACGTCATCGACATCGATATTTTTAGGGAGATGACGCGGTGCTTTCGGCGCGGAAACGCTTTTTGCCGGATTGGCTTTCAGCTCGCCCTGATTAACCAGCCAGTCGAAGAAACTGCGTAACGCGGAGAGACGCAGCGCCAGACTCGCCGGCCCCAGTCCCTTACGACGGCTGCGCACGGCAAAACTACGTACCATCGCAGCATCACATTGTTGCCAGCTTTGCAGACCGGTCTCTCCGGCTAACGCAATGATGGCATCAAGCTGACGCTGATAATTAAGCAATGTGATCGGGCTAAGCTGACGCTCAACGCCCAGATAGCGCAAAAAGCGCGCCACATCCTGAGAAAGGGGTGAATCGGTCATACGCGTTCAATCCAGCGCTCCAGCAGTTCCGGCAACATCAGCGAGATTTCCTGCAGCAATTGCGTGCCTTGCCCCTGCTGGTAATGATTAACGTCACGGCTGCTGAACAGCATCACGCCCAGAGAGCCATCTTGCCCGAGCATCGACATCGCCACCGAGCCTATGGCTTTCGCCTCCGGCATCATGACCAGCAATTCCGGACCATTGAGCGGCCCAAGATAGTGCTGTGACTGACCCAGACGCTGGATACGCAGCGGTTCGAAAGCCTGACGGCTTAATGCCAGATGGGTGAATTTTGATGGCGCGCCAAGTCGCCAGCGATCCGGGAACAGACGAACCGTCGCTCCGGCCAGCCCTAACTCACGCGCCCAGCGATGAAATCGCATCAGCATGTCGTCAAGACTGCTGGCCGACACCAGCCGTCCTTGCAGATTTAACAGACGATAGAACAGGCTTTCATTGGCGTTGGCTTGTTCCATCAACAACGCCATGTTCTCTTCCAGCACGTTAATATGATTACGTGCCCGCGCCATATGCCATTCCACTAAAGAGACCGTGCCCCGCACTGGGTGCGGAACTCGCATCGCTTCAACGGCCTGGGCATTACGGATAAAAAACTCAGGATTACGTTGCAGGTAATCGACGACCGCCCGGTCGTCCAGCTCCATGAGCGTTTCCTGTAGTTCTTCCCCTGGTTGCTTCATAAGTGAATAAATCCGTCGTAGACATGTGCCGCCGGGCCAGTCATATACAGCGGATGACCCGGACCTTTCCAGGCGATATCAAGTCGACCGCCCGGTAATTCCACCCTCACTTCTTCCGCCAGCAGACCCTGCTGGATACCGACCGCAACGGCAGCGCACGCACCGCTGCCGCAGGCCTGCGTTTCACCCGCGCCGCGCTCATAGACGCGCAGTCGGATATGCTCGCGTTTTACCACCTGCATAAATCCGATATTGGCGCGTTCAGGGAAGCGTTCGTGGCTTTCCAGAACCGGTCCCAGTGTTTCTACCGTGGCCGTATCAACATCATCAACCTGAATCACGCAGTGCGGGTTCCCCATTGAAACCACGCCGCACAATACTGTCTGTTCAGCCGCGCGCATAATATAGGTCTTCTCTGCTTTGTTAGCGCGAAAAGGAACCTGCGAGGGTTCAAAATTGGGTTCGCCCATATTCACCCGCACCAGCTCGTCGTCGGTGACGGTTAATACCATACGACCATTCGCGGTACTGACGCGAATATCACGTTTATTGGTCAGCCCTTTCAGACGAACAAAACGGGCAAAACAGCGGGCGCCATTGCCACACTGTGACACTTCACTGCCGTCGGCATTAAAAATACGGTAGTGGAAATCCAGCTCCGGATCATACGGAGGCTCAACCACCAGCAGCTGATCAAATCCAACGCCGAGATGTCTGTCGGCCAGGCGGCGGATCAGCTCTGGTGAGAAAAAGACATTCTGCGTTACCGCGTCGACGACCATAAAATCGTTGCCAAGGCCATGCATTTTAGAGAATTGCATCATTCACTCCGTTCACGCGGGTACAGAAATGTAAAATCTATTCCTGCCGTTAGTAATTCACCTGAGAAGGCCCATCACTAATCCCACGATCGTTTTTCTCAGGCGTGGTGGATTGCGATTGCGGCTGAACGCTCTTGGTCGGAGGCGGCGCGGTTTTATCAGCTGGCGGGAAATAGAGCGGGCCTTTTAGCCCACAGCCCGTAAGGCTGAACAGAGTAAAAATGACAGCGAGTGGCTTTAACACGTTTTTCATTATGGATTGCCTGTAAAGTTCATGCTTTCTGTTTTCTATCATCGCAGGAGAAGGCGTAAAAGCAAGAGTTTGGCTAAAAACTGCATCGCGATTTATTCCACGTTATACTGCGGGCATCACGAAAAATAGGATAAGAAAATGAACGACAGTGAATTTCATCGCCTTGCTGACACCCTGTGGATGACCATTGAAGAACGTCTGGATGACTGGGATGGCGACAGCGATATCGATTGTGAGATCAACGGCGGCGTGCTGACCATCAGCTTCGATAACGGCAGCAAAATTATCATTAACCGTCAGGAGCCGCTGCACCAGGTGTGGCTGGCGACCAAACAGGGCGGCTACCACTTTGACCTGAAAGGCGACGAGTGGATCTGCGACCGAAGCGGCGAAACGTTCTGGGATCTGTTGGAACAAGCGGCAACGCAGCAGGCGGGTGAAGAGGTGAGCTTCCGCTAAGCTTTAGTGCCGGATGCGCTTCGCTTATCCGGCCTACTGTAGGCCCGGTAAACATGGCGTCACCGGGCAAGTTAACTCACGAGAAATACTGCTGTAACAGCGGCGTGTCGTTGTCCTGACTGGCTGGCGGAACGGCGCTAATCGGCTGGGTGCGGAACGGAATCACCTGCGCGCGCCCGTCGGTTTTCACAATCTGATAGAACTGCGGCAGGTTAAAGTTGATGAAGCTGGAGCCGTAGGTAAAACGATCGTGCGACGATGAGTAGAAACGGCTGACGTCGCGTACCAACTCCTCTTTGCTACCTTCGCAGTGGTGATACACCTCGGCCCGATTGCTTTCGTCCAGAATGTAGATATTAAAGCCCTGCTCATCACCCGTTTCTTCGAAAAAGAACTGAATAATCCCTTCGCTGGCAAAACCGTCGACCACCGACGGCAGTTTCACATGGTTGGTCTCAACCTGGACGGAAAGCCCGTGCAGTTTGTTATGTGAAATCGCGCCATAGAATTCAATTGCGTTTTCCAGCTTCTGTACCGAAACGTTCAGGCGCTCGAAGAACAATCCCCACGTCTGGCCGGAAACACGCAGCGCTTTGAAACGTCCGGTTTCCTGACGGGTGCTGGAGAGGCGTAATTCGATGCACTCAGACACCAGTTGCTGCACGCGGGTGCGAATTAAACCGCGCAGATGCTGGCTATAGCAGAAGACCTCGACGCTATCTGGCGGCGCGGCATCCTGGTGCATTTTGCCCAGAATCGTTTTTAACGCTTCAATCATCGCCTGCTCGCCGTTGAAGTGCAGCGTACGCACTTCATTCCACGAGTTGCGGTACAGCAGGTCGACGCTACCCACCAGGCAATTTTGCTCTTCGCCAAAGCTGAAGACGTCCAGCTTACGGAAGTCAAAATGTACCACCTGATTGCGAAACGCTGCCGTTGGGTCATATTCGAGGTTAACGATAATCGCCAGATGGCGAATTTCGCATGGGCTATAGAGCGCTTTCGGCGTTGGTGCAGGCAGCCGCAGCGGGAAGTGGTGCGATACGTCGGCGACCATTTCCTGCAGCTTCGGCAAATCAACAATGCCGTTGCCCTTAATAAACAAATGCGTACGCGAGGTCAGCAGGCCGTTGAACCAGGCCCACGCCACCAGCTTATTTAGATAGCGGTTATATTCCAGCGGCTGATGGCTGATGATCGAGTCCATGTTCGGCGCGCGGTTGTAGAGATACCAACCTGAACGGTTAGCACGACCCGGCGGTACATGGATAAAGGTCAGATTCGGTTCCGAGAGATCCGGAGATATCTGCGGGTTCACCAGCGTGACTTTACCCGGCAACGCTTCAAACGCGGCATACAGCTTACGGGTCAGCACGCCGATATCCTGCGGGCTGGCGCTGACGCTGAGGTTATTGCGCCGCGCAAAGCGGATCAGATTACGATAGCTCTGCATCATCGCATCGAGCAGTTCGTTATGCGCTTCGCGTACCTGGTCAATCTTCCAGTTAGCGCGGTTATCCAGCATGGTCAGACGGGCGTCATCCCAGCCCCACTCTTTCACTAACTGACTTAATACTTCACGACGCCAGCCCACGCAGGCGCGCTCACGGCTCAGTTTCTCACACACTTTTAAGTAGAAACATCGACGCACTAAATCCAGGCGCGTCGGATCTTCGATCGCCGTGAGGTACTCGGTAACGCGCTCCAGCATCATGCAGTAAGGATCGAGACCAAAAGAGACGATCTCGCCATCGTGCAGGCGCTGTTTTATATCTTTCGCCAACAGGCGCGGATTGGGGTATTCCCAGGAATAGGCTTCCAGCAGCAGCGTTTTCAGCACCGCCTTGTAAGGGGAGTCGATACTCTTGTACAGCTGCCACAGGCTGGCGCCAAAGTATTCTTCGGCGGAGAGCGAACTGAGTCCGCCGAGATCCAGCCATTCATTTGGCGTTAACACCCCCTGAGCGTAGAGCGTCATGACGTAATCGTCGTAATGCTCTTCTTCATCTCCCGGCACCATATTCCACAGAATACGTTTACCCGCGAGGCGCACAGCGGTGCGATAGAATTCATCAAGCAACAGGATATGCTGCGTCGAGCCACAGTCTTCGCCACCGAGACTGCCGCTTTCATTGTGACGGAAACGGTTTTCATCAATCAGGAAGAAGCTGACTTCCACGCCCAACGAGGCGGCCCAGCTTTCCAGCAGGCTACATTTTCGCTGCAGCAGCTGGCGCTCTTCGCTATCCAGCCAGGATTGATGGCAGACCCAGATATCAAGGTCAGAGGAACAGCTTTGCCCTACCGAAGAGGTGCTACCCATTGAGTAAACGCCGGTGATCGGCAGTTCGCCCTTGGGAGGATCCTGCGGCGACATACCGCGGTACAGTTCCAGTTCGTTCAGGTAGTGGCGTTGGGTTTCATCAGGCGTGTAAAAGCATATGCCTTTGGGAACGTTACCATTGAGGTAACCCGGCATCAGCGGATGGTGGTAGTGCAATAATGTCGGCAGCAGACTGTATACCTGCTGGAAGGCAGGTCCCATGGCAGCAAGCGCGCGATCCACACGCAGTTGATTTATGGCATCCAGTCTCTGTTTCAGAGTCTCAATATAGAGGTACAAGACGTATCGCCTGATGTTGCTATCCGTCATGTTGTCGATTGCCGCGGCGCAAGCGCTCACAATAATCGCCATCAATTCGGATAAACCGTATGTCAAAAATAACCGTTACCTGTTTTTCGCCCATATTTTTTTATGCTGTTCAGCCGAAAAAATGGTCTAAAACGTGATCAATTTAACACCTTGCTCATTGACCGTAAAGAAAGATGCGCTACATACAAGTGTAGCACCGTTCGTTACGTGTAAATTCCTTCATACGGTCGGGAGGTTTCTCGTCATTATTCACTGCCAGTGATGATGCAGCGCCTTTTCCTCTCACTTACGTTTGAGCGTAACGCTGACATCCCTTTGATAAGGATGTTAGGATGGTCAATGATTGATAATGACGGTAACAAGCATGTTAGACAATGTTTTGAGAATTGCCACACGCCAAAGCCCCCTTGCGCTCTGGCAGGCACATTATGTCAAAGACGCCTTAATGGCAAACCACCCCGGTCTGATCGTGGAACTGGTTCCTATGGTAACCCGTGGCGATGTGATCCTTGATACCCCGCTGGCGAAGGTCGGGGGGAAAGGGTTGTTTGTTAAAGAGCTGGAAGTCGCGCTGCTGGAAAAACGCGCCGATATCGCTGTGCATTCCATGAAGGATGTGCCGGTTGAATTCCCTGACGGTCTTGGGCTGGTCACCATTTGTGAGCGAGAGGATCCGCGTGATGCTTTCGTATCAAATAAGTACAACTCGCTGGATGAACTCCCCGCAGGCAGCATCGTCGGGACATCCAGTTTGCGCCGCCAGTGCCAGTTGGCGAAGCGTCGCCCGGATCTCGTCATCCGTTCGCTGCGCGGCAACGTAGGCACGCGCCTCAGCAAACTGGATAACGGCGATTATGACGCCATTATTCTGGCGGTCGCCGGATTAAAACGTTTAGGTCTTGAGTCGCGAGTCCGCACCGCTCTGCCGCCGGAAGTCTCCCTGCCCGCTGTCGGGCAAGGCGCAGTAGGCATAGAATGTCGACTGGATGATATGCGCACTCAGGCGCTGTTAGCGCCGCTCAACCATGAAGAGACCGCGCTACGCGTCAAAGCAGAACGCGCTATGAACACCCGCCTGGAAGGGGGATGTCAGGTACCTATTGGTAGCTATGCCGAAATCATCGACGGTGAGATTTGGCTACGTGCGCTGGTCGGCGCGCCAGACGGTTCACAGATGGTATGCGGAGAACGTCGCGGCGCTACACAAGATGCCGAACAGATGGGCATCTCTCTGGCAGAAGAACTGCTGGAGAACGGTGCGCGCGCCATTCTGGCGGAAGTTTATAACGGAGAAGCCCCCGCATGAGTATTCTGGTCACCCGCCCGTCTCCCGCAGGGGAAGAGTTAGTGAGCCGACTGCGCACACTGGGGCAGGTGGCCTGGAGTTTTCCGCTCATCGAGTTTTCACCTGGTCGGGAACTGGCAACGGTTGCTTCCCGACTGTCGGCGCTGACGGAGAACGATCTGGTCTTCGCTCTCTCGCAGCACGCCGTCACCTTTGCAGATGCCGAGCTTCGCCAGCAAGAGAAAAGCTGGCCATCCCTTCCGCGTTATTTTGCCATTGGCCGTACAACGGCGCTGGCGCTGCATACTGTTAGCGGCTTCAATATTCACTACCCTCTGGATCGGGAAATTAGCGAAGTCTTGCTACAATTACCTGAATTACAAAATATTGCGGGAAAACGCGCGCTTATATTACGCGGCAACGGTGGCCGGGAGCTGATAGGTGAAACCCTGACGGCACGCGGAGCCGATGTCGATTTTTGTGAATGTTATCAACGCAGTGCAAAACATTACGATGGTGCGGAAGAAGCTATGCGCTGGCAATCCCGTGGCGTAACCACGGTGGTTGTCACCAGCGGAGAGATGCTACAACAGCTCTGGTCGCTCATTCCGCAGTGGTATCGTGAGCACTGGTTACTACGCTGTCGGCTGTTGGTCGTCAGTGAGCGTCTGGCGCACCTCGCCCGGGAACTGGGCTGGCAAGATATTAAGGTCGCTGATAACGCCGACAACGATGCGCTACTACGCGCATTACAATAACTCTCATAATGGGATGCCATAATGACGGAACAAGAAAAATCCTCCGCCGTGGTTGAAGAGACCAGGGAGGCCGTGGAAACCACGTCACAGCCAGTCAATACTGAAAAAAAGAGTAAGAACAGCACGGCGCTGATTCTGAGCGCTGTGGCGATTGCTATTGCGCTGGCTGCAGGCGTTGGGCTGTACGGCTGGGGGAAACAACAGGCAACAACACAAACGGCAACCAGCGATGCGCTGGCGAACCAGCTGACGGCGCTGCAAAAAGCGCAGGAAAGCCAAAAAGCTGAGCTGGAAGGCATTATTAAACAGCAGGCAACACAGCTGGATGAAGCCACTCGCCAGCAGGCCGCGCTGGTCAAACAGCTTGATGAGGTCCAGCAAAAAGTCGCCACCATCTCCGGCAGCGATGCGGGCACATGGCTGCTGGCGCAGGCTGATTTTCTGGTGAAACTGGCCGGTCGTAAATTATGGAGCGATCAGGACGTCACCACCGCCGCTGCGCTGTTGAAAAGCGCCGACGCGAGCCTGGCGGATATGAACGACCCGAGCTTAATTACCGCGCGACGTGCGATTACTGACGACATCGCGAGCCTGTCCGCGGTGACTCAGGTCGACTATGACGGCATTATCCTGAAAGTGAATCAGCTCTCTAATCAGATTGATAACCTGCGTCTGGCCGACAACGACACCGACGATTCTCCAATGGACTCCGACAGCAGCGAGCTTTCCAGCTCGATTAGCGAATGGCGCGTCAATCTGCAAAAAAGCTGGCAGAACTTTATGGACAGCTTCATCACTATTCGCCGTCGTGATGAAACCGCCGTCCCGCTGCTGGCGCCGAACCAGGACGTGTACTTACGTGAGAACATCCGTTCTCGTCTGTTAGTGGCCGCACAGGCCGTGCCACGTCATCAGGAAGAGACATACCGCCAGGCGCTGGAAAATGTCTCCACATGGGTGCGTGCTTACTACGACACCGACGATGCAGCGACCAAAGCGTTCCTTGAAGAAGTAGACCAGCTGAGCCAGCAAAGCATCAGTATGGATGTTCCGGAAACGCTGCAGAGCCAGGCTATTCTCGACAAGTTAATGCAGACCCGCGTACGTAATTTACTGGCGCAGCCTGCCACAGCACCAGTAGCAGCAGCGCCTGCGCCAGCGCCTTCGACAGACGCTCCGGCAACCGCGCCGCAAGGAGAATAATGATGCTAAAAGTATTGTTGCTCTTTGTGCTGTTGATCGCCGGGATCGTCGTCGGTCCGATGATTGCCGGTCATCAGGGCTACGTGCTGATCCAGACGGATAATTACAATATCGAAACCAGCGTGACGGGCCTGGTGATCATCCTGATCGTCGCCATGGTCGTCCTGTTCGCGATTGAATGGCTACTGCGCCGAATTTTCCGCACAGGCGCGCATACCCGCGGATGGTTTGTCGGTCGGAAGCGTCGTCGCGCCCGTAAGCAAACCGAGCAGGCGCTGCTCAAGCTGGCAGAAGGCGATTATCAGCAGGTTGAAAAGCTGATGTCGAAAAACGCCGATCATGCAGAACAGCCGGTAGTGAATTACCTGCTGGCGGCAGAAGCGGCTCAGCAGCGCGGTGACGAAGCGCGCGCCAACCAACACCTTGAGCGTGCTGCCGAACTGGCCGGAAATGATACGATCCCGGTAGAAATCGCTCGCGTTCGCCTGCAACTGGCGCGTAATGAAAATCACGCCGCACGCCACAGTGTAGATAAACTGCTGGAAGTGACGCCACGTCATCCGGAAGTGCTGCGTCTGGCTGAACAGGCCTACATTCGTACCGGCGCATGGAGTTCGCTACTGGATATCATTCCATCCATGGCGAAAGCGCGCGTGGGTGATGACGAGCACCGCGCTATGCTGGAACAACAGGCATGGGTTGGCTTGATGGATCAAGTCCGCGCCGATCAGGGCAGCGAGGGGCTGCGTGCATGGTGGAAAAACCAGAGCCGTAAAACCCGTCATCAGGTTGCTTTGCAGGTAGCGATGGCTGAACATCTGATTGAGTGTGACGATCACGATACGGCGCAGCAGGTCATCATTGATGGTTTGAAACGTCAGTACGATGACCGCCTGGTGCTGCCGATCCCGCGTCTGAAAACCAATAATCCGGAACAGATAGAAAAAGTGCTGCGCCAGCAGATTAAAGCCGTGGGCGATCGCCCGTTGCTGTGGAGTACGCTGGGTCAGTCGTTAATGAAGCATGGGGAATGGCAGGAAGCTACGCTCGCCTTCCGTGCCGCTCTCAAACAGCGCCCGGATGCCTATGACTACGCCTGGCTTGCTGACGCGCTGGACAGATTGCACCAGCCGGAAGAAGCCGCCACCATGCGCCGTGATGGCCTGATGTTGACGCTGCAGAACAACAATCCCCCGCAGTAACTCCTGAATGCCCGGTGGCGCTTTCGCTTACCGGGCCTACATATTTTTCAATCGTATAAACAAAATCCTTCGAGAAGTCGCTCGAAGGATTATGTTTATGCATAAAAAAACGCCCGCTCGGTAAGGAGCAGGCGTTAAACAGGTCTGTATGACAACATAAATGGGTGCTTCACTCAACGTTATGTCCATGGTGTTTGATGAGGCCTGAGCGACATCTGTCTGTGGACGATAAGCACCGTAAACGGCTCTGCATCATTCCTGAGTTTATGAGGCCAGATGGCGAACATAAGAGATGGAATGAGCATCTACCCGCATATTATTGCACAACGCATGCCACGATTGCACTGCAAAAACCAGGTATTCGGACTTTTTAAGACTTCAGGAAATTCGCAGATGCGCAGGCTAAGAAGGGAAAATCTGAAAACAAAAAACCCCGCCGAAGCGGGGTTCAAAATTGGTCGGCGAGAGAGGATTCGAACCTCCGACCCACTGGTCCCAAACCAGTTGCGCTACCAAGCTGCGCTACTCGCCGTTTTACTGCTTTTTGAATTTTTAGTTCAATTCTTTAAGTCGTGGTGCGAGGGGGGGGACTCGAACCCCCACATCCTAAGGACACTAACACCTGAAGCTAGCGCGTCTACCAATTCCGCCACCTTCGCATTTCACAACTTTAAATTAATGGGGTGGCTAATGGGATTCGAACCCACGACAACTGGAATCACAATCCAGGGCTCTACCAACTGAGCTATAGCCACCACTGCAAATCTTTTACGCGGTATTAAAACCACCGCAGCTCTGGCACCCTACTAAATGGTGCGCCCGACAGGATTCGAACCTGAGACCTCTGCCTCCGGAGGGCAGCGCTCTATCCAGCTGAGCTACGGGCGCTTAGCGCCGTTGCGGGGCTGGATATTACGGAGGTCTCGGTCTTCTGTCTAGTGCTTTTTTAAAATAAATTATCGTTTGGTCATGGTTTGTGCGTTTTGTCGCTTATTCCCGCAATTTATGGGCTGTGCCATGACGATTCAGACCAAAAACCTTATAAATGAGCGTCACGGCCAGTAAGAAACCCATGCCAACAAAAAGCGACATTCGGGTATCTTCATTAAAGTACATGCCAATTAATACGCAAATCAGGAACGCCATCGTCAAATAATTCGCCCACGGGAACAGAATGGAGCGGAATGGATGACTGGCAATCGCCGCTTTATGCGCCTGACGGAAACGCAGCTGGCTTATCAGGATCACAAACCACGGTACCATCCCCGGCAACACGCTGGCGCTATAGACATAAACAAACACGCGCTGCGGGTTAGGAATAATGTAGTTCAGGCATGAGCCAATCAGCAGGATCGCGATAGAAATAGCCACTCCGGCAACCGGCACGCCATGGCGTGATACTTTTCCAACAACGGCAGGAAGCTGGCGATTCTTTGCCAGCGCGTAGAGCATACGCCCACAGCTGTACATGCCGCTGTTACAGCCAGACAGCGCCGCCGTCAGCACCACAAAGTTAATAATCCCTGCCGCAGCAGTAATACCAATCTTGGCAAAGGTGAGAACAAACGGGCTGCCGTTGCTGCCAATCTCATTCCACGGGAAAATAGTGACGATGACAAAAATCGCACCAACGTAGAAAATCAGAATGCGCCACAGCACCTTACCCACCGCGCTACGCAGCGTGACCTGTGGATTCTTCGCTTCCCCTGCAGTGATGCCGATCAGCTCCACGCCCTGGTAAGACGCCACAACAATACACAATGCCGTCAGGAAGCCCTTCCAGCCCCCAGCAAAGAAGCCACCGTGCTCGGTCAGGTTGCCAAAACCAATCGCCTGGCCGCCATTGCCGAAGCCGAAGAAAATCACCCCAACCCCAATGACTATCATCACAATGATGGTGGTCACTTTGATCATGGCAAACCAGAACTCAATTTCACCATACAGGCGAACCGCAGCGAGGTTTGCCAACGCAACCAGTCCGACCGCGATCAGTGCGGGTATCCATTGCGCCATTTCCGGAAACCAGAACTGCACATACACCCCGATGGCGGTAATCTCTGAGATCCCCACAGCCATCCACATAAACCAGTATGACCAGGCGGTGAGATAGCCAAAGAAGGGGCTCATATAACGGTGAGCGTAAACAGCGAATGAACCTGCAACCGGCTCGAGGAATAACATCTCCCCCATAGAACGCATAATGAAAAACACAAACAGCCCGGCGACGATATACGCCAGCAGAACCGAAGGTCCCGCCCATTTAAGGGTACTGGCGGCCCCCATAAATAGCCCAACGCCAATAGTGCCCCCAAGGGCAATTAATTCGATGTGACGAGCCTCCAGCCCACGCTGTAGCTCAGGTTTGTTCTCAGCCATAAATCCTCTTGATGTGTTTGCATGCTGTCCGGTATTACCGGTTCTCGTTATGGGTACATCTTGTTATGCCATAACAGGCCATGCGGCACCGACCGCTTTACGGTTGGCGCCAAAAACACCACGGCACTGCAATGATTGTTGCGAATGGTTTCCTAAAATCGCTTAAATGGCAATTAAAGCATTCAAAAAATGAATAGATTGTGCGAGAAAGCAGCGATTATGTTGTGAATAAGTAGCGTAATTAGCAGATCACGCTACTTATCAGAGGAGAGAGGGCGTCAGAGGTTGCCGGTATAGTACCAGCGGAGATAGCGTAATAAGCGAAGTTGCCGAGTAATACGGCTCGGCTGCGACAATAAGCGATACAGCCACTCCAGCCCCAGATTTTGCCAGATTTTAGGCGCACGCTTAACGTGACCGGTAAAGACGTCGTAGGTGCCCCCTACGCCCATATACAGCGCGTCAGGGTGAGTCTTGCGGCAATCACGCATAAAGATCTCTTGTTTTGGCGAGCCCATCGCCACCGTCACAATTTGCGCACCGCTGGCGTGAATACGCTCAAACAACGCCTGACGCTGCTCTGGGGTAAAATAACCGTCCTGACTACCCACAATGTTCACGCGCCACTGCACACGTAGTTTTGCTTCTGTTTGTGCCAGAACTTCAGGCTTGCCACCAACCAGGAAAACAGGCGTTCCGTTTTGCCCAGCTCGCGCCATCAGTGCTTCCCAAAGGTCAGCTCCGGCCACGCGTGAAACCTGCGCCTGTGGGAATTTTTTGCGCACCGAACGCACCACGCTAATCCCATCCGCATACTTGAACTCCGCGGCGTTGATCAGCTCCCTCACTTCAGGATTATCTTCTGCTGTCAGCATCTTCTCAGCGTTAATAGCCACCAGCGTTCCTGACCTGAGGTGTCCTTCGGCAAACAGGTAATTCAGCGCATGTTGCATATCTCGCCAGCCAATCAGTTGTAATCCGCGCAGCGAATACAGCGGCGCAGTTGTGTTATCAGTCATTACGATCCTTCAATCTGTGTCCGGGGCAGCGATTTGATTCGTTTATGAATGAGTCCCGCGCTATCAAACAGCCAGAACAACAATTTTGCCACCAGTAGGCAAACGCCGAAAATCACGAGGAAAAAGACCACTCGTGAGACAAACGAATCCAGCCCTTCACGTGCCAAAACGATCATATTGAAAATGGCGCCAAAACAGAAACTGTGCAAAATCGCCGCCTTATAGCGATTGGTTTCGCGATTGCCAAGCTCATACAGCCAGTCGAACCACTTGATAATGAGCCCAACAACAATCGCGCCTAATGGTATAAACAGCGCCCCGCCCATCACCACCAGTGAACCAATTAACGTCGGCGAAATCGCCAGTCCTGAGTGGTTGTTCAACACTTCCCAGGTAAAGTAGTTCGCTGAGTTGAGTACAATACTCGGCCGCCCAGGCCACAGCCAGGAGGGAATAAAGACGTAGAAGTCACGGACAATCGGTGCCAGCCCCTGGAACTCAATATTGTGGTAATTCTGCAGCAACAGCGCCAGATTCTCCCACGGTGAGAAGGTGTCGCGCGTAAGGTACAGGAACGTATAGAACGCCTCATCGCCGCTAACGCTCATTCCGTAGCGCTTCAACGCCAGCCAGAACATCCCGACAATGCCCAACACGCCTGCAGCGGCCAACATCCACAGCGAAATCCAGCCGCGAATAATGCCGATAAACAAGAAGATGGCAAACGCGATAATGATATTGGCGCGCGTCCCACCCACAATCATATAGGTCAGCAAACCAAACGCGACGGTACTCACGAGGAAGAACACCCACGCTTTGCTGTCCTGACGCAAGAAATAAACCACCAGCATTGCCGGAATGAAGAAGTAGAAGAAACGCTTCAGAGCGACGCCAGAGACTTCACTGGAAAAAATCTGGCTATAGGATTGCAGTCTGAACAGCAGGAATCCGTTGTGCATAAAGAAGATGCCCACGCTCACCAGCGCAATCGCCATCAGGATAACCCAGGTCAAATGGGCTTCAACGCGATTGATGGTAAACAGCGGCCTGCGCGGCTTATCATCTACTCGTTTGCGTAAGCGCGTTTTATACGTCACGTAGTAGACGGCATAGAAACAGGCGGCTGACAGCAAGGCCTGCAGCAGGATCTCCGGCGGAGCCACTGCCACATCAAAGCGGAACACCAGGATGCTGGTTAACGGGAATCCGAAGAAGAACGTCAGCAAGAACAACAATGAGAAGAAAACATTGAAGTTAAAACGCACGCGGCGGAACTCAAACCAGGTCAGCGTGGCGATAAACAAGGTGGAGAGCAGCCAGACCACCAGAAGACCGCTGAATTGCATCAGGCTCATACGGTTTCTCCTGAAGCAATGCGCAGCGCGTTGTGCCACGGCTGCAGATAATTCGGGCTAAAGAAGGTAATAGTATTTTTATCTACCGATGCCAACTGGCGCTGCGCTTCACGTACGACGCCTTCATTGAGATCATCAGTGGTAAATAACACCGGAAGATTTTGTTCCACCATATCCTGCCAGAAGGGATTGTCACGGTTGAGCACGCATGGGATACCAGCCTGGATCAGCAAACACAGTGTACCGATTCCCTGTTGACGGGCAAAAATAAAGTAACCCAAATCGCATTGACGCAATAACGCAAGATAAGCGTCAAATTCCAGCTTTTCACTCAAAATTTGCAGATTATCAGCGCTAAATAACGCCAGGCCGGCCTGGCGAACCTCGTCGATATAGGCCGCATTATTGGCGGGATAACCCATCGGCACAATCACATTCACCGTGTCGCCAAACTGCTGATGAACGGCGCGAAGCGCGGCAACATGCTCATTGCTGCGATCGCCAGAGTTGCCAACCATCACCGTCATCTTGCCGCTGCGCTGGCAATCATTGCTCATGTTATTGAGTGAAGGATCCATTCGCGTTGGGAAATAGAGCAACTCACCCCGCACACGGGGATGTTGCTCGGCGAAATAACGTAAATCGCCCCGTGTGGCAAACACGCAGCCCACACGATTCTGCGCCATGCGGCGAATCGGGTAAAACAGGCGGAATTTCAGCCCACTGGAGACTTCGTATAAATCAGCGCCCCAGATATGCCAGTAAAACTGCGCCGGTTTAATCCCGCCACTCAGCAGCGCCAGCCACAGGCTGGTGTTGAACTGACCGTGGAAGAAGAAACGCTGTTGGCGATCCGCTTTTGCTTTCGCGATCACAGCGTCAGCAAGCGCCTTTTTCCCGCTGTAGAAGCTTAGCGATAACGCCGGGCAGCTCTCACTGAGTCCCGCATCCTGACCGGCAACCATAAACGTGCGCGCATGCTCGCTCGTCGCGGCCAGCGAGTCGTTGAAAAACCGCAACACGGTTTGGTTATGGTGAGGGATATCCGATCCCAGAACGTGAATCAGTACAGTCATGCCCGCCTACGCCAGAGTAAAAACACGCCACAACAAAGAGAAAAATAGACGATGTACGTTGCCATATAAGCCTGTGCCGCTCCCAGCGCACCGTGTGCAGGGATCAGCCAGTGAGCAAACACCGTCAATAACATGAACTGGCTAATTTCAGCCAAAATATAAAACCGCAGCGATGCTTTCGCGATCACCAGATACCCAAAGACATACGCCCCAACTTTCAGTACATCGCCGACCAGTTGCCAGGCAAACAGATCGCGCATGGCGGTGAATTTTGCGGAGAAAAGCAGCCAGATCGCAAAATCACGCAGCAACCAAACAGTAAAGCTCGCTGCGGCAACCGCCGGTAACACGAACTTCAGCGACTTAACCACCTCGCGCGTAATGTCGCGCTTTTCGGTCAGTCGAGACAACGTCGGAAGCAAGTAAACGCTGAATGAGGCGGTAATGAATTGCAGATAAGCATCAGAGATACTGCTTACTCCCTGCCAAATCCCCACATCATCCCAACTGTACTGCGCCGCCAGCAGGTTTCGCATCATCACGTATGCCACAGGCAGCGTTACGGAGGTAATCAGCGCCATCAGGGTAAACTTGCTTAGCTGTCCAGCCAGACCGTTATCCCACGAGGGTTTCAGGTAATGCAGGGGAATCGCCCCACGCTTAATCAGCATAATAGCGGCGGGGATAACGACCAACGCGGGCACTAACGCCAGACCCAGCAAAGCGCCTTCATACCCTCCCAGGCGATAACAGCCATAATAAGCCACTACGCCCACCAGGCTACCCACAATCAGCGACAGCGCGTTACCCGCCGCATCGCGAAAGCCCTTCATCAACGCCAGCAGCAGGTTCGCCCAGGCAATACCCATTTGCACCAGCGCAACCAGTCTTACCAGCCCCTGATAATGAGTATGGCCAAACAATCCCTGACTGATTGGCGCGGCCGCCAGCAGAAAAATCACCGCCATCAGCGTAGAGAATCCCAGCACCATCGCGGAAGATGTACCGACTACCTTACGGAGCCGGGTCGGATCGTCATGGTGCTGCGCAACATATTTCGTGACGCCGTTGAAAATGCCGGCCCCCGCCAGAACACCAAGCACGGTGACCATCTGGCGGAAGTTACCCGCCTGCCCCACGCCTGCCGGGCCAAACGACACCGCCAGCAGCTTCACGACCAGCAAACCTGCACCAATTTTTACCAGCGTACTGGCTGCCGTCCATAAGGACGCTTTAGCAAGCGACATATCAGGCGAAGTAGTTGAGTAAGGTCGAAATGACCGTTCGCTGGTTTACTGGCGACAGGTTGTAAAACAGCGGCAAGCGCAGCAGACGCTCGCTCTCTTTAGTGGTGAAACGATCAACACCGGCAAATACGCCGAATTTATCGCCAGCCGGACAATCATGTAGCGGGATATAGTGGAACACCGCCATAATTTCAGCTTCTTTCAAGAAGTTAATCAACGCCGTGCGATCGTCGATATCGCGCAGCTTGATATAAAACATATGGGCATTCTGCACGCAGTTTTCCGGGACAGAAGGCAGATCAATGCGTCCGGCACGCGCCAGCGGTTCGAGAGCATCATAGTAGTTCTGCCACAGCGCCAGACGCTGCTGGTTAATACGGTCAGCCGCTTCCAGTTGTGCCCACAGATAGGCAGCCTGCAGATCGGACATCAGATAGCTGGAGCCAATATCACGCCAGGTATACTTATCCACCTGACCGCGGAAAAACTGGCTGCGGTTAGTTCCTTTTTCACGGATGATCTCTGCACGTTCCACTAATTTTTTATCATTAATCAGCGTCGCACCACCTTCACCGCCTGCGGTATAGTTTTTGGTCTCATGGAAGCTAAAGCAACCGATGTGACCAATCGTCCCCAGCGCACGACCTTTGTAAGTCGACATGACGCCCTGGGCCGCATCTTCCACGACAAACAGGTTATGTTTGGTCGCCAGCGCCATGATGGTATCCATTTCACAGGCTACGCCCGCGTAATGCACCGGAACGATAGCGCGGGTCTTGTCGGTGATCGCCGCTTCAATCAGCGTTTCGTCAATGTTCATGGTATCCGGCCGGATATCAACAAAGACAATTTTCGCGCCGCGCAGCACGAAAGCATTGGCCGTGGAGACAAACGTATAGCTCGGCATAATGACTTCATCGCCAGGCTGGATATCCAGCAGCAATGCCGCCATCTCAAGCGATGCGGTGCAGGAAGGCGTCAGCAATACTTTCTCGCTGCCAAAATGCTGTTCCAGCCACTGTTGGCAGCGACGGGTAAAACCACCGTCGCCACACAGTTTGCCGCTGTTCATCGCAGACTGCATGTAATCGAGTTCAGTGCCCACCACCGGCGGTGCGTTAAATGGAATCATCGTGTCACCTGTATAACCAATACGCGGTGCTTTCCACATTCGCACCACTGTGTATATAACGTTTAAGCGCGGCGGTATTGCCCATTTGGGTCGCCACGCGCAATGTTGTTTTACCGCGAGCCTGCGCCCAGCAAAGGGCAGCCTGCATCAGTTCTGCTCCCGCCCCACGCCCGGCCAGCAGGCCAATTCGCGCATCGGTCGCATTCAGTTCACGCAGCGAGACATAGCCACGAATATCACCTGCCGGTGTACGAAAAACGAGGCATTGATGATCGAACGTCCCCAGCACCGCGTTTTCAATCCACTGCGCATAAAAACGCGTGCTGGCATCTGCTGCATACCATGGGGCGCGAAAACGACTTTGCGCGAACGCCTGTCCTGCCAGTTGGCGTAATGCCGGGATATCCGTAGTTTGTGCTACCTGCGCACCGGGGTCGCCATGCGCACACATCACCGGCAGCACAAAATCCACTTCACCTTCAACCAGTGAGAAGCCCAACTGTTGCAGGGCATCTAATTCATGGGTATTGGCGGCAGGAATTTTTGCCTGTACCCGCGACCAGGGCTGCAACACATCCGCAGTCAGAACCGGCGCGTGTTGGTCAAAACGCACAATGGCGCTATTCACGCCAAAGAACGTATTTTCCCAGCTAAGCGGCTCAATACTGGCGCGGACGAGCACGGAGCAGCTCCAGCAGGTATTGACCATAACCCGTTTTGGCCAGTGAACTGGCAGCACGCTTCACGCCTTCGTCATCCAGCCAACCGTTACGCCAGGCGATTTCTTCCAGACAGGCTATTTTAAAGCCCTGGCGTTTTTCCACCGTCTGCACAAAAGTACTCGCTTCGATAAGACTGTCGTGCGTACCGGTATCCAGCCAGGCAAAGCCACGCCCGAGCAATTCTACCGTCAGATGTCCGTCATCAAGATACATCTGGTTGATAGACGTAATCTCCAGCTCCCCACGCTCAGAAGGTTTTACGCGTTTTGCATATTCCACCACCTTGCTGTCATAGAAATAGAGACCAGTCACTGCCCAGTTGGATTTTGGTGCTTTCGGCTTCTCTTCCAGCGAAATAGCTCGAAAATTGTCGTCAAACTCCACGACACCAAAACGTTCAGGATCCATCACCTGGTAACCAAACACCGTCGCGCCTTGCGTTCTGGCGGCTACGTGACGCAGTTTTGGACTGAATCCCTGACCAAAGAAGATATTGTCTCCTAACACCAGACATGATGGTTCACCGTTAAGGAACGTTTCACCAATGATAAACGCCTGTGCTAATCCATCCGGACTGGGTTGCTCAGCATAGTGCAATTCAATGCCGAACTCAGATCCATCGCCCAGTAAGCGCTGGAAATAGCCTTTATCTTCCGGTGTAGTGATAATCAGGATTTCGCGAATTCCCGCCAGCATCAATACTGATAACGGGTAGTAAATCATCGGCTTATCGTATATAGGCAATAGCTGCTTCGATACGCCACGCGTAATGGGATACAGGCGAGTACCTGAGCCACCCGCCAGAATGATACCTTTCATGCGTTGTCTCCTCCGGGAGCCAAAACCAGGCTGTTAGCCCTTCAGACCTAAACGTTCGCCCTGGTAACTGCCGTCCTGCACGGGTTTCCACCATGCCTGATTAGCCAGATACCACTGCACGGTTTTGCGCATTCCGCTTTCAAACGTTTCTTGCGGCATCCAGCCTAGTTCACGCGCAATTTTCGACGCGTCAATGGCATAACGCAAATCATGACCCGGGCGATCGTCCACAAAAGCGATCAAGTCGCGGTACTGCGCGATACCCTGCGGCTTTTGCGGTGCCAGCTCTTCCAACAGGCTGCAAACCGTTTCGACAACTTCCAGGTTTTTACGCTCGTTATGGCCACCGATATTATAGGTTTCTCCCACCGCGCCCGTTGTCGCCACACAATAGAGCGCCCTGGCGTGATCTTCTACATACAACCAATCACGGATCTGTTGCCCATTGCCGTAAACCGGCAACGGCTTCCCCGCCAATGCGTTGAGGATCATCAGCGGAATCAGTTTTTCCGGGAAATGGTACGGACCATAGTTGTTAGAACAGTTGGTTATCAGCGTTGGCAGACCGTAGGTACGCAGCCAGGCGCGAACCAGATGATCGCTGCTGGCTTTCGACGCGGAATAAGGGCTGCTCGGTGCATACGGTGTGGTTTCAGTGAAGAAATCATCCGTAGAATGCAGGTCGCCATACACCTCGTCAGTCGAGATATGGTGGAAACGAAACGCTGATTTTTTCTCGCTGGTTAAATCACTCCAGTAAGCGCGCGCCGCTTCCAACAGCGTGTAGGTTCCCACGATGTTAGTTTCGATAAAGGCGGCCGGACCATCAATTGAGCGATCGACGTGGCTTTCTGCCGCCAGATGCATCACGCAGTCCGGCTGATAGTGTTGAAACACCCTGTCGAGCGAAGCTCGATCGCAGATATCGACTTTCTCAAAGGTAAAACGAGGATTCTGTGCAACCGGCTCCAGCGACATCAGGTTTCCGGCATAGGTCAGCTTATCGACCACAATTGCCGCATCCTGAGTCTCCTGAATGATATGCCGTACAACCGCCGAGCCGATGAATCCCGCTCCACCGGTAACCAGAATTCGTTTCATTAGCGCCAGACCCCTTTGGTATCAACGATATATTGCTGGTGAACCGCATCGCCTTTAATGGCTTTAAATTCATTATGGTCGACCAGCAAGACCAGCACATCGGCGCTAGCCAGGGCATCGTCCAGCGCTGCCAGTTGGCACAGACCGTCCAGTTTTTTCGGCAGTTGATGGATGTTCGGTTCCACTACCAATGTTTCGCCTTTGTGCCAATGCGCGATGCTTTGCGCAATTCCCATCGCCGGGCTTTCACGTAAGTCATCAATATTCGGTTTAAATGCCAGACCAAAACAGGCAATTTTCACTTCGCTGGCCCGTTTATTGGTATCCGCCAGACAGTCGGCCACGGCAGCTTTTACCTGATCAACCACCCAATGAGGTTTACCGTCGTTTACCTCACGCGCGGTGCGAATCAATTTCGCCTGCTGCGGGTTCTGCGCCACGATAAACCACGGATCGACCGCGATACAGTGCCCGCCAACCCCCGGACCCGGTTGTAAAATATTCACGCGCGGATGGCGATTTGCCAGTCGAATCAGTTCCCAGACGTTGATCCCCTGATCAGCGCAAATCAGCGACAGCTCATTGGCGAAAGCGATATTGACGTCGCGGAAGCTATTTTCAGTCAGTTTGCACATTTCCGCCGTACGGGCGTTGGTCACGACACATTCGCCCTCCAGGAAAATGTTGTACAGTTCGCTAGCACGCGCGGAACAGACGGGGGTCATTCCCCCAATCACGCGGTCGTTTTTAATCAGTTCAACCATCACCTGGCCCGGCAGCACTCGCTCTGGGCAATAAGCAATGTTAACGTCCGCGTGTTCACCGACTTGCTGTGGGAAAGTCAGGTCAGGACGCATTTCAGCCAGCCATGTGGCCATCTGTTCAGTGGCCCCGACAGGCGACGTCGATTCAAGGATCACCAACGCGCCTTTTTTCAGCACCGGTGCAAGAGATTTAGCCGCGGCTTCCACATAAACCATATCGGGTTCGTGCTCCCCCTTAAACGGAGTAGGCACAGCAATCAGATAGGCATCCGCATCTACAGGGGTTGTGGTCGCACGCAGAAATCCATTTTCGACCGCCGTTTTCACCACGGCGCCCAAATCTGGCTCAACGATATGAATTTCACCGCGATTAATGGTATCCACCGCGTGTTGATTTACATCTACGCCAATCACATGCTTTTGACGGGAAGCAAAGGCAGCCGCCGTCGGCAGTCCGATATAACCCAGCCCAATGACAGAAATGGTCGTAAAACTCATAGCGATATCCGATTATTTTTTAACGCGTGTAAAATGCGGCCACATGCCTGCCCGTCACCATACGGATTATGGGCGCGGCTCATGGTTTGATATTCATTGTCGTCATGCAGCAAACGCGTGACTTCTTCGACAATACGCTGCGGGTCGGTCCCTACCAGACGTACTGTGCCTGCAGTAATCGCTTCCGGACGTTCCGTCGTTTCGCGCATCACCAGTACCGGTTTCCCCAGAGATGGGGCTTCTTCCTGAATCCCGCCAGAGTCGGTAAGGATCAGCCAGGCGTGATTCATCAGCCAGACAAACGGCATATAATCCTGCGGTTCAATCAGGATGACGTTTTCAACGTGCCCCAGAATGCGATTAACCGGTTCGCTGACGTTAGGATTCAGGTGCACCGGATAGACAATCTGTACGTTCTGATTGGCCGCGGCAATTTCCGCCAGCGCATGACAAATGTGTTCAAAACCACGACCGAAGCTTTCCCGACGATGACCGGTCACCAGTATCATCTTTTTATCCGAGCTCAGGAATGGGTAATGCTCTGCCAGTTCAGCTCGTAATGCATCGCTCGCCAGTACGCGATCGCGTACCCAGATCAACGCATCAATAACCGTATTACCTGTAACGAAGATACGGCTATCAGAAATGTTTTCCCGTAACAGGTTTTGGCGCGAGTTTTCTGTTGGTGCAAAATGATACATCGCCAGATGCCCGGTTAGCGTACGGTTCGCCTCTTCCGGCCAGGGAGAGTAGAGATCGCCTGTACGTAAGCCTGCCTCCACATGCCCTACCGGGATGCGCTGATAGAACGCGGCCAGGCTAGTAGCAATGGTGGTTGTGGTATCGCCGTGAACTAACACAACGTCAGGTTTAAAATCAGCCAGAATTGGCTTTAATCCTTCCAGTATTCGGCAGGTAATTTCTGTTAGCCCCTGACCTGGCTGCATAATATTGAGATCGTAGTCAGGTACAATGGAAAAGAGGTTCAACACCTGATCGAGCATCTCCCGATGCTGCGCCGTGACGCAAACTTTTGCCTCAAAATCAGGATCTTTTGCCAGCGCATGAACCAGAGGTGCCATTTTTATGGCCTCCGGTCGCGTGCCAAATACAGTCAGTACTTTCACATCGATTCTCTTCGGATTGGCAGTGAGGGCCCAGCCCCTCACTGCAACGATATTGCTAAATCGTGCGGCGACGGGTTAACGCGACACCAGCACCGATCAGAGCCCCAACGATGCCCCACATAATCATCAGGAAGGCACGACGAGGGCTGTCACGTTTTACCGGTTCCTCCGGCGTACGCAAATAACGATAGGTCTGAAAACGCGGATCCAGAGTTGGCCCAACGTTCAGTGTGTTAAGCATGGCTCGGTTTTGGAAGTAGTCCAGATCGAAATCGGGACCAACAGATTGCAGGTTTTCGAGTCGCGCCTGCAGCATAGGACGTCCAAGCAAAAACAGTTCAGAATCGGGTAGCTCTTCAGCCGGAACGTCAGTGGAAGTACGCGAAATATTATGCTGTTCAGCAATTTTGAGAGCCTGCTCAATGTTGTGAACTCGGCGAGAGAAAATCGATTTCGCCACTTCTTCCTGGCGTTTAACCTGCGCCTTCATCTGCACAGTGCGCGCAGCCCAGGCTCCCTTTAACTCGTCGTTCAGATGACGCGCCGCACGCTGGCTGGCAAACGCGACGTACTGACGCAACAGATTGTTGGCATCAGGTGCCGTTTCGGCAATCAGCTTCACGCTGTCATTGGTATTACGAACCGCATCGCCGGGCATAAACTGAATGTTATTAATCAGTTCATCCAGCATCGCCGCATCGGCTTTACTGTTCCCCACCATACGTTGCTTGTAGTAATCAGTCTGCTGCCAGAATTCACGGCGCGTATCCCATGAGGCAAGCTGCATGATAAATTCTTTATAGGCCTCATCCATCACTGACGGCTGATCCGCAGATGCGAGACTGGCCTTGATGTCCAGGTTACGTAAGAACTGCTGCTGAGAGTAATAGCCGCCCAACATATTAACCGTTGGCCTGTCTGAAATCGCCGTCGCGCTCCACTCCTGACGAGCAAAAAACGTATAGGCGAGAGCGACTAACGCGAAGGCGAGAGCCATACCGACGATCCACACCTTCCCTGTCCACAAAGTACGAAACAACCCACGGATGTCCAGTTCATTTTCAGCGCTCATGGCATGTTCCCCCGGTAATGGTTGTGTCATCGTACCCTCAATTTATTTGGTTAAGTTTGGTTTACTGTCACGGTTTCTACGCAACTTGCGCTTCCAGCGTTTGATAAATCTCGCTACCTTCCAGGCACGTTTAATACAATAGTCGTACAAGACAAATGCCAGTAAAAAGAGCACCAGCATCACCCATTCCGGAACGACCCGAGAATATTCAGCCAACACGCCGATAGAAGCCAGGATCGCAGCAGCCAGCGTAATCAGGACAAAAGCCTGTCGGGAAGTAAACCCGGCGCGCATAATTAAATGGTGAATATGTTGGCGGTCCGGGGAGAAAGGGCTCATACCTTTACGTAAACGACGATACATGATCGCCACCATATCCATTAACGGAATGGCAATAATCCACAGTGCGGTGACCGGGCTAATAGGATGCGTTTTACCTTGAGTGGTCTCCAGCAGGATCCAGATGACCGTAAAGCCAATCAGCGTACTCCCCGCATCACCCATAAAGACCTTATAGCGACGTCCGAGAATACCCAGGTTCAGCATGATGTAAGGCAGAATGGCGGCGATCATGGCAAAACACCAGATAGCCAGGCTTGTCTGGCCGTCAAACCACAAGATAAGCCCCATTGCGGCGAATGATACGCTGGATAGCCCGCCTAACAGACCATCAATCCCATCCACCATGTTAAAGGCGTTAATTGCAGCCCAAACGGCGAAAAGGGTAAGGAAATAGCCAAAAGGACCGAGCACCATCTCCCAAGGGCCAAAAATGAACCCAAGGCTCAACAGATAGAGCTTACCTACCGCCATCATAATGATGCCGATGATAGCCTGGATGGTCGCACGGATTTTTACACTGATATCAAAGCGGTCGTCCAGTGCACCGATAAACACCAATACACCGGCACAAGCCAGGTAGAGAGTTGCGTGCGGGATATAATAATCGGCGATGAGGAACGTAAAGCAAATGCCTGCGTAAACCGAAATCCCCCCAACCAACGGAATCAGTCCCTGATGACGTTTGCGGAAGTTGGGTTTATCCACCAATCCTATCTTTTTCGCAACCTTGCGGGCAAAGAAAAGAAACAGCGTTGTGAATAAAAAAATACTGATGAGATCAGTACTTGCTGTCAGTAAATTCACTATACATACTCTCAAAGAATATCAATATATGAAGTATAACCATCCAGGCGATTATTCAGAAGAGAAACCCGATTCCATATCAGGTGGTTCTGTATGATTATTAACCACAAAATACGAATTACAACCCTTCATCGCCAGGCGGTATGTCATACCGGATTATTATTATTGTGTCGTTAAGATTACATCCACAAAAGCAAAACGCCACGTAAAAACGTGGCGTTTTCAGATGATGCCCGAATCAGGAACGCTTCATCATATCGAAGAAGTCGTCGTTGGTCTTGGTCATCGCCAGTTTGTTAATGAGGAATTCCATTGCATCGATTTCACCCATCGGATGGATGATTTTGCGCAGGATCCACATTTTCTGCAGCTCTTCCTGGGTGGTGAGCAGCTCTTCTTTACGGGTACCGGAACGGTTGTAGTCGATAGCCGGGAAGACGCGTTTTTCAGCAATCTTACGAGAGAGATGCAGTTCCATGTTGCCGGTACCTTTAAACTCTTCGTAGATAACTTCATCCATTTTAGAGCCGGTATCAATCAGCGCAGTCGCGATGATGGTCAGGCTACCGCCCTCTTCCACGTTACGTGCAGCACCAAAGAAACGCTTCGGACGATGCAGGGCGTTGGCGTCCACACCACCGGTCAGTACTTTACCGGAAGCCGGAACCACGGTGTTATATGCACGCGCCAGACGGGTGATGGAGTCAAGCAGAATGATAACGTCTTTCTTGTGTTCAACCAGACGTTTCGCCTTCTCGATAACCATTTCCGCAACCTGAACGTGGCGGGAGGCTGGTTCGTCAAAGGTAGAGGCAACCACTTCACCTTTCACCAGACGCTGCATCTCGGTAACTTCTTCCGGACGTTCGTCAATCAGCAGCACCATCAGCACGCAGTCAGGATGATTGTATGCAATGCTCTGCGCGATGTTCTGCAGCAGCATGGTTTTACCCGCTTTCGGCGGAGCAACAATCAGACCACGTTGGCCACGACCGATCGGCGATGCCAGATCCAGTACACGCGCCGTTAAGTCTTCAGTAGAACCGTTACCACGTTCCATACGCAGACGAGAGTTTGCGTGCAGAGGCGTTAAGTTCTCAAAGAGGATTTTGTTACGGGCGTTTTCTGGTTTGTCGTAGTTAACTTCGTTAACTTTCAACAGCGCAAAGTAGCGTTCACCTTCTTTCGGCGGGCGAATCTTACCAGAAATGGTATCACCAGTGCGGAGGTTGAAACGGCGGATTTGGCTGGGAGAAACGTAGATGTCATCAGGACCGGCGAGGTAGGAGCTGTCTGCAGAGCGGAGGAAACCAAATCCATCCTGCAATATCTCCAGCACACCGTCACCAAAGATATCTTCGCCACTCTTTGCGTGCTGCTTCAGGATGGCAAAAATAATGTCCTGCTTGCGCATACGAGCCAGGTTTTCAAGGCCCATATTTTCGCCGAGAGTGATCAGCTCAGAAACCGGCGTATTCTTTAATTCGGTAAGATTCATAATGGTGTGAGTTCTTAAACTTGGGGTAAATCTCGAACTTAATGTTGTGAATGGTATGGCAGGGTCATCCATGCCTGTTTACGGCCATCAACTCATGTCTGTTCGCTGTCTGGTCACAGGAAAGTACGCAGAACTGAAACGACAAGACGGATTGAGTGACAAGCCAGGAATCTGTCCACTTCTCGCGCGAGAAACAACGGGAAGTATTGGATATAACTAGATTCAAACTTAATAAGGTATGTTTAATACGAAGTCAACACTAACTTAGCACGACTCAAGTCGGGCGTCCAGTCATCCGAATCATTTCGAAGTAGGGTCGCCCGATCATGAGACTTCCTTACGCTAAATTAGCGTCGAGGAATTCTTTCAACTGACCTTTGGACAGCGCGCCGACTTTCGTCGCCGCAACTTCGCCGTTTTTAAACAGCAGCAGGGTCGGGATGCCACGGATACCATACTTCGGCGCGGTGCCTGGGTTTTGGTCAATGTTCAGTTTAGCAACCGTCAGTTTGCCCTGATATTCGTCAGCGATTTCATCCAGAATCGGAGCGATCATTTTGCACGGACCGCACCACTCTGCCCAGAAATCAACGAGGATTGCTCCGTCCGCTTTGAGTACATCCGTGTCAAAACTGTCGTCAGTCAGGTGAATAATTTTATCGCTCATAATAACTCCACAGGAATAAGCCTGGTGCATTGGTGTAGCATTAATCAACGACGTGTTGATGTAGCATTAACCAACTAAAGGTTGACTTTATTTCACCGGATACGCTTTCGTAAAGCAATAGTAAGCTGATATTCTACCACACTATGAGCAAAACACATTTAACAGAACAGAAGTTTTCCGACTTCGCCCTGCACCCAAAGGTGATAGAAGCCCTTGAAAATAAAGGCTTTCATAACTGTACGCCCATTCAGGCCCTCGCGCTGCCGCTAACGCTGGCTGGTCGTGATGTTGCCGGGCAGGCGCAAACCGGTACCGGAAAAACGATGGCGTTCCTGACGTCAACGTTTCATTATCTTCTCTCTCATCCCGCGATTGCCGATCGCAAGGTGAACCAACCGCGTGCGTTAATTATGGCGCCAACGCGTGAGTTAGCCGTGCAGATCCACGCCGATGCCGAGCCGCTGGCACAGACCACTGGTCTGAAATTAGGCCTGGCGTATGGCGGCGACGGTTACGATAAACAGCTGAAAGTGCTGGAAAGCGGCGTCGATATTCTTATCGGCACGACCGGTCGTCTCATCGACTATGCAAAACAGAACCACATTAATCTGGGCGCGATTCAGGTCGTGGTGCTGGATGAAGCCGATCGTATGTACGATCTGGGCTTTATTAAAGATATCCGTTGGCTGTTCCGTCGTATGCCGCCAACCACCCAACGTCTGAACATGCTGTTTTCTGCAACCCTCTCTTACCGCGTTCGCGAACTGGCGTTCGAACAGATGAATAACGCTGAGTACGTTGAAGTCGAACCGGAACAGAAAACTGGCCACCGCATTAAAGAAGAGCTCTTCTACCCTTCCAACGAAGAGAAAATGCGTTTGCTGCAAACGCTGATTGAAGAAGAGTGGCCAGATCGCGCCATTGTTTTTGCTAACACCAAGCATCGTTGTGAAGATATCTGGGGCAGCCTTGCTGCGGACGGTCATCGCGTCGGTCTGCTGACCGGTGACGTAGCACAGAAAAAACGTCTGCGTATTCTTGATGAGTTCACCCGTGGCGATCTCGACATTCTCGTTGCGACGGATGTCGCTGCGCGTGGCCTGCATATCCCAGCAGTAACGCACGTATTTAACTATGACCTGCCGGATGACTGTGAAGATTACGTTCACCGAATCGGTCGTACCGGACGTGCTGGCGCAAGCGGTCACTCTATCAGCCTGGCTTGTGAAGAGTACGCGCTGAATTTACCCGCAATCGAGACCTATATCGGCCATTCGATTCCGGTCAGCAAATATAACCCGGATGCGCTGATGACCGATCTGCCGAAGCCGTTGCGCTTAACGCGCCCGCGTACAGGCAATGGCCCACGCCGTACCGGTGGTGCTCCGCGTAATCGTCGTCGTTCAGGTTAAGAAAAGTTATGCCATACACAAAATCATTCAGCCTGTATCAAGGCGGCAAGAAAACGAATCCCGATGAGCTTATTATAGTAAATGATTCGGGTGAGAGAACGCAGCCAACACAGATACAGGTTGAAGGATGAAGTGTATGAATTCTACTTCGCTGTATGCGGCAATCGATCTCGGCTCGAATAGTTTTCATATGCTGGTTGTACGCGAGGTGGCAGGAAGCATCCAGACGCTCACGCGTATCAAACGCAAAGTGCGTCTGGCCGCTGGACTCAACGGTGACAACGAGCTCTCTGTTGAAGCGATGGAGCGCGGCTGGCAATGCTTGCGCTTGTTTGCAGAACGTCTGCAGGATATTCCGCATCCTCAAATCCGCGTGGTCGCCACGGCAACATTACGCATCGCCGTAAATGCCGATGTGTTTATTGCTAAAGCGCAAGAGATCCTTGGCTGCCCTGTCCAGGTAATTAGCGGTGAAGAAGAAGCGCGACTGATTTATCAAGGTGTGGCCCACACAACCGGCGGTGCCGATCAGCGTCTGGTTGTGGATATTGGTGGCGCCAGCACTGAATTAGTCACCGGTTCCGGCGCACAAACCACCTCTCTGTTCAGCCTGTCGATGGGCTGCGTCACCTGGCTCGAACGTTATTTTACCGATCGTAATCTGGCACAGGAAAACTTTGACGAGGCAGAGAAGGCCGCACGTGAAGTTCTGCGCCCGGTCGCCGACAAACTGCGTTTTCATGGCTGGAAAGTTTGCGTTGGTGCCTCTGGTACCGTCCAGGCGTTGCAGGAAATCATGATGGCGCAGGGTATGGATGAGCGCATTACGTTGGCCAAACTGCAGCAGCTTAAGCAGCGCGCCATTCACTGCGGTCGTCTGGAAGAGCTGGAAATCGAAGGGTTAACGCTGGAACGTGCGCTGGTATTCCCCAGCGGGCTGGCCATTCTGATTGCTATTTTCACCGAACTGAACATTCAATGCATGACCCTGGCCGGCGGCGCATTACGTGAAGGTCTGGTCTACGGCATGCTGCATCTGGCGGTGGATCAGGATATTCGTAGCCGCACATTACGCAATATCCAGCGTCGCTTTATGGTCGATACAGAGCAAGCACATCGCGTTGCCAATTTAGCGACTAAATTTCTCGATCAGGTAGAAAAAAAGTGGCATCTTGAACCGATTAGCCGCGAACTACTGATTAGTGCCTGTCAGCTGCATGAAATTGGCCTGAGCGTTGATTTTAAACAGGCACCACAGCATGCCGCTTATCTGGTGCGCAATCTCGATCTCCCGGGTTTTACCCCTGCGCAAAAGAAACTGCTAGCAACGCTGTTACTCAACCAGACCAACCCCGTCGATCTCTCTTCGCTCCACCAGCAAAACGCAGTGCCACCGCGCATCGCGGAGCATCTTTGCCGTTTGCTACGTTTGGCGATCATCTTCGCCAGCCGTCGCCGTGACGATCTTGTGCCGGAAATTCAAATGGATGCAAGAAACGAGCACCTGACGGTCACGCTACCAGAAGGCTGGCTGGAACATCATCCGCTGGGTAAAGAGTTAATCGATCAGGAAAGTCAGTGGCAAAGCTATGTCCACTGGCCGCTGGACGTTCATTAGATGTTGGTTGCCGGATAGCGCGCGTTTACACGTATCCGGCCTACAAAATACCTACTTCGCTTTGGCTTTCGCCATCATTGCCCGAATATTAGCAATGCTGGCCTGCCCTTTTTGCATCCGCTCCTCAGCGCTCACCACTTTACGCTCTTGTTCCCAGATAACGTCATCCTGTGGCAGCTCCAGCAGGAAACGACTCGGTTCCGGACGCACCAGCTCACCATACTGACGACGCTCTTTGCACAGAGTGAAGATGAGTTCTTTCTGTGCACGCGTAATCCCTACGTAAGCCAGACGACGTTCTTCGTCGATATTGTCTTCATCGATACTGCTCTGGTGCGGCAAAAATCCTTCTTCCATTCCCACCATAAACACGTAAGGGAACTCCAGCCCTTTTGAGGCATGCAGCGTCATCAACTGCACCTGATCCAGCTCTTCTTCACTCTCTCCACGCTCCATCATGTCGCGCAGAGTAAAGCGGGTAACGACCTGGGTCAGGGTCATCGGCTCTTCCAGCTCACTGCCTTCCAGCATCTCCGTCATCCAGCTGAACAACGTATTGACGTTTTTCATACGCATTTCAGCCGCTTTCGGGCTCGGCGAGGTTTCATACAGCCAGGATTCGTAATCAATACCGTGGATCAGATCGCGCACAGCGGCAACCGGTTCGCGCTCCGCCAGGCGCTGAATTTCACCCAGCCAGTGCGTAAAGCGGGTCAGAGAGTCATACCCGCGCCCGGTCAGTGTCTGGCTAAGCCCCATATCAAAGCTGGCGGTAAACAGGCTTTTATTACGCGTCATCGCCCATTCACCCAACTTTTGCAGCGTGGCCGGACCGATTTCACGCTTTGGCGTGTTTACGATGCGCAAAAATGCGCTGTCGTCATCCGGGTTGCTCAGCACGCGCAGGTAGGCCAGCAGATCTTTAATCTCCGGACGCGAGAAGAACGATGTTCCGCCGGAAATTTTGTACGGGATACGGTTCTGCATCAGAAACTTTTCGAACACGCGCGACTGATGATTACCGCGATAAAGGATGGCGTAGTCTTTATATTGCGTCTTGTTCACAAAGTGATGGGCAATTAATTCCCCGGTCACACGTTCGGCTTCGTGCTCTTCATTATTGGCACTTAGTACCTTCAGCTCAGCACCGTAACCCAACTCGGAAAAGAGCCGCTTTTCAAAGACGTGTGGATTGTTCGCAATGAGGATGTTCGCCGCTTTCAGGATGCGACCTGATGAACGGTAGTTTTGCTCCAGCTTCACCACCTGCAAAGCCGGAAAATCTTTGCTCAACAGTACCAGGTTCTGCGGACGGGCGCCGCGCCAGGAGTAGATCGACTGATCGTCATCGCCCACGACGGTAAAGCGCGCACGTTTCCCTACCAGCAACTTCACCAGCTCGTACTGGCTGGTGTTGGTATCCTGATATTCATCCACCAGCAGGTAGCGGATTCTGTTTTGCCAGCGCTCACGCACTTCTTCATTGCGCTGTAGCAGCAGAGTGGGCAGCAGGATAAGATCGTCAAAATCGAGGACGTTACACGCCTTCATATGCGCGTCATACAGACCATAGCAGTGGGCAAAAATACGATCGCGCTCGCCCTTTGCGCTGGCTGCCGCCTGCGCCGGAGTCATCAGATCGTTTTTCCAGTTGGAGATCGTCGAGATCAGCTGCTGGAGAATAAGCTTATCGTCTTCGATTAGCCCTTCGGTCAGTTCCTTAAGCAAGGCCACCTGGTCAGTATCGTCAAACAACGAGAAGTTAGATTTCATCCCCAGCGCCGCGTATTCACGCTTAATGATATCCAGTCCCAGGGTGTGGAAGGTGGAGATCATCAACCCACGCGCCTCTTTACGACCCAGCGTTTGCGCCACGCGCTCTTTCATCTCGCGCGCAGCCTTATTGGTAAAGGTCACTGCCGCAATATGTCGTGCCTGATAGCCACATTCACGGATCAGATGGGCTATTTTGTTGGTGATAACACGCGTCTTGCCGGAACCCGCTCCCGCCAGCACCAGGCAAGGTCCGGTGACGAATTCGACGGCTTGTTGTTGTCCGGGGTTCAAACGCATAAAGGGTCACTCATGAAAGTCGGGAGGGGAGAATAACAGCGTGGTAGTATAGCCAGCCTTAACCACCCCACTCAAGGCACGATCATGGCAAAAACAGCAGCAGCAGTGCATATCCTTGTTAAAGAAGAGAAACTGGCACTGGATCTTCTGGAACAGATTAAAAACGGCGCCGACTTCGGCAAACTGGCGAAGAAACACTCCATCTGCCCATCAGGCAAACGCGGCGGTGATTTAGGCGAATTCCGTCAGGGCCAGATGGTTCCGGCGTTCGATAAAGTGGTCTTTTCCTGCCCTGTGCTGGAGCCAACCGGCCCGCTGCACACTCAGTTCGGTTACCACATCATTAAAGTGCTGTACCGTAACTAATAGAAAGCCCGGTGTTTAAACACCGGGCTTTTTTTGCCGGATAGCGCTTCGCTTATCCGGCCTACGAAGCGCTGTTGATATGCCATTCCTCTATGAGGAATTATCCTGCGACCGCAATGCGCTTCATATCGGTCATGTAGCCACGCAGTTTCTGGCCCACTTTCTCGATAGCATGGCCGCGAATCGCATCGTTCACGTCACGCAGCTGCGCGTTGTCTACCGCGCCTTCAGCAATCGCTTTGCCCAGGTCGCCGGTCTGCAGGGTGGTCATGAACTCTTTCAGCAGCGGTACGCAAGCGTAAGAGAACAGGTAGTTGCCGTATTCTGCGGTATCAGAGATAACCACGTTCATTTCGTACAGACGCTTACGGGCAATAGTGTTGGCGATCAGCGGCAGTTCGTGCAGTGATTCGTAGTAAGCAGATTCTTCGATGATGCCGGAATCCACCATGGTTTCGAACGCCAGCTCAACGCCCGCTTTCACCATCGCAATCATCAGAACGCCTTTATCAAAGTATTCCTGCTCGCCGATTTTACCGTCGAACTGGGCAGCGGTTTCGAACGCGGTTTTGCCGGTCTCTTCACGCCAGGTCAGCAGTTTCTTATCGTCGTTGGCCCAGTCAGCCATCATGCCGGAAGAGAATTCACCGGAGATGATGTCGTCCATGTGTTTCTGGAACAGCGGTGCCATGATCTCTTTCAGCTGTTCAGACAGCGCGTAAGCACGCAGTTTCGCCGGGTTAGAAAGACGGTCCATCATCAGAGTGATGCCGCCCTGCTTCAGCGCTTCGGTGATGGTTTCCCAGCCGAACTGAATCAGTTTTTCAGCATATGCCGGGTCAGTACCCTCTTCCACCAGCTTATCGAAGCACAGCAGAGAACCGGCCTGCAGCATACCGCACAGGATAGTCTGCTCACCCATCAGGTCAGATTTCACTTCCGCAACGAAGGAGGACTCCAGTACGCCAGCACGGTGACCGCCGGTGGCCGCAGCCCAGGCTTTAGCAATCGCCATGCCTTCGCCTTTCGGATCGTTTTCCGGGTGAACGGCGATCAGGGTCGGTACGCCGAAACCACGTTTGTACTCTTCACGCACTTCTGTACCCGGACATTTCGGTGCCACCATCACAACAGTGATGTCTTTACGGATCTGCTCGCCAACTTCCACGATGTTGAAGCCGTGGGAGTAACCCAGCGCTGCACCGTCTTTCATCAGCGGCTGTACAGAACGCACAACGTCGGAGTGCTGCTTGTCCGGAGTCAGGTTAACCACCAGATCAGCCTGCGGGATCAGCTCTTCGTAGGTACCCACTTTGAAGCCGTTTTCGGTCGCTTTACGCCAGGAAGCACGCTTCTCAGCAATGGCTTCTTTACGCAGTGCGTAGGAGATATCCAGACCGGAGTCACGCATGTTCAGGCCCTGGTTCAGACCCTGGGCGCCACAGCCGACGATGACCACTTTTTTACCCTGAAGGTAGCTCGCACCATCGGCGAATTCGTCGCGACCCATAAAGCGACATTTACCCAGCTGTGCCAGCTGCTGGCGCAGGTTCAGTGTATTAAAGTAGTTAGCCATGATGGTGTACTCCGTGATGTTGTGTTGTGGTGCTTATTATTCGGTTCGCAGATTTGTATTTGCGAGATTGAATCCACATTACAACAGGAAATTTATTGCGGAAATTGATATATTCACAACGTCACATTGCAATTTATGCAACGTAGAAAATCGGAGGCTCGTCTGTGGATTTACGCGATCTGAAAATGTTCCTGCATTTGGCTGAAAGTCGTCACTTTGGCCGCAGCGCGCGGGCAATGCACGTCAGCCCATCCACGCTTTCCCGGCAGATTCAGCGCCTCGAAGAAGACCTCGGCCAGCCGCTGTTTGTGCGCGATAACCGTACGGTTACGCTGACCGAAGCAGGTGAAGAGCTGCGCGTGTTTGCCCAACAGACGCTGTTGCAGTACCAGCAGTTACGCCACACCTTAGATCAACAAGGGCCGTCGCTGTCGGGCGAACTGCATATCTTCTGTTCGGTAACTGCCGCCTACAGCCATCTGCCGCCAATCCTTGACCGTTTCCGCGCCGAGCATCCGTCAGTGGAAATTAAGCTCACCACCGGCGACGCCGCCGATGCGATGGATAAAGTGGTCACTGGTGAAGCCGATCTGGCAATTGCCGGTAAGCCCGAAACGCTGCCTGGCGCGGTGGCGTTCTCGATGCTGGAGAATCTGACGGTTGTGTTGATCGCTCCGGCGCTGCCCTGCCCGGTGCGTAATCAGGTATCGGTCGATAAGCCGGACTGGTCGACGGTGCCGTTTATCATGGCCGATCAGGGTCCAGTACGCCGCCGTATCGAGCTGTGGTTCCGCCGTCACAAAATCAGCAACCCATCGATTTACGCCACGGTGGGTGGCCACGAAGCGATGGTCTCAATGGTGGCGCTGGGCTGCGGCGTGGCGCTGCTGCCGGAAGTGGTGCTAGAAAACAGCCCGGAGCCGGTGCGTAATCGCGTGATGATTTTAGAGCGAAGTGACGAAAAAACACCGTTCGAGCTTGGCGTCTGCGCGCCGAAAAAGCGGCTGCATGAACCACTGATCGACGCGTTTTGGAAGATTGTTCTGGAACGTAAATCCGCAGAGTAGCACCAGCGTCAGGTCTAAAATCAGTGGTAGATTCAGTATTGGCGCTCCTTTTCTGTATAATGTCGTGATCCATTGTAGTGGGGGGCTTGTTAACCATCGCGTTAAGCAGGCCAGAACAGACGGTGTCATTGCGCACTTGACAGCGAAAATACAAACTTAATTAGCCATCATTATGATAATCAAACCAAAAATTCGTGGATTCATCTGTACAACGACCCATCCGACTGGCTGCAAAGTCAACGTGGAAAAGCAGATCGAGTATGTTAAGCAGAACGGGAAAATCGAGAACGGCCCGTCTCGCGTGCTGGTGATCGGTGCTTCCACCGGTTACGGTCTGGCTTCCAGAATTTCCGCCGCCTTTGGCAGCGGTGCCGCCACTATCGGCGTATTTTTCGAAAAACCGGGCACGGATACCAAACCAGGTTCCGCAGGCTGGTATAACTCTGCAGCTTTCGACGAAGCGGCCAAGCGTGAAGGTCTGTACTCCAAAAGCATCAACGGCGATGCGTTCTCTGACGAATGCCGTGATGAAGTGATCAAACTGATCAAAGAAGACCTGGGTCAGATTGACCTGGTGGTTTACTCACTGGCTTCCCCAGTGCGTAAAATGCCGAAAACCGGTGAAATCGTCCGTTCAGCGCTGAAGCCAATCGGTGAGGTTTACACCTCTAAAGCGATCGATACCAACAAAGATCAGATCATCACCGCCAGCATTGAGCCGGCAACCGAAGAAGAAGTTCAGAACACCGTCACCGTCATGGGCGGCGAAGACTGGGAACTGTGGATGGGCGCGCTGAGCGAAGCGGGCGTGCTGGCTGATGGCGTGAAAACCGTAGCCTACTCCTACATCGGTACCGACCTGACCTGGCCAATCTACTGGCACGGCGCGCTGGGCAAAGCGAAAGAAGACCTCGATCGCGCGGCGGGAGAACTGCGTAACCAGCTGGCACCGCTGAACGGTTCCGCTAACGTTGCCGTACTGAAGTCCGTCATCACCCAGGCATCTTCTGCGATTCCGGTAATGCCACTGTACATCTCCATGGTCTTCAAGCTGATGAAAGCGCAAGGGATTCACGAAGGTTGTATTGAGCAGATCAACCGTCTGATGACCACCAGCCTGTACGGCGATAAAGTGGCGCTTGATGACAACCAGCGTATCCGTATGGATGACTGGGAACTGCGTGACGACATTCAGCAGGCATGTCGCGATCTGTGGCCGCTGATCACTACCGAAAACCTGGCGCAAGAAACTGACTATGCAGGATACAAGCAGGAATTCCTGAACCTGTTCGGTTTTGCCCTCGACGGTGTGGATTACGATGCTGACGTGAATACCGAAGTCGAATTCGACGTTATCACTCTGTAATCTGCTGATACAGTAGCAAAAAGGGTTCATGTTTTTACATGAACCCTTTTTTAATGGCTGTCGTTAACCCGCCAGGAAGAACCTGAACGCCGGGTTATATGTTTCATCATGACAGTCATAACCCAGTTCATTCAGCCGCGTTTCGAAATCAGGCTCGTGTTCACCCAACTCAAACGCCGCCAGCACACGACCATAGTCAGTGCCGTGACTGCGATAGTGGAACAATGAAATATTCCAGTGCGTCCCCAGGGTATGCAGGAATTTGAGCAACGCCCCCGGCGACTCCGGAAATTCGAAGCTATAAAGACGTTCCTGTAAGGGTTTCGACGGACGTCCACCGACCATATAGCGCACGTGTAGCTTCGCCATCTCGTCATCAGACAGATCCACCACGCTATAGCCGCCCTCATTGAGCAGTTGCAGGATTTCCTTACGCTCTTCCAGCCCACGGCTCAGACGTACGCCGACAAAAATGCAGGCGTCTTTCGCATCAGCAAAGCGGTAGTTAAACTCGGTCACCGAGCGCCCGCCCAGCAGTTGGCAAAACTTCAGGAAGCTGCCCTTTTCTTCCGGGATGGTCACGGCCAGCAAGGCTTCGCGCTGTTCCCCCAGCTCGCAACGTTCGGAAACGTAGCGCAGGCCGTGGAAGTTAACGTTAGCGCCGGAAAGAACATGCGCCAGACGCTCACCGCGAATATTATGCTGGGCGATGTATTTTTTCATCCCCGCCAGCGCCAGCGCCCCGGAAGGCTCCGCCACCGCACGTACATCCTCGAACAGGTCTTTCATTGCCGCGCAAATAGCATCGCTATCCACGGTAATAATATCGTCGAGGTATTCCTGGCACAGACGGAAGGTTTCATCGCCAATACGTTTGACCGCCACGCCTTCGGCAAAGAGACCCACTCGCGGCAGATCCACCGGATGACCGGCATCCAGCGCCGCTTTCAGACAGGCCGAATCTTCGGCTTCCACGGCAATCACTTTGATTTGCGGCATCAGCTGTTTAATTAGCACCGCAACACCTGCCGCCAGACCACCGCCGCCAACTGGCACAAAGACGCGATCGAGATGCGCGTCCTGCTGGAGCAGCTCCAGCGCCAGCGTGCCCTGCCCGGCAATCACCATCGGATGATCGAACGGCGGCACCCAGGTAAACCCCTGCTGCTGCGACAATTCAATCGCTTTGGCTTTGGCTTCATCAAAGTTCGCGCCGTGCAGCAGCACTTCTCCGCCGAAGCCGCGAACGGCGTCGACTTTGATATCGGCGGTAGCCGTTGGCATGACAATCAGCGCCTTCACGCCTAATCGCGCAGAAGAGAAAGCGACGCCCTGAGCATGATTACCAGCCGATGCGGTAATGACGCCATGCGCTTTTTGCTCTTCGGTCAAGCCCGCCATCATGGCATAGGCACCGCGTAGCTTGAAGCTGTGAACAGGTTGACGGTCTTCGCGCTTCACCAGAATGACATTGTCGAGGCGCGAAGAGAGTTTTTCCATTTTCTGTAGCGGCGTTACCTGTGCCGCTTCGTATACCGGCGCACGCAGTACCGCTCTGAGATACTCGGCGCCCTCAGGAGCGCCGGATAGAGGTTGTGAATCCGCCATGGTCATTATCCCCCGAGCTTCGACTTATCGCGCACCGCACCTTTGTCGGCACTGGTTGCCAGGCTGGCGTAGGCGCGCAGTGCAAAGGAGACCTGACGCTGACGATCTTTTGGCGTCCAGGCTTTGTCACCGCGAGCTTCCTGCGCTTCACGGCGCGCAGCGATTTCCGCATCACTCAGTTGAAGTTGAATACCACGATTCGGGATATCGATGGCAATCATGTCTCCATCTTCGATAATCGCGATATTACCGCCGCTGGCCGCTTCCGGAGAAACGTGACCAATGGAAAGCCCCGAAGTACCGCCGGAGAAACGACCGTCGGTAATCAGCGCGCAAGCCTTACCGAGGCCCATCGATTTAAGGAAAGTGGTTGGGTAGAGCATTTCCTGCATGCCTGGCCCGCCTTTCGGCCCTTCGTAGCGAATGACAACCACGTCGCCAGCCACCACTTTACCGCCGAGGATGGCTTCAACCGCATCGTCCTGGCTTTCATACACTTTTGCCGGGCCGGTGAATTTCAGGATGCTGTCATCCACGCCTGCGGTTTTTACAATACAGCCGTTTTCCGCGAAGTTACCGTACAGAACTGCCAGACCGCCGTCTTTGCTGTAAGCGTGCTCCAGCGAGCGAATGCAGCCTTCAGCGCGGTCGTCATCCAGCGTATCCCAACGGCAATCCTGTGAGAATGCCTGGGTTGTACGAATGCCGGCCGGGCCAGCACGGAACATTTTTTTTACCGCGTCGTCTTTGGTCAACATCACGTCATACCGATCGAGCGTTTGCGGCAGAGTCAGCCCCAGCACGTTTTTCACGTCGCGGTTCAGCAGTCCAGCACGATCCAGTTCGCCTAAAATACCCAGTACGCCGCCTGCGCGGTGCACATCTTCCATATGGTATTTCTGCGTGCTCGGTGCCACTTTACACAGTTGCGGGACTTTGCGGGACAGCTTGTCGATATCACTCATGGTGAAGTCGATTTCCGCTTCCTGCGCGGCTGCCAGCAGGTGCAGAACGGTATTGGTGGAGCCGCCCATGGCGATATCCAGCGTCATGGCGTTCTCAAACGCTGCCTTGCTGGCAATGTTGCGCGGCAGGGCGGAGGCATCATCCTGCTCGTAATAGCGTTTGGTCAGCTCGACGATGCGCTTACCTGCGTTGAGGAACAGTTCTTTACGGTCGGCGTGAGTCGCCAGCAGTGAACCGTTACCCGGCTGCGACAGGCCCAGCGCTTCAGTCAGGCAGTTCATCGAGTTAGCGGTGAACATACCGGAACAAGAGCCACAGGTCGGACAGGCGGAACGTTCAACCTGCTCGCTTTGTGAGTCGGAAACTTTCGGGTCAGCACCCTGAATCATCGCATCAACCAGGTCGAGCTTGATGATTTGGTCAGAGAGCTTGGTTTTCCCGGCTTCCATCGGACCGCCGGAAACAAAGATCACCGGAATATTCAGGCGCAAAGAGGCCATTAACATCCCGGGGGTGATTTTGTCGCAGTTGGAGATGCAGACCATCGCATCGGCGCAGTGGGCGTTAACCATGTACTCAACGGAGTCAGCGATCAGCTCACGCGACGGCAGTGAATACAGCATGCCGCCATGACCCATGGCGATACCATCATCCACAGCAATGGTGTTGAACTCTTTCGCCACGCCGCCTGAGGCTTCGATTTGTTCGGCAACCAGCTTACCGAGATCGCGCAGGTGGACGTGACCCGGCACAAACTGGGTAAAGGAGTTCACCACAGCGATAATCGGTTTACCGAAGTCATCATCGGTCATCCCGGTGGCGCGCCACAGTGCGCGGGCACCCGCCATATTGCGGCCGTGGGTGGTGGTAGCAGAACGATACTTAGGCATGCTTGATTAACTCCCGTCTGTCTTTCCCCTGCATACTTCACGCCGCAGGTGCGTTGGCCGCCTCGCTCACCCCAGTCACTTACTACAGTAAGTTCCTGGGACTTGCTGCGTTGCCGTCTTCCTGCAACGTGAATTATTTTGGGGAAATATTAATTTTGTTATTGGTTTACTGAATCCAACCAGCCGTATTTATCTTCCGTTTCACCGGTGAAGAGCCCAAAGAAGGCCTGCTGGATGCGTTTGGTGACCGGACCGCAGCGGCCTTCGCCCACCTGAATACCATCGACACTGCGTACTGGGGTGATTTCAGCCGCGGTACCGGACATGAACACTTCGTCAGCCAGGTACAGTGATTCACGGGACAACACCTGCTCACGTACTTCGATATCGAGATCTTTCGCCAGCTTAATGATCGCGTCACGGGTAATACCCGGCAGTGCAGAAGAGGTAAACGGCGGGGTAAACAGAATGCCGTCTTTTACTTCAAACAGGTTTTCGCCCGCACCTTCGGAGATGTAACCATTCACATCCAGCGCAATGCCTTCCTGATAGCCATGACGACGCGCTTCGCTACCCACCAGCAGCGAAGACAGATAGTTACCGCCCGCTTTAGCAGCAGTAGGGATGGTGTTCGGCGCAACGCGGTTCCAGGAAGAAACCATCGCGTCGATCCCCTGCTCCAGTGCTTCAGCACCGAGGTAAGCGCCCCACGGGAACGCGGCGATGATCACGTCAGTGGTGTATCCCGCTGGCGGGTTAACGCCCATCCCCACGTCGCCAACAAACACCAGCGGACGGATATAGGCGCTGGTCAGATTGTTTTTACGAATCACCTCGCGACAAGCTTCCATCAGCTCATCAACGCTCTGAGAAACCGGAAAACGATAGATCTTGGCTGAATCACGCAGACGCTGCATATGTTCGCGATGACGGAACACCACCGGCCCTTTGTGAGAATCGTAGCAACGGATGCCTTCGAATACTGAAGTACCGTAGTGCAGCGCGTGGGACATCACGTGGACCTTCGCGTCTTCCCAACGAATCATCTCGCCATTAGACCAAATGTAATCAGCTTTTTTCGTCGTCATTTTTCTTCCTTTTGCGCTCAGGCGCGGATTTGTTGTGATGTGGTTGTGCTCTGGCAGATAGCAACATGTGCAACGTCTACCAGTTTACTTAACTGACTAAACAGTAAGTCGACCGACCGGGGGCTGGCAACGGTCAATTCGATATTTATATTTTGCGCATCGCTGGCGGCTTCCATATTCATGGAGCACACCTGAAAACCACGATGGCGTACCACGCGTAAAACACGTTCTAACGTTTCCGGATTGAAACGAGCCTCAACGGCGACCTGATGTTGCATCATGATAATTTCTCCAGCATTTCTGAGTTACTGGCACCTGGCGGTACCAGAGGCCAGACATTCTCAAGTTCGTCGATTGAGACATGAAGCAGGTATGGCCCCTCGCTGTTCAGCATGGTGTCGAGTGCCGCTTCAACCTGGTCTTTACGGGTGATGTGTTGACCTGGTATGCCGAAGGCGCTGGCCAACATGAGGAAATCGGGGTTATCGGTAAGGGTGGTTTCGCTATAACGTTCCTGGAAAAACAGCTGCTGCCATTGTCGCACCATGCCTAACCGCTGGTTGTCGAGTAAGACTATTTTCAGCGGCAACTGCTTGCGTTTTACGGTGCCCAGCTCCTGTACATTCATCATGAAGGAACCGTCACCGGAGATACAGATTACCGTATCGTTCGGGCGAGCAACCTGCGCGCCAACCGCTGCTGGCAGGCCAAAGCCCATCGTACCCAGGCCGCTCGAGGTGATGAAATTTTCCGGGCGGGTGTAGGTCATATGCTGCGCCGACCACATCTGATGCTGACCAACATCCGTTGTCACTACGCTGTCCGCGGGTTTGCGATCGGACAACTGCTTCAACAACAGTGGCGCGTAGATAGCCTCACCGGGATGATCATAGCGCCAGGTATGCTCTGTGCGCAGTTCAGCGCTATGCTGACGCCATGCGTCAATCTTCAGAGATTGCTGCAATGCCGGCAGCAGAGAATTTAAATCACCCTGCAGGGCAACGTGCGCCTGGCGCAGTTTGTTCATTTCCGCCGGGTCGATATCCATGTGGATCACGCTGGCGTTCGGTGCGAAGGTATTCAGCTTGCCGGTCACCCGGTCATCAAAACGCGCGCCCACTGCAATCAATAAATCACATTCTTGCACTGCGAAATTTGCCGCTTTAGTGCCGTGCATCCCCAACATGCCCAAATAGTATGGGTAGTCAGCTTCTACTGCGCCCAGACCTTTCAGCGTGCAGGCGACCGGCATCTGGGTTACCGCGATAAATTCACGCAGGGCCGGGACCGCCTGCGCCATACCAACGCCGCCACCAACGTACAGGATCGGCTTTTGCGCCTGCGCCAGCATTTTACGCGCCTGCTCAACGTCAGCGTGCGGGAAAACCTCTACGTTTTCGACAGTCGTAAAATACGGCTCCAGCGTACCGCTGGCCAGCTGGATGTCTTTCGGGATATCAACCAGAACCGGACCCGGACGACCGGAGTTCGCCACAGCGAAAGCCTCTGCCATGATGCGCGGCAGCTCTTCCAGTGACTGCACCAGGAAACTGTGTTTGGTGCAGGACAAAGACATACCCAGAACGTCCACTTCCTGGAACGCATCCGTTCCGATGAAAGGTGAGGCCACCTGACCGGTGATCGCCACAACAGGAACAGAATCTAACAGCGCATCGGCAAGGCCGGTGATCAGGTTGGTAGCGCCAGGACCTGAAGTGGCGATACACACGCCGGTTTTACTGGTCGCACGGGCATAGCCAATTGCCGCCATTGCCGCACCCTGCTCGTGTCGGCACAACAGGTGTTCTACGCCGCCGTCATACAACGCATCGTAAACCGGCATAATTGCGCCACCAGGATAACCAAAGACGGTTTGAACCCCTTGTGCACGCAACGCATGTACCACCCACTGTGCCCCATTCATAGTTACATCCCCGCCGTAAATCTTGAGAAACAGAATTTTATGCTACCGTTCACTTTCTGCTCCTCATGTATGTTTTTAAGGTCAAAAAAAACCCCCGGACCTTTCGGTGCGGGGGTCTTAGTTCGTTAAGGCTTGTTTTCTAAGCCTTTCCTCGTCCAAGTGCAGCCCCGCACGGTGGGATAATAATCACCACCACGCTAATCACGACCAGGCTAATCACTCGTAGAAGGGCTGTCATTTTTGTATTTTCTTGCATCTTGTTCGAAGGAATACCTAAAGAGTTACCATAGAATTTGCAAATGACACAAGATATTTTTTTATTCGTTTTTCTGACGCCGTTAACGGATTAGATAAATATCGTTGTTTTTTATACAAAAAATCAAAAGTGAAAATATTTCACGTTTCAGGTGATTCTCGGCAACCCGTTTCCTACTAAAAACGTTATTCAAAAGCGTTTGCGAGCGCTATTCCAGGCTTTATGCAAGCAGTATTGAGCTACATAAAAACACAGGAATAAGCCTCTAAAAACCGTAATTATGTGAAATCTTGCCGCGATGTATTGCGACATAATGCTTTCATCAGGAGGGCTTATGTCACTATCGATTGTTCACACACGCGCTGCGCTGGGCGTGAATGCGCCAGCCATTACCATCGAGGTACATATCAGCAATGGTTTGCCTGGTTTAACCATGGTGGGATTACCCGAAACAACGGTAAAAGAGGCTCGCGATCGAGTTCGCAGTGCGATTATTAATAGCGGTTATGAATTCCCGGCAAAGAAGATAACCATAAACCTCGCTCCGGCCGATCTCCCGAAAGAAGGGGGACGATATGATTTACCTATCGCAGTTGCGCTTCTGGCAGCGTCTGAGCAGCTTACAACCCATAACCTCGATACATATGAGCTGGTAGGCGAATTAGCGCTTACAGGCGCGTTACGCGGCGTTCCCGGTGCGATATCAAGTGCAACTGAAGCTATTCGCGCAGGCAGGAGAATTATTGTCGCAAAAGAGAATGCAGCTGAAGTGGGACTGATACACGGTGAAGGGTGCCTGATAGCCGATCATCTACAGGCCGTATGCGCATTTCTCGAAGGTAAGCATGATTTAGACAGACCATCATCGGCAGATTTTACCCCCTGCGCATTAGCAGATGATCTGAGCGATGTTATCGGCCAGGAACAGGGTAAACGCGGACTGGAACTTACCGCAGCTGGCGGTCATAACCTCTTACTCATCGGGCCGCCGGGAACGGGTAAGACCATGCTGGCCAGTCGCCTGAGAGGATTGCTTCCGCCACTAAGCAATGATGAAGCACTGGAAAGCGCCGCGATTCTAAGTCTGGTCAATTCCGACACGCTACAAAAACAGTGGAAACAACGCCCTTTTCGTTCGCCGCATCACAGTGCTTCATTAACTGCCATGGTCGGTGGCGGCTCTATTCCTGCGCCAGGCGAGATATCTCTGGCGCATAACGGCATACTGTTTCTGGATGAACTTCCCGAGTTTGAGCGGCGCACGCTGGATGCACTGCGAGAGCCCATTGAGTCCGGGCAGATTCATTTATCCCGCACTCGGGCAAAAATAACTTACCCCGCGCGTTTTCAGCTTATTGCTGCCATGAATCCCAGCCCAACAGGACATTATCAGGGGAACCATAACCGCTGTACCCCAGAGCAGACGCTACGCTACCTCAATCGATTATCAGGTCCATTTCTTGACCGCTTCGATCTCTCCCTCGAAATCCCCTTACCGCCTCCCGGCATACTCAGCCAGAGCCAGGTAAAAGGGGAAGATAGCGCAACGGTGAAGCAACGCGTTATGGCAGCACGAGAGCGTCAGTATCGGCGGCAGAATAAGTTAAATGCGCACCTGGACAGTCAGGATATCCATAAATACTGTCCATTGTGTAGCGACGATGCGCAGTGGCTTGAAGAAACGCTCGCGCATCTCGGATTATCCATCCGCGCCTGGTTACGCCTGATAAAGGTCGCTCGAACGATCGCGGATATAGAACAATCTGACCATATCTCTCGCCAGCACTTACAGGAAGCTGTTGGGTATCGGGCGATAGACAGATTACTCATTCATTTGCAGAAACTACTGGCATAAAAAAAGGGCTTTCGCCCTTTTTTATTAATCATCAGATTCGGTGTAGTCTTCCGCACCTTCCACCTGAGGTTTCCCGCCAGACAGCGTGTGGAAGCGTTTTGGACGCTTAATGCGCGTCATGTATTTTGACCACACACGTTCAGCTTCGGTAACCGGTTCGCGCTCACCACGGCATACCGCAACAAACAGTTTTTCTTCTTCCGTTACCGGCTCACGCTTGCCCAGATCCAGCTCGTTGAAAGCATAACCGTGACGCTCAAGCAGTTGTGCTTCTTTAATGGTGAAATCACCATGACGGGAGAATCCGCGGGGATAATATTTATTATCGAAATATCGATTAGTCGTCGTAAAGCTTTCCGCCATCCTGCACGCTCCTAATTCTTTGGCCGAGCTATTTATGGCGCGGAGTATTAGTTACGCTTGACAGAGCGTCAAACAAAAGATTTAAATCATAACGACAAATAATTTTATGGAGCGAGTTGTGGATACGGAATTGTTAAAAACTTTCCTGGAAGTTAGCCGGACACGCCACTTTGGCAGGGCTGCTGAAGCGCTCTATCTGACCCAATCAGCGGTTAGTTTTCGGATCAGACAACTGGAAAATCAATTGGGTGTAAACCTGTTCACCCGACACAGAAACAATATCCGTTTAACCGCTGCAGGTGAAAAATTATTACCTTACGCTGAAACGCTGATGAATACGTGGCAAGCAGCACGTAAGGAGGTTGCGAATACCTCGCGGCATAACGAGTTTTCTATTGGTGCCAGCGCATCCCTCTGGGAATGCATGCTTAATGGCTGGCTGGGGCGTTTGTACCAATCCCAGGAGCCACAATCCAGCCTGCAATTTGAAGCGAGGATCGCGCAGCGACAGTCGTTAGTAAAACAGCTTCATGAACGACAGCTTGATCTATTGATTACTACCGAAACGCCCAAAATGGACGAATTTAGCAGCCAACTGTTGGGATATTTCACGCTGGCGCTCTATTGCAGTTCTCCTTCACAAACCAAAGATGAACTGAATTATCTGCGTCTGGAATGGGGACCTGACTTTCAGCAACACGAGGCTGGATTGATTGCGGGAGATGAAGTGCCGGTACTTACCACCAGTTCGGCAGAATTAGCCAGGCAGCAACTTTCAGTCCTCAAAGGTTTTAGCTGGCTGCCGGTCAACTGGGCTAAAGGTAAAAGCGATCTCCATACGGTTACCGACAGTACAACGCTTTCACGCCCGTTATATGCAGTTTGGCTGCAAAATAGCGATAAACATGCGCTGATTTGCGATCTGCTGAGAACGAATATTCTGGAAGATTAAGGAAAACGCTGGCAAGGATGCCGGGAGTAAAATAGAAAGAAGGAAAAACTCAAATTACAGGTAAAAAAAATCCTTAGCAAGAATGCTAAGGATTGTTTCTGGCAGGGGCGGAGAGACTCGAACTCGCGACACCCGGTTTTGGAGACCGGTGCTCTACCAACTGAGCTACGCCCCTAAATCTTCTTATCATTAAGCCTGCTTAGTAGCAGGCTTAATTTTCTAATAAGTGGCGGAACGGACGGGACTCGAACCCGCGACCCCCTGCGTGACAGGCAGGTATTCTAACCAACTGAACTACCG
>NZ_JAOWHE010000056.1:0-284 GCF_030332765.1 Citrobacter sp. Cpo071 | reverse complement strand
CAGTACATTGTCTTCTGCTGGGATTCCTATATTGACCAGCAGACCTATGAAACCAGCGCCGTCTTCGGCCCCGAAACCTGGCTGAGGATGAAAACACCTGCCGATCATACCTGGTATGGCGAGACCGTCTGGTACGACAGTATGGTGTTTGGCCTGTCTCCCGGCGGCAAGGTCAAAATCTGGTTTTCCGATGTCGCCGGACGCCCCAGCCTGCCGGTCACGCCCCTGAAACTGACAACCCGCTCCGGCAAGGACCTGACCCTGTGTAAAGACTACGTCGTCCC
>NZ_JAOWHE010000055.1:0-568 GCF_030332765.1 Citrobacter sp. Cpo071 | reverse complement strand
TACTGTGTTTCCGTGCGGCTGCTGTCCGGGGCAATCACTGTCGTCAGGTCTCCGGCGTCACTGTATTCATAGCGGGTCTCGCGGCCTGCCGCATCTCTCTGGCTGACAAGCCGGCCCCGGGTATCGTAAGCGCGATACTGGCTGAGACCGTCTTCCTGATGAAGGGTTGTGACCTGCCCGAAACGGTCATAGTCATAGCGGGTTTCATACCCCGAACAGTCGGTGAAGCTCAGCAGTTGCCCGTGGCGACTCCACACCATCTGCTTTTTGCTGCCGGTGGCATCTTCACTGGTGCAGGGGTATTCACTGTGCGGGTCAGCATAAACATAGCGGGTGATGCTCCCCTGACGGGAAGTCAGCCCCGTCAGGCGGCCATACTCATCGTATTCTTGCTTCTCCCGTAAACCATCCGGGTGGGTGATACCGGTCAGCTGATGCCCGCCATTGTAATAAAACGCCGTCTTCCGGCCGTCAGGGGAGATAATTTCAGTGACGTTACCGGAAGCGATACTGTACCGGTATTCGGTTTTCCGGCCTGCCGCATCGGTCTGTGCGGTGAGCCAGCCCA
>NZ_JAOWHE010000054.1:0-232 GCF_030332765.1 Citrobacter sp. Cpo071 | reverse complement strand
AGGCGCTGGATGTCCTGCGCCGTCACCGGACGCTGGCGGAGAAACTCCGGCAGGAAGGCAGCGAGGATGGCGCTGGCGTGATGTTCCCGCCGGCGCTGGTACAGATGCTGGACCGCCTGGAAGGAGAGCTGCGTGCCGGGGTTATCAGCGACGAAAACCGGCAGTGGCTGGCCGGGTGCGGCCTGACGCCGGAACAGATGGCGGCGCAGATGGAGCCGCTGCCGGTCCCGGA
>NZ_JAOWHE010000003.1:0-203 GCF_030332765.1 Citrobacter sp. Cpo071 | reverse complement strand
GACCGTCTGACGCAGCAGACCGGCTTTGACGGCCGTACGCAGCGCTATGGCTACAACACCGGCGGGCAGCTTGTCCGCAGTGAGGACGAAAGTCTGGTCACGCTGTGGCATTACGATGAAGCCGACCGCCTGACGCACCGCACGGTGAACGGCGAACCGGCGGAACAGTGGCAGTACAACGAACGCGGCTGGCTGGCGGAAAT
>NZ_JAOWHE010000002.1:0-252 GCF_030332765.1 Citrobacter sp. Cpo071 | reverse complement strand
CTGCGGACAAGCTGCCCGCCGGTGTTGTAGCCATAGCGCTGCGTACGGCCGTCAAAGCCGGTCTGCTGCGTCAGACGGTCGAGAAGGTCATACGTGAAGCTGGTGTGGCTGCCGTTCTCATTCGTCAGTTGCGTCACGCGTCCGGCGGCGTCGTACTGCATCCGGCGGGTCTGGCCGCCTGCGGTGATACTGACCGGTCTGCCGCCCGCATCGTACTGTGTTTCCGTGCGGCTGCTGTCCGGGGCAATCACT
>NZ_JAOWHE010000053.1:0-1303 GCF_030332765.1 Citrobacter sp. Cpo071 | reverse complement strand
GCGGGAAAGTGACGTTCGCCTCCTGCTGAAATTTCTCCGCCAGCGTGCGGCGTACCGCTTTCGCCAGTTCTGCGGTTTGGATTTCGATTCTGACCAGCGGTGTGAAGCTGCCCGGTGTGTAAATCGTCTGTACGCGCTGTGCCGTCTGCGTGGTGGTCAGTCTGTCGCCGTCCCAGCCGTACCAGGTCTCATACGGCGTGCGCGACAGTTCCATCCGCGTGTCGCTCCAGTGCACGGGTTCGCGTTTCCATACCCGCTTACCCACGCGGCGGCCCTGCGGGTCGTACAGATAACAACTTTCCGTCAGTACGCTGCCCTGTTGCATCTGGCGGTGGTGCGTCAGCCGGTGCTCATCAATTATATCGTGTTGGGAACACACAACCTTGTGTTTCCGCCCAAAGGCTAACGCCAAAAATTATAAAACCAAGCAACGCACCACCATATATACAGCTTAACATTAAAATAGAAAAAAACTTATTTTTAAACATAAAAATACGTCGATACATTTCAAGCATGCCTGAAAAAGTATTCATATCTATATTGTTTTTTTTACAAAATAGAAAGCCATAAAAAACGACAAGCAAAGCCATTGAGAATATACAAAAAAACACAATGATTCTTGCAATTCTGATTTCTTCACACATATCATCCTCTACTAAAATACTGGAATAGATACACTTGGTGTATATGGTATTTTTACTTCGGGACCGATGCCTGCACCAACACCAATATATACTTCAGGCCATGTTGATGTTTGAGCTACCTCAATACTAAAGATCCCCAATCCAAAAGAAGCTCCTGCGTTAACTTTTAAATCTTTGGCATCAGGGGCTCTAAACTTCAATCCACAGGTAGCAGAAGCTCGAGCTCCAACAGCAGCTACAGGAAAGCTCATTAGCCCCCCTGGGCCTATTTTTTCATTGGCAGAAATTGTTCCAGATATACCACTGCCTGCCGCAGCAAATGCTGAAGCCCGGCACTCTCCCGTAGCAATAGGTTTTGCAGATGGCAGAGACATAGATTTAGCAATATCTTCTGGAGATTCGCCATTTTCACACATATGCAAGCCGAGTGAAGAGCGTTCGCTGACCCCATACCCCATATTGCCAATAAATGGTGATAACCCCAACGGATCTAAACTTGTTATTGGATCCAATGGGTAACTATAGAGATTCCATCCCCCCTCCAGCCCTATGGGATCCTGGGTGGTATACCGTCCCTGTCCCGGATTGTAGTACCGGTGGCGGTTGTAGTGCAGCCCCGACTCCTCGTCATACTGCTGGCCCGGCAGGCGGATAAGCTG
>NZ_JAOWHE010000052.1:0-359 GCF_030332765.1 Citrobacter sp. Cpo071 | reverse complement strand
CAGATGAACACACTGCCCGTCACCCGCTACGGCCAGGATGTCGGGGTCCGCCTCGGTGCCGTCTGGCTGACGCACGACCCTGAATACCCCGACAACCTGCCGACATCCCCGCTGGTGCGCTATGACTATTCCCCGCGCGGCGAGCTGGCGGCGGTGTATGACCGGGGCGGAGTGCAGGTGCGCCGCTTTGACTATGACGCGGACACCCCCGGCAGGATGGTGGCACACCAGTACGCCGGACGCCCGCAGACCACCTACCGCTATGATGCAGCGGGCCGTGTGGTGGAGCAGCATAATCCGGCAGGCTTAAGCTACCGCTATGAATACGGGAAAAACGCCGTCACCATCACCGACAGCCT
>NZ_JAOWHE010000051.1:0-299 GCF_030332765.1 Citrobacter sp. Cpo071 | reverse complement strand
ATTTTTCATTTCTTATTACGGAGAAATGAAACAGTGTGTCGTTTCAATTTTCAGCTTGATCCAGATTTTTAAAGAGCAAATATCTCAAACGTGACTCGTAAGTCAGTTTTGAGATACTTCGGTCGGCGACTTTCACTCACACATACCAGCAAGTGGCGTCCCCTAGGGGATTCGAACCCCTGTTACCGCCGTGAAAGGGCGGTGTCCTGGGCCTCTAGACGAAGGGGACACTGAAGTCTCAATCGCAAGACGCCTTGCTATTTACTTTTCATCAGACAATCTGTGTGAGCACTACAAAG
>NZ_JAOWHE010000050.1:0-220 GCF_030332765.1 Citrobacter sp. Cpo071 | reverse complement strand
TGTAGCGATACATTGAGCTAACCGATACTAATGAACCGTGAGGCTTAACCTTACAACGCCGAAGATGTTTTGGCGAAAGAGACAGACACAAGATTCAGCCTGATTACAGATTACATCGACATGCCCAGGAGGTGTGTTGGTAAACAGAATTTGCCTGGCGGCTGTAGCGCGGTGGTCCCACCTGACCCCATGCCGAACTCAGAAGTGAAACGCCGTAGCG
>NZ_JAOWHE010000049.1:0-209 GCF_030332765.1 Citrobacter sp. Cpo071 | reverse complement strand
AGTTCCTCATCACGTATCTGTAAGCGGATATCGAATGGTGCTTTCCAGCCGGGACCGAAGATACCGACCGGCCCCGGGGTGCGGGTCCGGTAACTGCTGTAAGAACGGGAAAATACAAACGGCAGCGGGCCGGGCAGGGTGAAATCGGTCTCGCCGGGCAGGACCTTGGCGCCGAGGAGCGGGTTGACCGGGTTACCGGAGATGATGCC
>NZ_JAOWHE010000048.1:0-416 GCF_030332765.1 Citrobacter sp. Cpo071 | reverse complement strand
ATTTCCGCCAGCCAGCCGCGTTCGTTGTACTGCCACTGTTCCGCCGGTTCGCCGTTCACCGTGCGGTGCGTCAGGCGGTCAGATTCATCGTAATACCAGCGGGTGACGAGGTCTTCGTCCTTGCTGCACACCATTTTCCCTGTCAGGTCATAGTCATACTGCTGCGTTCTCCCGTCAAAGCCGGTCTGCTGCGTCAGCCTGTCCAGTGCATCGTAAGTGAATTCAGTGTGGCTGCCGTTCTCATTGGTCAGCTGTGTCACCCGTCCGGCGGCATCGTATGTTATCTGCCGCGTCAGGCCGCCTGCGGTGATACTGACCGGTCTGCCGCCCGCATCATACTGTGTTTCCGTGCGGCTGCTGTCCGGGGCAATCACTGTCGTCAGGTCTCCGGCGTCACTGTATTCATAGCGGGTCTC
>NZ_JAOWHE010000047.1:0-305 GCF_030332765.1 Citrobacter sp. Cpo071 | reverse complement strand
GCCATCCATGCGGTGATTTCAGACTGCGCCCACGCCACGTTTTTCCCACCGAGGGAGATTTGTTTCGGGAAAGCTTCCCGGCTGATGAGGTCGTAAATGGTCGAGCGGGACAGGCCGCACAGATGCATCACTTCGGGCAGACGGATAAAGCGCTCGTGAACGGTATCAGAAACCGGCATCAGCGGCGCGGCAGGGGCAGAAGACGGGGAAGAAAAAGCAGTGTGCATCGGGCTACCTCACAAAGTCCATACAGTGCCGGTCGTGTCCGTCCGGCTTCGGGTAGCTCTCTATTTTGTGAATATTTT
>NZ_JAOWHE010000046.1:0-350 GCF_030332765.1 Citrobacter sp. Cpo071 | reverse complement strand
GTCTCCCGGTGCAGGCGGTCGCGGGTGAGGTCGATAAGCGGGGTGTCGCCGAGCTTCATTCCTGCCAGATAACCGGAGCCGTAAGTCAGCCACTCCACAGCAGGCAGTTTGTCTGATGTCATGCGGTGTGCCAGGCCTGCGTCGCTGTAGCCGTGCTGTGTCTCATGATGCCAGAGCGGTTCGTCCGTTTCCGGGTGATGCACCACCTGCTGCTCACGAATGAGCCGGCCTTTCTCATCATAGCCGTAGTGAACAGTGACGCGGTGGCCTTCACTGAGGTGGCTGATTTCCGCCAGCCAGCCGCGTTCGTTGTACTGCCACTGTTCCGCCGGTTCGCCGTTCACCGTGCG
>NZ_JAOWHE010000045.1:0-213 GCF_030332765.1 Citrobacter sp. Cpo071 | reverse complement strand
CATCCGTAGCTCAGCTGGATAGAGTACTCGGCTACGAACCGAGCGGTCGGAGGTTCGAATCCTCCCGGATGCACCATATTACATGATGTCGCTTTAGCAGCGACATCAAATCTGCAGTAAAGTAAGTTTCCCTGATGCATCCGTAGCTCAGCTGGATAGAGTACTCGGCTACGAACCGAGCGGTCGGAGGTTCGAATCCTCCCGGATGCACCA
>NZ_JAOWHE010000044.1:0-280 GCF_030332765.1 Citrobacter sp. Cpo071 | reverse complement strand
TGTAGTGCAGTCCGGATTCGTCGTCATACTGCTGGCCCGGCAGGCGGATAAGCTGTTGCAGATTATGTGGATTATCTTCCTGCAGCACGTTACCCCATTCGTCATACTCCGCACGCCAGCTGATGGCGCCGTCCTGGCTTATCAGCGCCAGCGGCAGGCCCCGGTGGTCGCAGTGGTACAGATGAAGCGTCCTTTCCGGAACCGGCAGCGGCTCCATCTGCGCCGCCATCTGTTCCGGCGTCAGGCCGCACCCGGCCAGCCACTGCCGGTTTTCATCGCT
>NZ_JAOWHE010000042.1:0-253 GCF_030332765.1 Citrobacter sp. Cpo071 | reverse complement strand
GAAACATCTTCGGGTTGTGAGGTTAAGCGACTAAGCGTACACGGTGGATGCCCTGGCAGTCAGAGGCGATGAAGGACGTGCTAATCTGCGATAAGCGTCGGTAAGGTGATATGAACCGTTATAACCGGCGATTTCCGAATGGGGAAACCCAGTGTGATCCGTCACACTATCATTACGTGAATACATAGCGTAATGAAGCGAACCGGGGGAACTGAAACATCTAAGTACCCCGAGGAAAAGAAATCAACCGAGA
>NZ_JAOWHE010000041.1:0-226 GCF_030332765.1 Citrobacter sp. Cpo071 | reverse complement strand
GGCGCGGGGTGCTGATGCGGGTCAGATGCCCGGTCCCGTCATACCCGTAGTCGCGGTTCAGAAGCGGACTGTTCAGGTGCTGGCTCAGCAGCTGTCCGGCCGCGCTGTAGCCGGTGGTGAGCGTATATTCGCCGAAACGGCGCTGTGTCTCCCGGTGCAGGCGGTCGCGGGTGAGGTCGATAAGCGGGGTGTCGCCGAGCTTCATTCCTGCCAGATAACCGGAGCC
>NZ_JAOWHE010000040.1:0-219 GCF_030332765.1 Citrobacter sp. Cpo071 | reverse complement strand
GGTGGGTGATGACGGGATCGAACCGCCGACCCCCTCCTTGTAAGGGAGGTGCTCTCCCAGCTGAGCTAATCACCCACTTCTCAATTTCTTACTCTACACGGCGGAGACTACATAAAGTAGTTGGTGGGTGATGACGGGTTCGAACCGCCGACCCCCTCCTTGTAAGGGAGGTGCTCTCCCAGCTGAGCTAATCACCCCCGCTGTGTGGAGTCGCATTAT
>NZ_JAOWHE010000039.1:0-319 GCF_030332765.1 Citrobacter sp. Cpo071 | reverse complement strand
TGGCGGGTGCGCCAGCAGCTGCCTGTCGGAGTCGGGCCTGACGACCGGATGCCGCCAGGCAGCCGGGAGCCGAAGGTGCGCCCGGCAGACAGGACAACACTGCAGTAGTCAGAATCAGAGCGGCAGGAAAAAGAAGAGCAGTAGCAGTAGCAGTAGCAGTAGCAGTAGCAGTAGCAGGAACAACAACATCATCAGTAACAGACAAATGACAGGCATGAAAAGACAGAAGCACACAGCAGAACATCCGCGTAATGAAAGGGGCGGCGCGTAAGCGCGGCCCCTTTCAGCGCCACCGGCGTGCTGTCTTTTCCCGGCGCGG
>NZ_JAOWHE010000038.1:0-338 GCF_030332765.1 Citrobacter sp. Cpo071 | reverse complement strand
ATGGTGCATCCGGGAGGATTCGAACCTCCGACCGCTCGGTTCGTAGCCGAGTACTCTATCCAGCTGAGCTACGGATGCATAGGAAAACTTGCTTTACTGCCGATATTGATATCGTGATAAGCGATATCAAGTAAGAGATGGTGCATCCGGGAGGATTACTCGGCTGCGCCTCGCCCTGCGGGCCGCTGCTAAAGCAACGTTATCCTCCCTGGTGCTCGCGATTATCTCGCAGACCATGAAACAACAGTTTGCTGTTGCCTCGGAGAAGATGGTGCATCCGGGAGGATTCGAACCTCCGACCGCTCGGTTCGTAGCCGAGTACTCTATCCAGCTGAGCT
>NZ_JAOWHE010000037.1:0-2762 GCF_030332765.1 Citrobacter sp. Cpo071 | reverse complement strand
AACATCCGCGTAATGAAAGGGGCGGCGCGTAAGCGCGGCCCCTTTCAGCGCCACCGGCGTGCTGTCTTTTCCCGGCGCGGACAGACGGGCATTTATCCTCCCGCCAGCCCTGTGTCATCAGGCACGCAAACGAATAATCATCGTCGGGACATCGGTATAAGCAAACGTGCCGCGCGGCAGCTCCTCGCGGATGTCAGAAAACGGTAACAGCTTCTCCTGCTGGCGCGGCCCGTTCAGACAGACGGCAACCAGCACGCCCCCCGGACGCAACAGGGAAAAAGCCCGCAGGATATGCCGGATATCCTGCCCGTGGATGAACGGCGGATTCATAATGATCCGGCTGTAATACTGCACCGGCTGCCATTCCATGAAGTCGCCACACTGTACCCTGACACCGTTAAAATTTTCCCGCAGATACCGGACCAGCCCGCTGTTAATCTCCACCGCATCACACATGGCCTCCGGCGCGGTATCCCGAATCGCCCGCAGTATGGCCCCGGTGCCGGCAGAGGGTTCCAGAATGTGATCACGGTTGCTGATTTCCGCCAGCGTCACCAGGCGATCACAGACCGGGGCAGGAGTCACAAAAAGCTGAGATTCAGCCCGGATTTCAGCAACCGGCGCGGCGTTATCCAGCCTTGCGCGCATCAGCCGGATACGTTCTCTTAACTGACTGTGCATGTCATTATCTCCGTCATCCCCCGGGGATTTCCCGGGGGGATATACCTTATTTCTGTGGGATTTCCGTGATTTTCATGTCGGTAATATACACATTCACCAGGCGGAAATTATTGTCCATTGTGCGGCGGTAGCGGTATGCCCCGTGGTCTTCTGTCTCTGCCACACTGCGCACGGCCTTACAGTCCCGGGGCAGGGCGGCCCACTGCGCCTTTGTCATTTCCCGGAAACCGTCCCCCGGATAGTTGACTACCGGCGGACGCTTCGCGGCCTGACTGGCGACGGCAGCCTCTTCTGCCGATGGTGCTTTGTAGTCCGTGATGCGATCGGGCGTCACTTTCATCGTGCCGCTGTACCCGAGAAAACTGTAATTCGGCGTTGTGACTGAACTCACCGCCCCGTTGCTTTTGTTCACGCGGATGATGGTCAGCCACTCGCCCCGGCTGAAAACCTGTCCGCCCGGCTCAAAATCCTGTGTCCGGGTAACCACGCCGCCGCTTTCGTCCAGCATGGCACGCTCATAGATCAGGCGGTTCTGATAGTGGTTAACCCAGCGTTGCTGATGCTGAATCTGCCGTTCATGACAGCGGATCGCAATTTCGCGGGCCTGCTCCGTGGTGATGATGTCATCATCCAGGGCCGACCATAACGATCGACTTCCTTCATACTGGCTTTTTTCTGCCGGGCGCGGATACCTGTCCAGCGGGAAACAGGCGCTGATATGGTCATGACTGCTGATGAGTTTTGCCATATTCAGATCCAGCGATTCAGCCCGCCACATCGTCAGATATTTCTGCGACTGTGCGATGGTCTTTTCCGCCTTGCGCAAATCAGCTTCGATTTTTTTGATACGACGCCAGCGAACGTCCGGACGTTCTTTATACTTCGCGTGAAGCAGTGCCGACCGCGCCCGCTCTTCCCAGTATTCCGCACGTTCAAAGAGCATCACAGCACGTTTCATACCGTTTTCAATACGCTGTGCATCACGACGGGCGCGGCGTTCGCTGTGATGCCCCACAAGAATGGGCTGACCGGGCGGGATCATCGCGGCCAGTCTTTCCACTTCATCAAGTGCCTGTGCGGATTCACTGGCCCGCTTTCCGCTGTATCCGGTAAACCGCTCCGCCCGTGCTTCCTGACGTTCAGCGAGCGTGCTGTCTTCATCCTCAATCTCTCCGGCAAGTGAGAGGAGCACGTCTTCCCGGCCCGGTGTCCAGGCTGGCGCGACAAACAGCGCCTGTTTGGGTGCCCAGCGAAAACCGGCATCATGCACTTTTTTATACGTCTCCGGGTCAAGACGTGACGCGGCATACAGGCGCAGTTTGTTGTCATCCGGTGAGTAGGTCGCGCGGTACATCTGCACAGGGCTGGCGGCTTCCGGGGCGGTCATGGTGATTGCTGCTAATGTCATAAAATGTTCTCCTTCCGTCTGTTGCCGCCCCTCGCGGGGCGGCTCACCTCATCAGTTAAAAGCGCGTTTCAGTTCGAGTGTGCGGAGCACCTGCCCGAAGGCCGTGTTTTTCATGGCGGGGATGTGTACACCACGCCCCCGGTGAAAACTCCGGGCTATGTGTCGCCCGAAGGCTTTCAGCACGGGGTCAATTTCCGGCGCGGGGATGTCTTCGCGTCTGAAACGGGGATGACGGCGGGGCTTTACAGCCGCTGCGGAAGGTGAAACAATACTTATTGTCATAATTTAGCCTCTTATGACGATTGACTGGAGCCGCAAAAACTGTTCGTGCAGTCTCTGCGGCATGGATTAAGCAGGTTCCTGACCTGCTTTTTTCATATCTGCATCTGACGCTTTCCGGTGTTTTCCTCCTTCTGTTCCTGCGTTCTCATTACCTGCCAGCCGGATGACTGACAGAACACATAAATGTGTATTGCCGGAGCCTGAAATAAATCCTGATTTTTAAAGAACATCACCCGTTGAGTTTCGGGAGCCGCGGTTTTGACGTTTCGCGGGAACCTGCTGCTGTATTCCCTGTGGTATGAACTTCACCCGTTTGAGAACCTTCGCCGCAAGGGGCATCACTGCCACGGCCTGACGCACCTGTCCTGGGCAGAACGCAAAATTTTTTACC
>NZ_JAOWHE010000036.1:0-562 GCF_030332765.1 Citrobacter sp. Cpo071 | reverse complement strand
CCCAGCCTGCCGGTCACGCCCCTGAAACTGACAACCCGCTCCGGCAAGGACCTGACCCTGTGTAAAGACTACGTCGTCCCAGGCGGCAGTTTTACCTTCCTCCCGTCAACGCAGGCATTTATCAACGGTAAAACCTACCCCTATGGCAACTGGGATTAAGAGGGATGAAAATGCGCAAACTACTGATACTTGCCCTGTTACTGGCCGCTGCAGGCTGCAGCCCACATCAGTCTCACCCTTTACAGTCAAAACAGGCCGCCAGCGGCGACTGGACCCTACCTTACGGTAAGTGGATCTTCGCTTTTATCACCCCCTATGAATTACCCTCAATGGTCAACCACGCAAGAGTTATCGACACCGATGGTTATCTGTATACGTTTAATACGCTTGACCAGGCTTCTCCCGACCCTGATTCCGTCAAAGAATGGGCTGAAAACGCGCATGGTTTTGGCGATCAGTTCAACAAAGTCAACAAGCCCCCACAGTACATTGTCTTCTGCTGGGATTCCTATATTGACCAGCAGACCTATGAAACCAGCGCCGTCTTCGGCCCCGAAACCTG
>NZ_JAOWHE010000035.1:0-207 GCF_030332765.1 Citrobacter sp. Cpo071 | reverse complement strand
GCTTTTTGCCGTACTGTGTGCGGAGGTAGTGCACCAGCCGGTGCTGGTTATCGTAGCTGTAGTGGTGCGTGTGTTCATCGTACATGCGGATGGCCCCGTCCAGGATACGGTCCGTCTTCTCCGTCAACCTGCCGTAACGGTCATAGCGGTACAGGTACTGTGCATCCTCCGTGATGCGGTTATCCGCCCATACTTTTCTGCTGCTGT
>NZ_JAOWHE010000034.1:0-1852 GCF_030332765.1 Citrobacter sp. Cpo071 | reverse complement strand
ATGCCGCAGTTAGCGCGAGCGCCAGCGAGTTCACGCCGTCCTGGTGCATTGCAGCAGGGCGGGGCGCTGTACTGCGCGTGTGAGCGTCAGCGAACTACGGGCGCAACTCCAGGTACTAATATAAAACCATCACAGGTCATTTTATTTTGACTCCCTTTTGCAGAGCACGTATTCAGGATGTTCTCCTGCAAGTAACAAAAGAAACTCAAACTCAACCAGTGACAGACTTTGACTGTTTTGAGTATTAACTTCCTCTTTTTTCTGCCAGGTTCTTAGCCCAACACCATAAATATGACTGCATTCCTTTTGTGTTAATCCTGCTTTTAAACGTAATTTTTTTACATTTTCAGGTGTATTATCGGGTTTCATTTAACATAAACTCCTTAATTAAATTCTTAACTGGCGTCTCATCGTCTTCCCTTAATCCGGCACACGTAAAATCAATATGTTGTAATTCATTCTCATTCAGTACGGCATCATACAATGTAATTTTCGTAGTTTTGTTCCCGATTTTAACATTTGTTCTGGCTTTTATCCTTTTTGTAAGCCTGTAATTGTCACCTTCTTTTTCAAGAAAATAAGTCACATCACCTTTATTTTTTCTCATAACTGTTTCAAATACCCTGTAATTTTAACAAGTTGATCTATACTCAAGCCCCGAATCTGTAAATCATAACTGTCGCCCTGTTCGGTGACTTTACCGTTCAATCCGTTTTCAGCTTTAAAGCCTGTCAATGCCCCATACCAGCTTTCAAGCTGGACAAGTTGCGATAACATACCTTTCAGGATCAGAATTTCGTCCTTTTTTTCCACCTGGTGTTTCTCATACTCAATCGCCTGTAACACCTCCTGCGAAGCATTTACCAGAATTTTTCGCTCGATATCGGCTGCAATATCAACGGGATTCCGTTTTCTGGATAACGTGCAAACATGATGCGGACTACGCCAGGAGCGACTATCCACACTCCCCACAACAGAAAACCGGTCTTTTTCCATCCGAATATGCACAGAGTAATTTTTAAACTGCGGTGACGTCAGTTTTATACGAGACGAACAATCATCAAGTTTGTTCACGCGCCAGCCGTTCCCCAGGATACGGCAGACAACTTCAAAGACAGGGTGATATTGTTCAAAAAAAGAGTTCATCTGTTTCCCTTTTTGCTACGTAGCTGCTGTTCCCGTCTTTTTGGGTTCGATGCCCCAAAAGACGGGCTGGCTATAATATCGGGGGCTTCTCGCCCCCGTTCTGGTTACGCTCTGGTTTCCACGCGTTGCCACCCTGTCGCCCTGCGCTGTCCGGTTGTACCGTATTTTGCGCGGATTTCTTCTATCGTGTGTTCTTCACGATTCCAGTAACTTTTATGTTCGTCTGGACGATAAAACCATTGTTTTTTCTTTGCCGCCCATTTACACCCGATTTCTTTTAAAGTTTCCTTATGTGTAATGGTTTCTCCACTAATCCAAACCCAGTTACCTATCACTTCAAATACCAGACCAGATAAACCAGAAAGAACGTTTAATACTTTTTCCAGGTCATCACCGTAATTATATCGTGCATGTTCATCAGTGCTCTGGAACTGATTTATTTTATCAATATTTGCCATCAATACATCAAAAGCTGCATTTACCGCTTTCATCAGTTCAGCCCCTAACGGGTTACGATCTGGATGATATTTTAAAGCGGCTTTTCTGTATGCTGCTTTGATATCTTTTTCAGTTAATTCGCCGGATAATCCAAAAACGTTTAATGCTTCCTGGATATTCATTTTTTTAATCTCCTGCCCTGCTGGGCTATTGTGAGAGGGGCCATTCCCCTTTCGATGAAACAATAATACGACTTTTAAGTCGTATT
>NZ_JAOWHE010000033.1:0-832 GCF_030332765.1 Citrobacter sp. Cpo071 | reverse complement strand
AGTGATTGCCCCGGACAGCAGCCGCACGGAAACACAGTACGATGCGGGCGGCAGACCGGTCAGTATCACCGCAGGCGGCCTGACGCGGCAGATAACATACGATGCCGCCGGACGCGTGACACAGCTGACCAATGAGAACGGCAGCCATACTGAATTCACTTACGATGCACTGGACAGGCTGACGCAGCAGACCGGCTTTGACGGCCGTACGCAGCGCTATGGCTACAACACCGGCGGACAGCTTGTCCGCAGTGAGGACGAAGACCTCGTCACGCTGTGGCATTACGATGACGCTGACCGCCTGACGCACCGCACGGTGAACGGCGAACCGGCGGAGCAGTGGCAGTACGACGAGCGCGGCTGGCTGACGGGCATCAGCCACCTCAGTGAAGGTCACCGGGTGGCGGTGCACTACGGCTATGATGAGAAAGGCCGGCTGCTCAGCGAGAAACAGACCGTCCACGCCCCGCAGACGCAAACCCTGCTGTGGGAGCACCTCACGCAGCACGATTATCAGAACGGACTGGCGAATAAAACCACGCACGACCACCTTCCCCCGGTGGCCTGGCTGACGTACGGCAGCGGCTGGCTGGCCGGGGTGAAGCTCGGTGGCACCCCACTCATCGACTTCACCCGCGACCGCCTGCACCGGGAGACACAGCGCCGTTTCGGCGAATATACGCTCACCACCGGCTACAGCGCGGCCAGACAGCTGCTGAGCCGGCACCTGAACAGTCCGCTTCTGAACCGCAACTACGGGTATGACGGGACCGGGCATCTGACCCGCATCAGCACCCCGCGCCAGACCCGGGAATACGACTACAGCCAGACC
>NZ_JAOWHE010000032.1:0-205 GCF_030332765.1 Citrobacter sp. Cpo071 | reverse complement strand
GTCTGTGCGGTGAGCCAGCCCACGGGGTTGTATTCACTGCAGGTCACGCTGCCGTCGGCGTATTCCTTTTTCACCACCCGCTTCAGGCCACCTTCACCGGCGGTGTGCAGCACTTCCCGGCGGTTCAGGCTGTCGGTGATGGTGACGGCGTTTTTCCCGTATTCATAGCGGTAGCTTAAGCCTGCCGGATTATGCTGCTCCACCA
>NZ_JAOWHE010000031.1:0-215 GCF_030332765.1 Citrobacter sp. Cpo071 | reverse complement strand
TAAGGCATAGCCGCCATCCGGCACAAGCGATGCCGCTCCGTAGGCCGGATAAGGCATCGCCGTCATCCGGCACAAGCGATGCCACTCCGTAGGCCGGATAAGGCGTAGCCGCCATCCGGCACAAGCGATGCTGCTCCGTAGGCCGGATAAGGCATAGCCGCCATCCGGCACAAGCGATGCCGCTCCGTAGGCCGGATAAGGCATCGCCGTCATCC
>NZ_JAOWHE010000030.1:0-532 GCF_030332765.1 Citrobacter sp. Cpo071 | reverse complement strand
ATCGGGCTACCTCACAAAGTCCATACAGTGCCGGTCGTGTCCGTCCGGCTTCGGGTAGCTCTCTATTTTGTGAATATTTTTACCCAGAGCAACAAGTCATTTTGCAGCAAAGCGCTGCACAACAAATTGTTAACAATCGGGTGGCAAACAGTGGCAATCCCTGACAATCGTTGGCAATCCTTGATAATTCTTTGGCAAACCGATGATTACTTTTATTTATATATTTATTATTTTTAATCGTAAAAAAGTCTAAGTGAATAACTGGATGTAAAAACAGGAGGGTGAACAGTGGTGAACAGACGGTGAACAGTCAGACCCTCAACTGTTCACCACTTATCTTACTGTATTACTTATCTTTTTCTTAAAGGTGAACAGTAGTGAATAGTTAATCGTAAAAAAACAAACAGAGTGAGGGGTTTTCCTGCGACCTTTCTCTGGCCAGCCGGGTTTTGAAGTCCTGTTTGTGCCATGTCTGCTACAACGGCAATGAATCGAGTTGTTGTCTGAGGGACGGCAGAATGGCGTCAGGTTG
>NZ_JAOWHE010000029.1:0-250 GCF_030332765.1 Citrobacter sp. Cpo071 | reverse complement strand
CACCGCCATATTTTAAGAAGAGCTCGTACGCAAGTACGGGCTTTTTTTTCGCATGTTGCACATCTACGGGGGGATGAGAAACCCCGACCGGGGTTCGACTGCTGGCGCAGCCAGCTGGACAGACCGCGAACGGAGTGAGTGGGCTGCCCGAAGGGCGAGCGAAGCGAGTCAATCCCCCCCTCACCGCCATATTTTAAGAAGAGCTCGTACGCAAGTACGGGCTTTTTTTTCGCATGTTGCACATCTACGG
>NZ_JAOWHE010000028.1:0-89016 GCF_030332765.1 Citrobacter sp. Cpo071 | reverse complement strand
AAGGTTTTTGAGAACATCGCCAACCAACCCGGCCTCAGCTAATTCTTTAAGGGCATTTTCAATCAACAGGTACTGACTATGCGGATTAGCAGCGGCAACGTGCTTTTTCATCGCGTTGTCTGTATAGGTTTTCACTTCAATAACAGCACTATCAACATACTGCCGGGTTGCCAGCACAACCGATGGATCAACTTTCAGGGTAACGGCGTCTGTGCTCGATACCGTGAGCATCATCCTGATAACCTGCGTACGGCCTGATCCTTCCTCTGTTGTGGCCTTGTACGTCTCCGGGCAGTTAGCCACAGCGATCAAGATACCATCAGCGTCAAAGAGTCCGATTTCACGAATCCACCACCCGCCAGAGGATTCAGGAATAATCTGTTCCGCAATAATCTGACTGGCGTTTTTATCGTCCACTGACAGCGAGTTAAGCTGGGCGCGGCGTACCTCGTTAACCAGCGCTGTCTGTGCCTGGTTTGGCGTTGGAGATATGCCGCCGCCGTCACCAACTGCGAGCGAAGTGATCTCTAACTTCTCACCCAGCGCAGCCATATTTGATAATTTTGCCGCCCCCTGATTAGTCAGCAGAGCAAAGAATTTAGCCGCCATTTGTTACCTCTAACGTATCAATAATATGAATTGCGCCCCCGGAAAAATACCCGCCACTGACTTCTACGGCTTCAGGCATATAGGGATAAATAGTCATCACGTCACCGCCATAACACCCGGCGTGGGCGTATACCTCTCCCTTAGCCTGCATACTGATTGCAAGACCGGTCAGGTGGCGTGAACATGGTTTTGCATCAGCGATCAGGCGCTCAAGCTCGAGATAGGTTTCTTCTGTAATCCCTGAGTCAGAAACGCCAATTTCAAGTTGAAATGTTCCCCGCTCGCCTCCGTTCTGCCACCATTCAACGACTTTTATCAGGAAGCCGAACGGTTCAACGACACGGCGCAGCGCCGCAATAGTTCCCTTTTGCCGGTGTACCAGCCAGGCGGATTTAATCACCTGTCGCTTTGTCTGTTCTGACCAGCCTTTATCCCAGCGATCAACCGATAACGCCCAGGCCAGATAAGGCAGTAAAGCAACCGGGCATTCATCAGGGTTCCACAGCGTTTTCAGGTCTACGGGTAAATCACTCACGCGCCAGGTTGCGGCCTCGGCACCGCGCATAAAATCACTGGCTGAAGGTGGCAACAGACTGTTATTCATCGGTTCCGCCTCTCGTGATGGTGACCGAAGCGCACCGCGCCGCCTGTGTATCGCTGATAATCAGCCGTTCAGGTAAATCCAGTTCCACACGCTGCACGCCCTGCACGTGTAACGCCGCCAGAATTGCAGACCTGGCAACATCAAGCCCGATCCGCCATTGGCTTTTGAGCCACTTCTGCAACGACGCCTCAGCAGCGTTCACAATGGGTTCTGACTCTGGGCCAGGGTAGAGATACAGCGTTGCATTGATGTCATAACTGATAATCTCAGCGCTCTGGACTGTCAGCCGGTCACCAACGGGGCGAATACTCTCGTCTGATAACTTTGCATTGACCGTTGCGATCAGCTCGTCTGAAGCCGTTCCGTCACCCTCAGCAGAGAGCACAGAAACGACAACTTCAGCCGGTGCCGGACTTGACGCCTTAACATCAGCAACTTTCCCCGATGCGCTTTTAGCAAAATATTCATAAGCGCCGGTAGGCCCAGCAACGCTTAACCCTTCAAATGCCGATTGTGCCCGTAAGCGCAGCGCGGCATCACTTTCCATTACCGCATCTGTTGTATCTGTCGCCTCCGTAACCACTAGGCGAACTGTGTTGTTATTGGCAACCAGGTTATCCAGATTGCCGCCGTTGGCGTGACTCAACATACAAGCGCCAGCACCGTCATTGATCGTTTGTCGAAACATCAATTCACGGTAGGAAAACACCTGAGCGATCACGGTCAGGGGTTCTGACTCCAGCGCCATTGCCGCCGCTATTGCCGGTTGTTTTTCTTCCGGGTATGCGGCAATGATCATCGCCATGACATCACTCAGAATGGTTTCATAATCCAGCGTCGCGATAATCTCCGGCGGTGGAAGTTCAGATAAATCAACCGTTGCCATTGCCTGACTCCTTCACTTTTACCGCGCCGCTTACCGGCTGCATTGTTGTGGTAACCAATCCGCTTAACTCAACCGTCACGGCCCCGGCGTCTGAATACGTAATATCGACCTGGTTAAGTGCTATCCGTGGTTCCCATTGCGTCAGCGCAATCACCGTGGCGCTCATTAGCTGAAGGCGTGTTGTTTCGTTTTTCGGGGCGTCCAGCAAGTCAGGTAACAAGCTGCCGTACGACCGGCGCATCACACGCGACCCTAACGGCGTCAGCAATACATCTTTCACGGACTGCCACAGATGATCGCTATCTGAAAGCGTGCCTGTACCGCCCTGGTTCATTCCCGTATATTTCGCCGTCATGCCGTCCCCTTAGTCCTGCTATTGCCACTCTCAATACCACCATGACTATGATCGTCAGCCTGGACGCCGTTTGACTTCAGTGCGCCGCCGCTGTGAGTTACATCGCCGGTCATCTTGCCGCCTTCAGTGAAATCAAAGGTTTTCGCTTTCAGATGGTTGGTGCATTCCACCTCTGGCGCATCAAGCGTGATTTTTGTTGCTGCCTGAATAGTGGCGGTTTTCATGCCGCCGGCACTCAGTGCGCCCGCCTCGGCGTCATAGCTAAATTCAGCCCCATCGGGCGCGGTGATCATCATTTGCATCAGGCTACTGGCGGGGGCATCGTTTTCTTTGCTGTATAAGCTGCCCAGCAAAACGGCGGTTTCAGGATTGCCGCCAATACATCCCAGCAAAACCTGCTCGCCCAGCGACGGTGGACACCAGAATTTGAAAGCACCGGCGCGCGTTGTCGTCCAGCGAAGCCAGGTCGTCTGCAAATCATCGCTCTGCACCCGCACACTCTTACCGTCTTCCGATATGTCAAAAACCATGCCCACGCGGAGCACGTTAGACAGGAGGCGCAACAGTTCGGCACTCATGCCCCGCCCCCCCCCAGGCTGTTAATCACCGCGCTACGGATCAGTGCTTCATCGGCCTTAGAAATTCCCAACAGGACACGCGGCGCATACTTCGCAAATGACCCCGGCCCCACCTGCTCACGCAACCCGTACTGATGAATGCGGGCAATGCGGGCCGCCATGCCGCTGTAACCCACTTCAGCCCCCTCACGGGATGCCTTCACCTTCATAAAGCGGGCGGTTCTCAGCTTCACGAACATCGGAGCCTTGACCACTTTTGGACGCTGGCCCGCGCGGGTATTAATTTCCGTATAGCGCTCAATATCGGCACGGTAGAACGTGCGGATCTCATTACGGTCTTCATCAAATCCGGTAATAGTCCGCCCGTACTTACCGCGCCCGCTATGCCAGTTTTTCAACCGGCGTAACTGCCCTTCCCAGATAAAGGCGATCCCCTGCTGGGTGCGCAGCGTTTTACGGCGGCGTGACGGGTACTGGCTTCCGTCCGGGTTGCGCTGTGCGCGTATGCGCTGTTGCTGGCCAATTCGTAAAACCTTACCCACAGCGCGCGCCGTTCTGGCCCGCCCACTGGATGACGCCCCTGCCAGGATGTCTGCGAAATACTGATCCAGCACGTGAACATCACCGGCATTCATGGGTTGTCACTCCCTGGCTCGCTCAACATCGCGCCCCACTCTGGCATCATGCGCGGGCGTGGTTCCGGCTTATGCTTTCCGGTCAGCTTCCCGGCTTCATCACGCGATACAATCACGCGTTCACTAATAGGCAGTTCAAAAAACAGATCGGCGGTGTCGTCGTTATTGATTGCGGTTGTGAACTTAATTTCTTTGTTCTTCTCCGGGTTCAACAACAGTTGCGGTTGCTCCTGCCACAGCCAGGCCATCAGCGGTAACGTGAAATCATCCAGATCACCGGCAAAATTCATCACAAAGAGACACAGCGTATAGGCGTAAACAAAGTCAGCCGTTTCGCCGGTCGTCTCAACATGCCCAGATTCAATAAAAACGCTGAAGGCTTCAGGGTTGGCACGACACCACGGATTAGCCCTGGTGAGCGCGCTACGCAATGAGTTAATTTTCAGCATGTGGTTCCCCTCCCTTCTGGCGCACCAGGCGCAACAGATTTAGCGCCCGGATATCACTTTTATCCGCATTGCAGGTATCAAGCGCGTCATGCAACTGATCCGCCCAAATCCCAATGCCACCCCACGTCACCGGCTTTTTCAGCACCGGCGTGGGCGTTTCATCGGTCAGGCTTTCCGGTATCGGCTCGTGAATCAGCCGCGTTTGCACTCTGATTTTTTCTGAGCAACCCATCACTGACAGCAACAGGAGCAAGAGCACTGGCACACGAATCATCACGCATCCCCTCAGTTATGTTTTTACGGCGTTCTTCACCCGCCTGGTTGCGTGTTTGATTCGCTTTTTTGGCCTCTGCCAGCACCGCTCGCGCATCAGCAGACAGATCACGCATTTCGCCTATCACGGCTTCACTTTCATCAAACATGCGCTGTAACTTCTGTTCGTTGTCATCCGCCACGCCACTTGTATATCCCCGGTAATACCCGGCCCCGTAAGTAAGAGCGGTTAGCACCAAACCCCATAAAATTGATTTCATTGCGCCCCCGCATCCATCCGGCACCACGCCTGAAAGTCAGTGCGCCGATTGACCAGCCCTTGCGAGCGCTTACCGGCACTGTTTACAAAGTCAGTTAGACGATCACAGACGCCGCCCCAGTTGTGAGCCTGGGCATTTTTCCAGATGGTTGTGCGCTGTTTGCGACCCTGCTTATCGGTAAACCACATCAAGCCCGTACAACCCACATTCAGCCCACCATCAACCATGCTTTCGAACACCTTTTGCGGCATCGCTTCGCCGTTGAAGTTCTGATTTACGCAGCGTTCAGAATGCTGCATATCATTAACCCACCGGCGCGCTACTTCAGCGTTGCTGTACTCGCGTTTTTCCACACTACCGGTGGAGCCGATCCCCACGGTCAACACTCCGGCGGTGCAGTAATAAGGCGTGTTACGGCAGTCTTCCCAGGAGGCTATTTTTTGCTGTGCTTCCGGCGAAGTTCTCAGCGCATCGGGCGACATTGATAAGCCCAGAGCAACAATAACGGCGATAGAACAACGCTTAATAACCGTCTTCATCGTCACCCGCCTGGAATTGCGCCAGCCTCACCCGCTCAAAATCGGTAAGCCCCCGGCGCTCGGCCTGATCAAGAATTTGCTCAATCAGCGAGTTTCGGCGGGCCTGTGCCTTCTCCACCCGCGCACGATGTACCCAGGCGCGCCAGCCGGACAGGACACCCAAAACCAGACCGGCAACCCCCAGTTTTTCATTCCACGTCATCACACCAACACCAACGCTGATGGATGAAGAAACCCAGGTGATCCAGTCCCACAGCCGGTGAAACGAATTTAACTCCATAACTGCACCATCTCTTGTGCGGGCTGGGTATCAATGTCCGGCATTTCAACCACCTGCCCTGCGTTTAAAAAAACCTGTCCACTCAGACCCGGATTGGCGGTCAATACTTCTTCAGTAACGCCTTTGGTTTTTCCGTAGTGCCGGTGACATAGCTGATCCAGCGTATCGCCCTGTAACGCGGTGACCTTCATCAGCACAACTCCGCATAAACGCGTGGCTTGCGCTGGATGTCTGCAATACCCCAGCGAGCATCACGCCAGAGATCTTCGCGCTGCAAATCCAGCGCGGCGGCGTCTTTGTCGCCTTTTGGCGTGGTATCAACGTCCCGATAACCTTCAATCACCAGGGCGCGGGCAATGGAATAAACCGCACGACGGTAGCGATACACCTTCACGCTCTCGCCGTTTATCTCCACGGCGGGCACGTTCTTCAGCGCCTCATAGCCCAGCCCCTGCTGATTGATCTGCCACTCTTCAAGCTGCTCGATAACGTGTCCCACAGCCTCGGTAGTGACGTGCATCAGTCGCGAAGTAGTGACGCCGCCAGTAATACGCGCGGCAAGACGTAAATCCTTCAGGTTAATGACAGGCCAGAAACTTCCCGCCGTTACAGTGGAATCACCGTCATCAACATCAGTTACGTCACTGCCAGCCGGAAACGGCGTTTTTGTAGCAACCAGGCTACTCATGAGCGCTCCTTAAAAAGTCAGGAGGTGGACACGCGGTGAAAAGACCAGTTACGGGCAGATCTCCGCGTGTGCCTCCTGTCGGTCGGGGCCGAAGTCGTTAAGATTCTTTTTTATCTTTCGCCGTTTTACGCGGTGCGCGTTTTTTTGCTGCCGGTTTCGCGGCTTTATCCGTGCGCGGCTTACGCTCGGTTTTCTTCTCTGCGACAACCGGCACAGGCTCCGGTTGTGCTGTCGCTTCCGGTTGCAGGGCCGCCAGCTTCTTCAGTTCACGTGAAATGGACTGCATTTCACGTTTCACGCCCGCTGCGGGGTTCAGTTCCGTCGCACGGCGAAACAGTTTTAGCGCTTCGCCTTTTGTCTCATTGTCAGCCGTTCCACGGCGTGAGAAAGCGCGAGCCTTGCAGAGCTTGGATTGCACTTCGTCCGGCATATCAGCCCCGGCGACAATCTCCGCCAGGTCATCCAGCACGGTGATATAAGCCGACATATCCGCCTCAGCGTCAGTCGTCGCCACGTTCAGCGCCTGATTGCTGATTTCTTCAGCCAGCATCACCGGAGCAGTACGTTTGAAGTCGTCACGCATAGACAGGCCATGCTTCACCACATAGCGCCCAATCTTCAGCGCTTGTGGGTAGTCCTGGCAGTCAATCGCCCACAGCATCATCGTGGTGATCACTTCATCCTGTCGCCCGCTGTCGCCCTCCAGAGTCCCATCAATCCAGCCCTGGTAGCCCGGCAACATGTCACGCTTCATCACAGCTTTTGTTTCAGTGGACTGCACCGCTTTAAGAGAGGCCTGATCGAGGCGTAGACGATGCAAAATTTGCTCATGCGCGGTGCGCACAACGCTATGTTGTGCGGCACTGTCTCCGCGTCGATCAGCCATCACTTTCTGAAAGTGTTTTTGCGCTGGGGTTAACATTTTTGTCTCCAAGTGGCGGGCGCATATGCGCCCGCAATTGCAGTTACGCGCCCGCGTTCTCGTCAGGCTCTACGGATAACGATGCCGGGGCGGCCTCCGCGAAGGTGATCCCGTCAATGAATGCGCATTTGCCGTAGTCTTCTACAACGAAGTCATCGTTTGAGGACTGGTAGTTAGCCACGCGGTTATATTGCGGTTCCTCTTTGATGGTTCGACGCAGTGCGCCCAACTGGTAATACACAGAGAGGTTTTTCAGCGACGTGATCAGCACACAGTCATCAGGCATGTACGGTGCGAAGACCACCGGCAGACCGCCAACTTTTTCACTGGACACAATCAACTGTGCCGCGATCAATTCGCTGTTCGGGTTGGTCTGGCTCAGGGCGTTCAGTTTCGGGAAATAGCTACTGGTCAACAGATCAGAAGACAGGATCACAACCAGATCAGGCGCTTTGCGGTGCCACGAATCCAACAGCGTGTTTTTGGCGTCAAAAACAGCCGCGTCCAGGTTGCCATAAGTACCTTTGGCGACAATTTTGTTATCTTCATCGCGCGCAGTCAGCGTGACTTTGCTGATGATGCGGTGCGGGGCGTCATTGCGGATTTTCTGAAGCCAGCCAACGCCGCAATCCTGCAACAGTGGATTGGCTGCACGGTCAGACACATCCGCGTAAGACGTACCGTTAAAACCAATCATAATGCGGTCCAGCGCAATCTGGCGGGCGTTTGCTTCGCTGATCAATAACTGGAAATTAGGCTGCATAGACCAGGCGTCCAACTGCGAATAACTCACAGCGGAGTCGTAGTTTGTTTTGCGGCAACGGTAGTCGCTCGACTCTTTAGAGTGATTGTCTACAGGGTTACGGCGGGCCGAACCATCGCTGCTGTTATTGGTGCTGGCGATCGGGCCTTTACTACCGATCAGGATTTTCTGGCCTTCCTGGGCTTTTACCGGAAAGACGTTAATTTTCTTCAGAAAATCATCACTTTCCATTGATGCCTTTTCCATGCGCTGTTGCACGGACGGCTCAACGCTGAAGGACTTGGCGACATCATCTGAACGAACACCACTTAAATTGGCCTGGCGATCGATATAGCCGTTAAAAAGTACGCGGGTACTGTTTTCCATGTGTTTTATTCTCGCTTGCGTGGTTAGTAATCGGCCTGTTCGACGCCGGTGTTACCGCCCTGTGCGGGCTGGCGGCTGAAGGTGCTGGCATCTTGTTTAGCCAGCGTGGTTTTCAGGTCGGTCAGCTCACTGGTCAGCTTCTGAATTTCCTTTGCGTCGTCAGCGCGCTGGCTTGTCAGCGTCACCACCTGATCGATAAGGTCAGCCTGAGACGTGGCGACACCTTCAACCACTTCGCGAACCTGGCTGAATTGCTCACTTTCCGTCTTATGGCTTTTGGTCAGAATGCCCATTACGCGGCTAAACCACTGTTTACCTTCATCACCGCGCTGTTTCGCCAGTTCGATAACGTCCGCTTCAATGACATCGGTAATCATCGGCGCTTCGCCCTGCTGGTTATTGAATTTCATAACCTGAGCGCGCTGCTCAGCGGTGAATTTCAGGCGGTCAGTTCCGAGGCTTGCGGGAGTATCAGTCATCGCAATGCCCGCCACGTAAGGCCCGCCGTTTAAGGCGAAACGCGGATAAAGCTCAATACTGGTATGTACTTTTTTACCTTCATCGGTGAGCTTCTTCATTCGCTCGGAAGGTTCAATTTCGGCATAAAGGGCAACGCGTCCGGTCAACGGCCCTTCTTTGATGTCTTCAGCGCTCATCGATACCACTTCACCCATAGCGCTAAATTCGCTACTAGGGAGAGGTGACAAATAGTGTTCCATGTTCACTGGCGCTTTGTAGACGCTGGGGCTGTAGTTCGCCGCTGCATCCTTCAGGTGCTGCCCGCTAATTTCACGACCATCGACGGTCGTTCCTGAGACAGCAACACGGAATTTCTTCCGGGTTGGCTTGCTGGATTCACTCATGTTATTTCCTGCCGGTTGGTTTCTGTTTTTCCATGATGTCAGTTGCTAAGTCATTGTCTCAACGCGTTTTAGTTGTCAGAGACGGCCCACAACCCAAACAGCGGGAACGGCCCACGCGCGCGGGTTAATCTCTCCATCGAAACGAGAGGACACCGCATGATCCAGGACGCATTTGTAAGACAGAGAGCAAAGCAGCTTTACTGGCAGGGCTACCCGCCAGCAGAGATCGCACGCCTGATGGGTATCAGTCAGAACACGGTTTATTCGTGGAAAAAGCGCGACGAATGGGACGAAACGCCCGCGATTCAGCGCGTCACACAATCTATTGATGCCCGGTTATGCCAAATCGCGATGAAACCAACAAAGACCGGCGGCGATCTGAAGGAAATCGACGCACTCACGCGCCAGGTGAAGAAGCTGGCAGAAGGCCAACCGGCGCAACCCTTCAAGAAAGCGCGCGCGGGCAAGAAGAAAAACCACTTCACCGAAGCGCAGATCGCCGCGCTGCGGGAAAAAATTCAGGACTCTCTGGCCTGGCATCAGCAGGGATGGTTTGAACAGCGCCAGCAACGAAACCGCATGATCCTGAAAAGTCGCCAGATTGGCGCAACCTGGTATTTTGCCCGCGAAGCGCTATTACAGGCACTGCGGGATGACGTTAAGCACGGATACCAACGCAACCAGATTTTTCTGTCCGCTTCACGCCGCCAGGCGCACCAGTTCCGGGGATTCATTCAGAAGATTGCCGAAGAGGTAGACGTAGAACTAAAGGGCGGTGACAAAATTTTGCTGTCTAACGGGGCTGAATTGCATTTTCTCGGCACGTCTGCCGCTACCGCGCAGAGCTACACCGGCAACCTGTTTTTTGATGAATTTTTCTGGGTAGGCAACTTTGCCAACCTTCGCAAAGTGGCTGGCGCTATGGCAACCCTGAAAGGGCTTACGCGCACTTACTTTTCAACGCCATCGAGCGAAAGCCACGAAGCCTACCCCTTCTGGACGGGCAAGCGCTGGAATGAGAAGCGGGCCAAGCCCAGCCGGGTAGACTTCGACACAAGCTGGAAGACCCTCAACAGCGGCCTGTTATGCCCGGACAAAACCTGGCGGCAGATTGTCACCCTGAAGGACGTGATCGACCACGGCTGGGAGTTCACCGACCTGGAGGAAATCCAGGACGAAAACACCCCGGACGAATACACCAACCTGTACATGTGTGAGTTCGTCAGAGAAGGCGAGGCGGTTTTCTCACTCAATCAGCTACTGACGTGTGGCGCGGACGGCTACGACGACTGGCAGGACTGGAAACCCTACGCACCCCGCCCGCTGGGTGATCGTGAAGTCTGGATAGGCTACGACGCCAACGGTGGCAGCGGCAACGGTGACAGCGGCGCTGTTTCCGTGGTTGCCCCTCCCCTGGTCAGTGGTGGCAAGTTCCGCACGATAGAAACGCGACAGCTACGCGGGATGGAGTTTGAAGAGCAGGCCAAAGTGATCGAAGACCTGACCATTAAATACAACGTCCGGCACATCGCCATTGACGGCACCGGCATTGGTGAAGCGGTCTGGCAACTGGTCAAAAAATTCTTCCCGGCGGCGGTCTGCTTCATCATGTCGCTGTCATCAAAGCGCACCCTGGTACTCAAAATGCAGCAGGTGATCCGCGCGGGCCGCTGGGAGTATGACCGTAGTGAACAGGCGTTAGTGTCAGCATTCAACGCCGTCAGAAAAATCACCACACCAGGCGGCATGGTTACTTATGACACTGACCGTGCGCGCGGTGTCAGTCATGGCGACTTAGCCTGGGCCAATATGCTGGCAGTCATCAACGAGCCGCTTGGACGTGAGAACGGCAGCGGCGGCGGTTCCGTAAGAGAGTTTTAATGAACACAACAACACACGAAAGCGGCCTGACTATGCTTACTGACGGCACACAGCAACATGATATTGGTGAAGCACTGAAGCGCGATCCAGCCCTTAGCGCCTTCACCTTTGATGGGCCATACCAGGTCGCGGACGCTTACGACCTGCTCGACAATATGTATTGCGCCGACAACGGCAGATATTACGAAACGCCGGTGGACTGGTACGGGCTTGCGCGCTCATTCGGCAAGGCGTCCTGGCACCAGTCAGCGCTGTACTTCAAGCGCAACGCGCTGGCGGGCTGTTTCATCCCACACCCGCTACTGTCTCGCCAGACGTTCTCCGCCCTGGCGCTTGACTGGTTTGTGTTTGGCAACTTCTACCTGGAAGAACGAAAGAACCGACTAGGCGGGCGGCTGCCGCTCCGCCATTCCCCCGCGAAATACACCCGGCGTGGCACTGACCTGGACACATACTGGTTTATCAGGCAGTGGAAAGACGAATCAGCTTTTAAAACCGGCTCGGTCTGCCATGTGTTGAACCCTGACATTCATCAGGAGATCTACGGAATGCCGGAGTACATGGGCGCGCTATTGTCAGCCAGCCTGTCACACTCGGCGGATATGTTCCGCAAGATGTATTACGAAAACGGATCTCATGCCGGATGCATTCTGTATATCGGCACATCACAGGTGGACGACGCTGGCGTAAAAGTCATACAGCAAACGCTGGCAGGAGCCAGGAACAAAGGGGCATTTAAGAACGTAGTTATCCACGCGCCAGGCGGCGGTAAAGATGGGGTGCAACTGATGCCCTTCAGCCAGATATCGGCAAAGGATGAGTTTTTAAATATTAAATCAGCGACACGCGATGACATCCTGGCAGCTCACCGCGTACCACCACAACTGATGGGGGCCATGCCGGACGGCAACGGCTCATTCGGTGATGTGGAGAAGGCCGCGCGCGTGTTTGCCATCAACGAACTAATGCCAGCAATGGAAGCGTTGAAGCACGTTAACGACTGGCTGGGAGAAGAAGTGATCCGCTTTAAACCTTACGCCCTGCTGGAAACCATGAAATAACCAACCCGCCGCCACCCCGGCGGCGCTCTCCGCATAAAATCAACACACGGCGCGCCAGCGCCATTCTAAGCGCCCCATCATCTAAACACGCCATTACCCGCACACAACACACAGAACGCCGCAGCGCGCCAGAATTGCGCCAATTTCCCTATATTTGAGGTATACCCCTTCCCACCCCGCCGCGCGGGCTTTCCCCCCGTCACCTGCGCGCAACAAACACGCCTGTTTTTGTGCACTTGCAGATCCGCTGCTAACCAGCGCAGATCCTGCGGAGATCCATCAAAAATAAAACCCTGTTTATTGTGCGTTTTTGTGCACGCTTGTGCAGTTGAAAATATGTAGAAAATGTCAAAAAACACTAATATCTCTTGCTTAAACGCTGCATGTTTTGTTGTATAAAATCAACGCTTGGGTAAACTAAACAGACTTAACTTGCCTCAGCAATGGAATGAAGAATAAATGACTACTCAAACTGCGCTTGGAGCCACCCAATCTGCGCCTACATTTAACCAAAAAGAAGTTGAAAAGATTCTTACTTCTCTTGAGCAAACTGAAGAATTAGGATTTTTTCGTCGCGTAGGAACACCTTATGGATTCCAGATCGGAACCCGATGGGCAGGAACTAAAGACAGTATCATACGAACGCTTTCTAATCCTGGAATGGCTCATAAGCTTGCAACTGAGGCGTCTCTCAAATTATTATTGCTAAAAATAATAACCTCTGTAAATCATTACTATGCTATTGATTTTATTCGAGGTGGAAACCTTAAAGCTATTTCTCAGTTTGCTAATTATTCTAATTATGAAAAATGTTTTCGTGATGCATTCCCTATGAAGCTTGATGAAGATAGTGGACTACCTGCTTCACCAGGGCATTTCATTACTTCTGTCGAAAACATGGGAGATGGTGTAGCAATTATCTTTTCTTATGTGTTAATTAAGAAAATCAGTGGGAGAAGTAAATTACGCTCAAACCAATACCCTGTTCAATTTTTCAATACAGTTTTCATTCCTAATGACTTAAGTCGTGTTGAATATAGGGTTGATCGTAAACTTGGTCGTCGCGTTTTCGAACGAGCAATTACTGATTTAAGAATTAAGTTTTTAGAGTTTTTGTCTGAAAACAATGTTTCTTTAAATTTAGAAACTGTCAATTTTTATAAAGCAATTAATAATATATACAACGATGCTTCCTTTGGCCGATTAGTGCAGGTAGATTTCGTCGATCCTGTTGGTGATGAGGATGCTAGCCTTAAATGTAGAACGAAACCTAGTTATGACGCCAGAAACAGAAAAGTGGTTGAGACGAATAAAGGCAATACTTCAACTTCAACTATATCCAATTTGAAGGTATGTGGTGTTTCTGCTCGTTTTGATTATAAAATTGGTTCAGAATCGTTATCGAATGAAATAGGATTTGAACCTAATAAAAATGACTGGGCAAACAATCAATTCTGTGGTGCTTTTTATTTTAATAAAATGGCCGACACTGTTTCACACTATGGGGTGATAAATGACATCCTTAGCAGAACGGTATAAAAAAATGTTGCCCATTATTTTAAAGCAACATGAGTTGGTTGATGAACTATGCAAAAACTCGGTTTTTTTTAAACCGAGTAAATTGCAGAACTATCACAACCTACTAAATTATATTGCTGATAATATTGAGCTTGATATTTATACTATTCATACTTTACAAATTGCTACTCAAGCAAAAAAAACATCCGACTTATTGGAAATTGTCCGCTTTTTTAGTGGTGGCAATTCTAATTTATTTGAGATCAAATATTGTTATGAGATGGTTGATAATGAACGAATTGACATTCATCAGGACGAGTACAATAACTTCATGACTAATAATGAAGTTCCGGTGAATGACAATGGTGTTGAAATTGAAGATTTCGACCCAAAATATCTCAGTTTTTATTGCCTGGTGAATTATGATGAACACTAATTCACTTGCTACTAATCTCGTTCGTCGTGATTACTTTATAACTGAAAGTGATTTTCATAATCAACTTTTCAAAGATATCGAAGAAATAATAAAAACCATGGAGTCATCAAGTGATAAATACTATTGTGATGATGAGGATAAACTCAGCCATACAATAGTAACATCACTGGGACATTTTGGTTATCGGGCTACCGAACAAACAAAAAAGAATGGCAGTGTTGATATAACTGTTACCACTAAAACTAATGGTGGTGAATTTGTTTGGATTGCAGAAGCTAAAATTGGTTATGGATACCAGAAAATTTTTGAAGGCTTATTACAACTATTAACACGATATATAAAAAGAGATAATAGTGGCGGCCTGATCATATATTACCAAAAAGATAAATCTAATACACTTTTCAATAACTGGCTGAAATATTTGTATAAACAAGAGTGGACAGCATATTGCACGACCCAAGGAAATATTAAAGATGTCTTACCTCTTTTAGGTCATTTAAATATTTCATCGTATCAACATGTTAAAGACAATTGCTACTATTCTGATATTAATGTAATAAAGCCAACAGGGGCGAATTTTGATGTAAGATGCTTCTATGTTGACGTTTATCATAAGCCTCTTGATAAAAGTGGCGTGGTAAACAAAACCCTTAAAGAGGGATTTGCAAAAAACACCATTAAGGATAAGTACAAACTTTGGGAAGCTGGTGATTTCAATAGCAATCATTATCAAGAATTATTTAATGCATTAAAGATCTATTTTGATGGAGCATTAGATGACTAATTCTGACATAAGTTCTCTATAGTGATTGTGTTCAAAAATAAGCCGTAAAATCAACGGCTTATTTCTACCAACATGTTTCATTGCTGTCCAATTTTTCAACTATTTTGAAAGAAAAATTTTTAAAACCCAAACCTGTAAAATATTTGCTTCAAGGTTAAGTGATATTTTTCCCACTGTAAATTAAGCCCACTAATATTCCAAGATCAAAAACAATAATTGACAGAATATAAGCATTTCTTTCTAAATGCCCCTTTGCTTGGGCTTGGACTACCCCCATAAAGCTGGCCTTCAATTACCATCATTTCACCTCAATCTAGCTTGTGATGATAGCAACATAGACGACGAAAATGATATTTGACGTTTAACCTATTGCTTTCCTCCAACGGAGGGTTAGATCCTCTGTCTGATGTCTTGCAAGAGTTTTACGCCAATGCATGTCCACGCCAGTCACAATAAGTTCCCCAGTGATTAGGTTGGCTCGGTAAATCGTATCGAGCGCTGTAACCTCCTCACCCCTTGCTAGTTTCAGCGCCTGCACAGGGTTAATCTTAATTTTTCTTAACCTTGCCCAACTCATTATCTTTTCAGCAAGTGCAGCAACATTCTCGCTCACCGTGCTTTCTTCCTGCCGGATTGCATGTGCTGCTTTCAGATAACTTTCTGCCCTAACCCGGTCATAGTCGGTACAGTCACCGGTAGTGATGCTGAAAGCGAGCGCCTCAAACTGATCAGCAGGTGAAACACGCTGATTTGGTTTGTGATTTCTGAGGTCCACCGCAATTTGTTTTCTCTGATCTCGGCTCAATTGACCAATTTCAAATTGTTCAGGGAGTGCATCAGTATCTGGCACAGTCAGATCTGTCGGATAAACAGGCGGTGAATCTGTTTGTTTTTTGTACTCGGTACAGTTATTGACACGAGTCCAAGAGGGCGCGGGCGCGCCCTTAAGGTCAAAACCTCGACCAGCGTCGTCGTCTGCTTTTGGCTTCATTTTGACAATACGATAAGAATGGAGACGGGTTTCAACCGGAGGAATAGTCGATGCTGGCATGACTACGCCTTTAATGACTCTCTGAAACTCGCCGTAACTGCTCGGCTCATCCCGGTACTGATACCATGCGCGCAACACAAGCCTATTCCGTGCCACGAACGGGCCACCCTGCAAGGTAATGTAGTCCTGCCAGTTCCCCGCATGTGCGGCACGATGTAACTCACCGAAAACCGGACTGATACGATCTGCCATTTCCTGATTCTTCAGGCGGCGCAACTCGCGCCAGACAGACACCGGCGCACCACCCAAAAACTGAAACTGACGAATGCCCCAGCATGAAGCCCAGGCGGTAGCGTGTTTTGCTGTTTCCTTCAGTGGACGTCCGCTTTCGTCGTCGCTTTCACCATCCAGCGCGTAGCCATCAATATTTTTAGATATGTACTTAACAACATAGCCAGTAGCACTCCCCAAAGCCGGATCTATTGGCTTAAGCTCAAAGCGCGGTTGCTTGCCAGTCTTGCCGGTTAGCTCGTCTGCATCCTCACGTGTGGCGTAGTCTTCCATCACTTCCAACAACTCGCCGGTATGTTCTGGGGCAGTGAACAGAAGGCCATGCCAATGCGGAGTAGCATCATGGTGAGATTCAGCAACGCGAAGGCCAAAAACAGGAATCTCACGGCGCGCAAGCTCCGCGCGGATCAGTTGCCAGACGTGATTAAGGTAGTTCTGTGTTTTGCGTGGGCTTGCTCCGTTCCATTTATGGTTACGATGCCCGAATGCTGTAAAAGCATGATATTTAGACGGTGCGGTCAACGTGAAGAAACTACCGGCAAAACCGCTTTCTGTTGCCACTTTCTCAAAGCCACCAATGCGCGTCATCAACTCAACGCGGCGCTTTTCAGGGTTAGAAATACTTTTATCAATCTGCTCTATCAGCGAAATGCGCTCGCCAGTTACCTGATCTTCAAGTTCAAGACGGCTCATAATTTCGCGACTACGCTTACGGCGGGAATCCCACTGTGTAACGTGGTGTTTACTGCAATACGGTGAAACATCGCGGCGCACATCACCATAAGCAATGTGCAAATGCTCACGCCAGCGGCGGGCGTACTTGCGCAGAAGGCGTGACCAAAAGCGATCGTGCATGGTTTTTTGTATTGCCGCCGCCGCTTCATCAGGCGCCATCCGGCGCTTCTTAGCCCAAGGTGCCACCAACCTGAAATACGCAATTAGTCTAGAGCCTTCACGCACCATGCGTTTGCCGTACTCAGCATCACTAAACACGCTCGCGCCTTCACTCACTTCAGCCAAAACGGCATTGGCATAAATAGCAATGTCCTGTGCCAACAAATCAATATCTTCATCGGTACTATCAGCCAGATTATTAAAGCGGTGCGCTAGCTCACGCAGATTTTCAAACGTGTGAAATAGTGGGTTTAGTTCAGAGAAAATAATCCAATCATTGTCTTCTGGTACTGCGTATTGATTCGTGACGTTACGGACGTGTGGAAGCTCGCGCTTAACGATATCGCGCAGCTTCAGTTTTGCGATATGACGCCCTTTATCTTCGTGAACGGTATTTATGTAAAAAGCAATGCGGCGGCGAATGAAAGAAGGTAACGGCTTGAGGGTATCTTCTACCCATGCGAAAAACTCCTGCTCTTGACCCAATTCATATAGGTCAACAGCGGGAGTCTTATCGACGGAAATGGCCTGTTTAGGCTCATTCCAGGCGTAAGCATACCGGGCTGGCTCAACCGAACCTCCCGGCATGGAGGTCATGCTATGGGCGCGGCGAACTGAAGTCATCAATCCGCCTTAGATGGAAACCGTGTCGCCTGGCTGTATTGCTCTGGCGTCACGTTCTGAATAGGTGATCAGATCTGTATTGCTGTAACCCCCCTCGCCCAGAACCTCAACACGAGTTATCCAGTAATTACGGCGCGGGAGCACATCCAGCACCTTTGTCACAACGACCTCAACGGGATTCATCAGAACACCTCCTGATCATCAAAAGCACCAGAGGCAACCATTTCTGAATAGGTCGCATCACCCATCACAGCACCGCAATCAGGACAACCGCCGCCAGTACGCCCACAACAACCACAAACGCGTAGAGAGCCGATCACCTCGCCAGCCAAGTTGCGAGATTTGGCCCCTACAGATCGGCGGATTTCGAATGAATTAAGGGTGAACGGGTAGTAAATTTTGCGGGTTTCCGGGGTATCGCTACCGGAAAAAACAGACAGGCATCCTTCGTTGTTATGAGCGGTAATCAATGACTCAACCAGGTCACGGTGATCATCGACAGTGAAGGGTTTGCCGTACGCGGTAAAATCAGCCGTTTTACTCGCTGGCAGGTAAGGCGGATCACAGTAAATTACTGTGCGCTCAAATATGCGACTAGCAACAGGGATGGTGTAACGGAAATCAGCGCAAAGAAACTGAGCACCTTTCTCATATGCTCGTTTTGCAAAGTGCTGGATCTCTGCAACAGGGAAAATTGGCTTGCGGCGACGACCAAATGGAACGTTAAATTCATTCTTCCCATTCACTCGGTATAAACCGTTATAGCAATGACGGTTTAGATAAAGGAATAATGCTGCAAACTTTACAAGTTCACTCTGATAATAAACCTTTCCATCAGAAGTTTTTTTATTATGCTGGGGAAAACCACGATTAAAATCATTAAATTCATTGCGGCGTTTATAATATGCATCTTCATTATTACCGCCATCAAATAGAGTAGCAGCGACATCTAGCAACGATTTAGTATTGCTCTTCAATATTGAATAGAAGTTCATAAGCGCTGCGTTGCTATCACACAGAATATAGGTTTTATAGTCAGTGTTCAAAAAGACACTACCACTACCTACAAAAGGCTCAACGAGACATTCACCCTTTGGCAAAGCCTCCAGTACATGAGGCATCGCGCGAGACTTGCCGCCCGCCCAGATCAGAGGGGAATTAACCATTTTTTTGCTCCTTGATTTCTGCGGCCTTTTCTCTGTTGTAGATCCAGTCTTCCAGGCTGCGATAAATTTCATTGGTGGACAGCTTTTCTTTTTTCAGTAAGGTTAATTTGATACGTAACAACCCAAGCAGGTGCGCGCGTTCATTTGTTTGAATTGTCATAATCAACCTCCTGAAAAAAGATAAAGCGAAGCCCCGGCAGAAATGCCGTAAATAAACAGATTCAGATTGCAGTTATTTAATTAACGAGCACCGCTATTCCAGTATTTTTCTAATTCAACACTGAAGGCGTCACAAATAGAGCCGCCCGGAAGAATAGAAAATTGAATGCCCGTCTCTTTACAACGCACCTCAAAACCATTTCTCGCAATATCAGACAATGCCATTCCCTGAACAACATTACGCGACTTGCTGTGCTGATGACTGGGGCTATAACCACTGCGGGACGGTGTGCGGGTTCCGTCCTGCCGGGAAGCGTTGACGCTTTGGCGGGCATTCAGAATTGCTGCGGTTGAAGTAGTCATTATTTCCCCCGATGAAGCTGATCAATCGTCTGGCGGGCCTGAGACAAACCGAAGTCCAGCCCCAGATAATTCCCGCCTTTAGTGATTTGGTAGCGCTGGCGCGAGTATGGTTTTTTGCGTGGCAGCTTCACGATGGTGAAGCCGCGATAGATTGCTGTCTTGCTGTTGATTTGGATAAGCATCATCAATCCCTTCGCTTGAGCTATCAGAGGCCCATCCAGAGCAACCAGGCATCGCGCTGTTCTACAGGGCGGTTATAAAACGCCTCACGTACGCCTCGATTGAACTCAGGAACAAAAACCAGCTTTTCACCCGCGCGCGCTTTTGGCTTCGACGGATCACGAAACTCAATAACCGGCAGCTTATTTTTTTCAATCATGGTTTGTACGGCTGTGCGTGGTTTACCCAGCAATTCCGCGAACTTATCAGGATGAACCGCGTCTAGCGGGTACTGAATTACATAGTCATTTGCTTCCATAAAACCTCCAGTTAGTTGCCGGGTAAAGCCCTGCCCGGATCAGGGTTTTGTGGTATATTTTTTACGCCCTCAGTTCTTGCCGGAACGGGCGTAACCATCACCACCACAAGGAGTAAATTCATGTCCGATACGGATAAATTTCACGTACCTAGAAAACCCGCCCCCTCTCCAGAAAAAAGCAAAGGCGGCGAAGATGATGAGGATTAAATAAATATGAACACCCAACCAACTGAGTATCAGAAGCGATCCGCTTTGATTTTTCGGATATGGAATAGCTATTGGCTTGAGCGTATAGGCGAAATATTCAACCGCCGTATTGATACCGTACTCAACGCCCTTGTGCTGATACTTGGCGCATCCGTGTTTGCTAATAGCTCTTTCAGTTGGTTGTTCGGTGGAGTCATCGCCATTCTTAGCGGGTGCCGCATTGCCTGGCATTTCGGAGAAAGGGCGGAAGCAGCAAAACAACAGACTAAACGCTACTCCGCTCTTATTGATGATATTAACAAACTGAGTACGGATGAGATTGCCGCACGTCTCTCTATGATTGAGGAATTCGATAGCATTGTAATGGAGTGCATGGATAACCCCGCTCGAAACAAGGCATGTATTTCTATGGGAATTGAAAGTCGGGAGCATCTTAATTTTCCTGAAAAGTTAATTGCTTTGTTAACGGTCGGTATTCCACGCTAAATCGTCCACTGCTATATGAGCCGGTTTTGCACCGGCTCACTCATACCGCACAACCCCCACGAACACCCCACATTCTGAATAGACCTTGCGTAATGCCCCGCCTACCACCCCAGAATCAACATAAACAACATATCCCTGCATGATTCATCCCCACTTGGTTACATGCTAACCTTGTAAGATCCAGCGGCTTTAAAACGGCTCAGGAGGGTTCCTGACCTGCTGGACTCTCGCTCTAAAAGGTTTCCTTTCGAGTACCTTTTGGGGCAAATATAGTCTCCAAGGGGAAACTTTGTCAAATGAAAACATCGGAAAAGCTCCGGGCAATACGGAAGGCAGAAGGGCTAACACAGGCAAAATTCTGTGAAATCAGTGGAGTGGCACTAAGTTCGCTCAAGAACTACGAAGGAGGCCATAAAGAACCAGGCCTTCAGATTGTGAAGCAGATCGTTAACGCCCCACAATTCAAGAAGTACACACTTTGGATTATGACTGACGACACAGCACCAGAAGCCGGGCAAATCTCCCCGGTCGTCGCACACTCTGGGCAAGACGAAACAACCTCGTCACCCTCAGGCCGCAAAACTGGCTGACGATTAACCGGGCCTATATTTATTACATAAGTTGTTTACTTGTAAGGAAATATAATTTCAGGCGTTACAACGAAGTAAGTAAGAAACCTCGGACAGTAACTACTAATCCGGGCAAGTTTGAAAGCTCTATTCGGAGGGTCTTATGACTATCAAAAGACTCGATGATGGGCGTTATGAAGTGGATATCAGACCGCGCGGGCGTGAAGGACGTCGCATCCGCCGGAAATTTGAAAGAAAAGCTGAAGCAGTTGCCTTTGAGCGCTACACATTAGCGAACGCTAATCAGAAGGAATGGGCGGGCCAGAGAACAGATCGCAGATCTCTATCTGAATTACTGGATACCTGGTGGAAGTATCACGGTCAAAACCATGAACACGGTGAGAAGGAATTTAACCACCTCACGAAGACGATCGGCGGCATCGGTGACATACCCGTTAGCCGCGTGAGCAAACGGCTTCTGATGGACTACCGTTCTATGCGACTTCGTGACGGTATCAAGGCATCAACCATTAACCGTGATATGTATCGTTTTTCAGGTATGTTCACCAAGTTGATTCAGTTGGAAGAGTTTTCCGGTACCCATCCAGTGCATGGATTGCCACCACTGGCTGAAGAAAACCCAGAAATGACATTTCTGGAAAAGGAAGAGATCAGCAGTTTGCTAAATGCATTAACCGGCGATGCAAGATTGATTGCCCTTCTGGGAGTCAGCACCGGCGCGCGATGGTCTGAACTGGCAACATTAAAGCCCTCGCAGATCGTCAATTGCCGTGTGACGTTCCTGAAGACCAAAAACGGTAAAAAGCGCACTGTTCCAATTTCTGCCGAACTGGAAAAGCTGATCAAAAAGGAGGCAAGCGCGAAACTGTTTAAAGTGGACTATGAAAAATTTTGTCTGACTCTGAAGGCGGTAAAAGCAGACATACCACCGAACCAGGCAACACATATTCTGCGTCATACCTTCGCAAGTCATTTCATGATGAACGGAGGAAACATTATCGCGTTACAGCAGATTTTAGGACATGCCAGCATTCAGCAAACGATGGTTTACGCGCATCTTTCGCCAGACTATCTGCAAAATGCTGTCTCACTAAATCCGCTTGCCGGTGGCGTATCGCTTTAAGATAAGAGTGACCCAGAGTGTCCACATTACGTCCACACTCTGGGAAATTCAAAACGGCCCAGGCTGGCTCCAGCTTTTTATAAGTGGCTGTTTTTGCTTGTGGTTATACGTAAGTTATTGATAAAAAAAACCCCCACATCATGTGGGGGAAGACAGGGATGGTGTCTATGGCAAGGAAAACAGGGTTACTACTGGGAACGTGAGTTGCTACTACTCAATAAATTCAACGATGAGCTTTTTTTCCAGTGCGCTACATCGCGCAGTTGCTCCATTCGTTGTTCATGTTTCTCATTTAAAACCGCTTGCTGCTCTGGCGTTAACAGGCGATACATCTGATTGCGGATCCTGGCTATTTCAACCTGGCGGGCAACCTGTTCTTGCGCCATTCTTTCTGCCTGAGCGCGCACTGCGCTTTCATCAAATTTCTCTGCGGTGACAAGGCGATGCATTGTCTCCATTTCGCTAACATTAACAGGAGGCTGTTCGTGTCTTGCCTGCTGCATTAAATCTCGCATCTGTTGACGTTGATGTTCGGTTAAACTGATACCGTCAAACATGTGGCTCTGAACGCTGCGTTGCGATGAGCCTTCACCCAGGTGCCAGTGATCGCCTGTGACGACTTCAGCTGCATGGCTAAATGTACTGAGTGCCAGCGTTGAGGCCATGACGGCAGCGGTAACTTTGCCCATCACTTGCTCCCAAAATCTTTTCTGTCGCGATTCAACGAGAGACAGTTTACGATTCGGGCTGCAAACATGCGTCAGGGGGTGTAAAACAACGTAAAGTCATAGATTAGCGACGCCTGATGACGTAATTTCTGCCTCGGAGGTACGTAAACAATGAATAAAATCCTGTTAGTTGATGATGACCGAGAGCTGACTTCCCTGTTAAAGGAGTTGCTCGAAATGGAAGGTTTCGATGTACTGGTTGCCTATGATGGGGAACAGGCGCTTGAGCTTCTGGATGACAGCATCGATTTACTTTTGCTCGACGTCATGATGCCGAAGAAAAACGGCATTGATACGCTGAAAGCACTTCGTCAGACACACCAGACACCCGTAATCATGCTGACCGCTCGCGGCAGCGAATTGGATCGCGTACTTGGCCTTGAGCTGGGCGCGGACGACTATTTACCTAAACCGTTTAACGACCGTGAACTGGTCGCGCGCATCCGCGCTATTCTGCGTCGCTCACACTGGAGCGAACAGCAGCAGAACAGCGATAACGGTTCGCCGACGCTGGAAGTTGATGCGTTAAGCCTTAATCCGGGTCGCCAGGAAGCCAGCTTTGACGGGCAAATTCTGGAGCTAACCGGCACCGAATTCACCCTGCTCTATTTGCTGGCTCAGCATCTCGGTCAGGTGGTTTCGCGTGAGCACCTGAGCCAGGAAGTGCTGGGCAAACGCCTGACGCCTTTCGATCGCGCGATCGACATGCATATCTCGAACCTGCGTCGTAAGCTGCCAGAGCGTAAAGACGGACACCCGTGGTTTAAAACCCTGCGTGGTCGCGGCTACCTGATGGTCTCCGCTTCATGATAGGGAGCTTAACCGCACGCATCTTTGCCATCTTCTGGTTGACGCTGGCACTGGTGTTGATGTTGGTACTGATGTTACCCAAGCTCGACTCACGCCAGATGACCGAGCTACTGGACAGCGAGCAGCGCCAGGGGTTAATGATTGAGCAACACGTTGAAGCTGAACTGGCGAACGATCCACCCAATGATTTGATGTGGTGGCGTCGCTTGTTTCGGGCGATAGACAAGTGGGCGCCGCCAGGACAGCGGTTATTACTTGTTACGACGGAAGGACGCGTGATCGGCGCAGAACGCAACGAAATGCAGATCATTCGTAACTTTATTGGTCAGGCCGATAACGCCGACCATCCGCAAAAGAAAAAATACGGTCGCGTTGAGATGGTCGGGCCTTTCTCCGTCAGAGACGGTGAAGATAACTACCAGCTGTATCTCATACGACCTGCCAGCAGCTCACAATCTGACTTTATCAACCTGCTGTTCGACCGACCGCTGTTGTTGCTGATCGTCACCATGTTAGTCAGCTCACCGCTATTGCTTTGGCTTGCCTGGAGTCTGGCGAAACCGGCGCGTAAGTTGAAAAACGCGGCGGATGAAGTAGCTCAGGGTAACCTGCGTCAACATCCTGAGCTGGAAGCCGGTCCGCAGGAGTTCCTGGCGGCAGGCGCGAGCTTTAACCAGATGGTGACGGCATTGGAACGGATGATGACCACACAGCAACGCCTGCTGTCGGACATCTCTCACGAGCTGAGAACACCGCTAACGCGTCTGCAACTGGGCACCGCTCTGCTGCGCCGTCGTAGCGGTGAGAGCAAAGAGCTGGAGCGCATTGAAACAGAAGCTCACCGACTGGACAGCATGATCAACGACCTGCTGGTGATGTCACGTAATCAGCAGAAAAACGCGCTGGTCAGCGAAACAGTGAAAGCTAATCAGCTTTGGAGTGAAGTGCTGGATAACGCCGCCTTTGAAGCTGAGCAGATGGGTAAATCACTCACGGTGAATTTCCCGCCGGGTCCGTGGCCGCTGTACGGTAACCCAAATGCGTTGGAAAGTGCGCTGGAAAACATTGTGCGCAATGCCCTGCGCTATTCACATACGAAGATTGAAGTTGGCTTCGCGGTGGATATCGACGGGATTACCATCACCGTGGACGACGATGGCCCAGGCGTTAGCCCTGAAGACAGAGAACAGATTTTTCGTCCGTTCTATCGTACCGATGAGGCGCGCGATCGCGAGTCTGGCGGAACAGGTCTGGGTCTGGCGATTGTTGAAACCGCAATTCAGCAGCATCGTGGCTGGGTGAAGGCCGAAGACAGCCCGCTGGGTGGCTTACGGCTGGTGATTTGGTTACCGCTGTATAAACGCGCTTAACAGGCTTCCCCGGTACGACATGATTACCGGGGAAGCATTCACGTTATGCCGCCGCAGCCGCAGCCGCTAGCTTTTGCTTTTTAATTCGCTTCACCAGAATGGTCGAGCAGATAAAGCCCATTAAGCTGAACGCAATCATCACGCTAAAGACATAGTTGTAGCCAGTGATGCCGCTATTGGTATCCAGCAAATAGCCGTACAACGTGTACGCAAACATCGCTGGCATATAACCGATGATGCAACCAAATGCCATTGCCGAGCCCGCATACTCACGTGGGGTACCGATCTCATCCATCGGCGCGAAGAAAATGGCGCGCTGTGAGAAGATAATCGCTCCGAACCCTAATGTCGCCGCCATACCGATATACACATTCATTGTTTGATGCGGTAACTGCATGAACACAAGCATCGCCACAGCAGAGATCAGGAACGTCCACTTCAGATACACTGTCGGTGATTTAGCAACTTTATCTGCCAACATTCCACCAATCGGCCCACCTACCATTTTTAACGCATACTGGTTGATGATGCCGTACGCACCGACGAGAGCTACCGGCAGCATATAGATATCTTTTAAGAACGGAATAAAGTAAGTCAGTCCACAGTACGCGGCATAAACGAAGAAAATACCTAAAGAAGCCAGCCAAACATTAGGGCAGGACAAAACATGTTTGATACCCTTTAAAACTTCCATGTTGGCACTGGTTTTCTCGCCGCCTTTCACTTTGTCATCATCGACAATAAAGTACGTCACAATACCTGCCACAAGCGTAATTACCGTATAGAACAACAGGCCCGCCTGCATCCCCGCTTTACCTTCACCAAACTGAACGAAGACAAACAGAGCGCCAGATGCAACGATAACATCCACCACGCCACGTCCGGCTTCTAAAAAGCCGAACATGCGTCCTTGTTCTTCTTTCGTTCCCAGCAAACGAACGGCTTTCAGCAATACCGGCCAATAAACCACATCGGCAAAGAAAGCCATCGCGGCAAAGCAAATGAGATAACCGGTAAATGACGGTAGCGTTGCCAGATATAAGCCACATAACCCAACGCCAATCAGACCGAACGGTAATAATATTTTCTTGGAGTAACGATCTGCGATATAGAGAGAAAGAAAAAGTCCGGTTGTCTGAACAATCGTATAAACCGTAAAGCTCAACCCAATTTGCGTATTAGTTAAACCCCAGTCATTCTGCATTGGCACATAGAAAACATCTTTCATACTTGAAAGCTTGAATATCGTGCCGCCGCCTAAAATCAAAAAACAGAGCCTTGCCCATTTATTCATGAACATGATTAAACCCTCATTGCTTGTTGAGAGAAATATCTAAATTAAATTGTATAATTAATAAAGCCAGGGGATTATTTTCATAATCCTTTCCGCATTTAATAATATTTTAAGAAAACTAATTAATTGCCTATAAACTTGTCACATATATCACGAATGTATTTTATTTGGGCAAGAGCATGTTCTTTTTCCTGCGCCAATCGCGCATCAATCATGTTGCTGTCAGGCAGCGGCGTATAACTTGCATCGCGCCATGGGATCCATGGATTATCACCCTCATCGTCGAAGCGAAATGCAGGGGCATAATATTCAACTTCTTCTTCCAGACCAAAAGCATGTACTTGCGGTTTATCTTCACCTAAAAGTAATAATGCCTTAAGCATCTCTTCCATGGGTAAATCGCCGTGTCCTGAACGACAAGCCTCATGCCCCCAGCCTTTACCTTCTTTAATAATTTTTGCGTCTTTGATATGCACCTGAGTGATCAGAGGAGACATAACCTCTAACGCAGAAAGCGGCTGTTCATTAGCATTAATCATGTTGCCAAAATCAAACAGAATAGAGAGATTTTTCATCCCGCTATTGTTAACCAGCGTCACCAGCTCATGGCCTTGCAGATCTTCATGCTGTTCGATAGTAAAGCTTAGTCCGCAATCGTCATACTGAGACAGCCATGCAATATCATTGGCAATCTTCGCCATAACATCGTTGAGATGCCCTTCATAACGCGGGTAGAAACGCACTGAAGTTGCACCAGTAGCAACAGCAATACGGATGGCATCCGTCAATGTCGCCTTATCCGATGCGCTTGTTTCGATATGCACATCCAGATTATATTTTTTGGCCTTCTCTTTAAAATCGTGTAGCTGCTGATCGTTCAGTTTCTGCAGTGATTGGGACTCACCATCCTCAACATGTATTTTTACACCCTTCAATTTTTGCTGATGCGCAATATCCAGAAGATCCCCCGGCAGGACTCTCTCGTAGCGCATATTCAGATGAAAAGCATAAGCATGTAGGTACAGCGGTATATTTCTCGCGCGTTCCGCAAGAAGTTCTTGGTTACATTTTCCCATTATTTTTCTCATTCATCGCGAATAACAAGTTCCACTGATTCAAGTCTCCAGTATTCGAAATCAACCTGAACCACTTTTTTATCTCGGGTAGCCCGATGTTTTTCTACTAAAATTCCATACGTATTAGGCGCAACACCCAGCTCTTTGCAGGCCACTTCTGGCATATTGACCGGTTTAAAAACCATTTCTTTGATATTTAAAACATGGCCAAATGCATCTTCCCAGACGCTGGCAAAAGACTGATTGCCCAATTTATTAATGAATCCTGGCGCAACATCGGCATCAATATAGGATTCATGGTAAAACACTTTATGTGAATCAAGACCGCACCAACCGGTAATCAGATAACGATCGCCCGAAGAGAGAAAAACATCCTCAACATGGTGTGGGACTGTATCAATGGTTTCTTTGGTTAAATAATCCCAAAAAGGCTTACGTCCCTGAGCACAGGCTTCAGCATTGAAGCTGGAAAGTGATTTAGGGTTATAAATAAATCGCTTCGACGAAATAAACCAACCACTGCGGTTCTTACGGAAAATACGCGCATCGATCTCAAGCTCAATCAGAACCTGACGTAAGGTCATACGCTTTGCATCCAGCAGCTCACATAACTCCCTTTCCGAAGGCAATTTGGACCCCGCTGGTAAATTCTTCTCGTTTAACCAGCTTTCAAAGCGCTCCCTGAGCACATCAACATTGTTTTTCTTTTTCATTTCGCTCATCTGGTTTAAACCAATTTGAAGCTAAGATATTTGAGTGCAGGAAATACTCAAGTTTTTTTTCAACGCAGAGTTTCTTTTTGTGGACCAGGTATCAAGAATGGCTTTGAAGCAAACCGTGACCGTCAGGTTTTTGCCCGGTTTGGTACGCAGGGGATGAAGCACGGGGGAGAGGTAAATCAGGTGTCGCCACCTGATTTAATAGCCAGATGAAGGTAGGTTTATTTTCCCCACAAACGGCGGGAATTGTCTTCGATCTTGCCGCTTAAACGGCGCTTTTGCATCGTTCTGGTCCAGCTTTTCGATAACCCAGCAGCCGACAGTAAACGGTGATATTGCGAATCATCAAACGGCATATGCCAGGCGATAGCAATGGCCTCCCGCACGCTGACGTCGCTCACGCGTGACGCCAGAATCAATGGTGCGTCTGCTGACACCTGACCAGGCGCGATGACGCTACACAGCCAGCCCGTCTTGCCCGCATCTTGCATCTGGCTGGCCATATCGCTAATGCCAAAATGGAAATTCAGCTTAAAGCACGGCGAGCGCGGCTGCGTGACCTGAATCAGCGCCTCTCCCCACTGGAAAATGTCGCCAATATACACATTATCTTCAGTCAGCCCCTCAGTAGAGAGGTTCTCACCAAACGCGGGGGCGACAAATAGCTCCGCCTGCTCCGGAAACGCTTGTCTCCAGTGCTGATAGTGTTCACGCGGATAGTGACACAGCGCGCGATCCGGCCCGCCGTGAATTTTCGTTTCCGCTTGTTCATCCCCCGTCAGCCCCAGTTCGGTCAGCATCAACTCACCGTCAATCTGGACTTTAGCAATCGCGCTGGGACGGCTTCCCGTGTAGTCCCGAACTTTGCCTGTAAAAACATCGACCGGATATCGCATCTGTTCCCTCTCCCGATAAATTTCCCCCATTACACCACATTTATTTTACCCCAGTCGCTCAAAATGAGAGCACGGTTCACATGAAACTTAGGGACACATGCTATCAATGTAATCTGGTTTTGAAACATCATTTCAAATAAGGAGTCGACAACGTGACTGGTCAATCGCAATTTGCTGGCGTCTGGTGTCCTTCCATTACGCCAATGGACAATGATGGCAAGATCGATCTCAACGGTCTAAGCCTGCATCTCAAACGCCTTACCGAGGCCAAAATCGACGTGATTTTGCTGATGGGCAGCATCGGGGAATTTGCCTCCTTTACGCTCGAAGAAAGGCTGCTGCTGATCCGCGAGGCCCGCGCCATGAGCTCGCTAAAGATGGTCGCCAACGTCTCATCCACCTGCCAGAATGATGTTTTATTGATGGCGCAGGAAGCGTATCGCGCAGGTTACGATGCCGTGATGATCCTGCCGCCCTACTACTACGGACAAACGGCGAAACAGCTGCTGAGCTACTTCCGTCAGTTGGGGCAGAAACTCAGCGGCAAATGGTTTGCTTATAACTTCCCGGCACGCACCGGCTGCGATTTAACCCCCGAACTGGTAGCCACCCTCGCCGCCGAGTTCCCGAATTTCGCTGGCATTAAAGACACCGTCGACTGCCAGTCCCATACCCGCAGTATGATTCAGACCACCCGCGCCGTGCGGGAGGATTTTGCCGTGCTGTCCGGCTATGACGAATACTACATTCCCAACCTGTTAGCAGGTGGCGCGGGGATAATTTCAGGGTTGAACAACGTCATGCCGGAACTGTTTGTCAGCGCGCGGGAAGCGTTCAAACAGGGCGACCTGGCAGCGCTTCGCGATATTCAGGACCAGATTGGCACCTACATGTCCATCTATGCCATCGGCGAAGATTTTGTCACCACCATCAAAACCGTGGTATCGCGTAAGTTTGGCTATTGTACCAGCGTGTCACGTAATGCCGGTGGAGAGTTGAACGAGAGTGAGTGTCGAACAATCGATGAGGTGTTTGTCGTCAAAGGGTAAATAATTAAGCCGGATGGTGCAGACCATCCGGCTTAAGAGACTTACTTCACGGTGCCACGAATATCAATTTCTGCCGCCCTTGCTTTGGCCCTTTTCGACCAGATAGACGTGATAATCGGCACCAGAATGGAGGTCACAATCACCGACGTGGCGACCAGGGAAGTTGCTGCCGGTGCCATCGGTTTAAATGCCGGAACCATTTCAGCAATCAGCACAGGCGTAGCAACCGCCGCCCCCGCAGAACTGGAAGCGGCAATCCCCGCCGTACCATCGCCACCACCAATCAGTTTATCGGCGATAATCAATGGAATACCAGTGATGATAATCACCGCCACGCCCAGCAGAATACCCAGCACGCCGGTCTGCGCAATCACGCTCAAATCAATGGTGTTACCTAATGCGAAGGCAAAGAACGGGATCAGCGTCTGCACCGCTTTGCTGAAGAACTCCCGCAGTTCAGGGTCCAGATTCCCCAGCGCAAAGCCAATCAGGAACGGCAATACCGCACCAACAAATACGTGTGGTTCAAACGACGCGATCCCGGCGGTTCCCAGAATCACCATGGTCATCAGCGGGCCAGACTCCAGCGACATCAGGACAAACGCCCCGGCCTCTTCTTTGGTGCCGTACTGCTGCATAATCGAGGCATACAGCCCGCCGTTGGTCATATCCATCGCGGCCACCAGCGCCAGCGTAGACAACCCTGCGAAGAATCCGACCTCTACACCATGTTCCGGCAGAATGCGTGAAGCAATCGCTGCAACCACCCACGCCACCAGAATCTTGGTTATGACTAACGTACCTGATTTACGCAGCACGGTGCCGGTGGCGCTTAGCTTGATCGACGCCCCCATGCAAAAGAACCAGACTGCCAGGATAGGCACCGTACCGGTGATCATACCGTTGGTAAAAGAGCCGAAATATTTCCCGGCGCCGGGGGAAAAGGTGTGACACAACGCGCCCAGGAAAAGCGGCACCAGCATCATACCGCCTGGGATTTTCTCTATCGTACGTTTGATCTGCATTTCCATCACCTGTAGACATAAAAATGGGGCAATTTTTATGGGCGATTGCATCTTGCTTTGAGATGCGCCCGTCTTGATGAAAAGAAGATAGACATTCATAGAGACTATAAAAGTGATCCCACTCGCATAATAAAACCTTGTTTCAATTTAAGTGGATCATTGTTTTTATATTGAGTTTGATCACAAAAAAACCCCACAAGCATCGCTTGCAGGGCTTTGTTAAAGCGTAGAACTTATTTATTTGCTGCGAAACGCGCGGCAGCTTCGTCCCAGTTCACGACGTTCCAGAACTCTTTGATGTAGTCCGGGCGACGGTTCTGGAATTTCAGGTAGTAAGCGTGTTCCCAAACGTCCAGGCCCACGATTGGGAAACCGGAAGCGCCAGAGATAGCTTCACCCATCAGCGGGGAATCCTGGTTGGCGGTGGAAACAACAGCCAGTTTGTCACCTTTCAGAACCAGCCACGCCCAGCCGGAGCCAAAGCGGGTTGCCGCTGCTTTTTCAAATTCAGCTTTGAAGTTGTCAACGGAGCCGAAGTCACGTTCGATAGCCGCTTTCAGGTCGCCCTGCAGCGTAGTACCGGTTTTCAGGCCTTTCCAGAACAGGCTGTGGTTAGCGTGACCGCCCGCGTTGTTACGCAGTACGGTTTTCTTGTCTGCTGGCAGTTGATCCAGTTTGGTGATCAGCTCTTCAACGGACAGGCTGGCGAATTCAGGCAGGCTTTCCAGCGCAGCGTTGGCGTTGTTTACGTAAGCCTGGTGGTGTTTGGTGTGGTGAATTTCCATCGTCTGCTTATCGAAGTGCGGTTCAAGGGCATCATAAGCGTACGGCAGGGATGGCAGTGTATAACTCATAATCATCTCCAGTATTGTCGGGCGGCCAGTGTTAACGCCGCGTAAGCAGTTGGGTCATTATAGTTAATTAAATGATATTGAAAATGATTATCAATGCCGTACTTTTTACAGGGTTTTAATGAATCAAACCCATTGTTAAAGATGTGAGCCGAATCACCCACTTAACGTGATAATTGCCAACATGCGCAAAAGGGCGGCAATCGTCAAAAGGTTAACCACCTGCGTAATTTTTAAACTCGTTAGGTCGGAGGGGTCATTACCGACGATAAAAAATAACGAGGATTAAGTCATGAGTAACGCGATTACGATGGGTATCTTTTGGCATTTGATAGGGGCAGCCAGTGCCGCCTGCTTCTATGCCCCGTTCAAGCAAGTCAAACATTGGTCATGGGAAACGATGTGGTCGGTTGGCGGGATCGTCTCCTGGATAATCCTGCCGTGGACCATCAGCGCCATGTTACTTCCCGATTTCTGGGCCTACTTCAGCTCCTTCAGCCTCTCCACGCTGGCGCCGGTATTTCTGTTTGGTGCAATGTGGGGGATTGGTAATATCAACTATGGCCTGACCATGCGCTATCTCGGTATGTCGATGGGTATCGGGATTGCGATAGGTATTACGCTGATTGTCGGCACGCTGATGACCCCGATTATCAACGGCAATTTTGATGTACTGATCAATACCTCTGGTGGCCGCATGACGCTGCTTGGCGTACTGGTCGCGCTGATTGGCGTGGGCATTGTTACCCGTGCCGGTCAGTTAAAAGAACGAAAAATGGGCATCAAAGCGGAAGATTTCAACCTGAAAAAAGGTCTGGTTCTGGCCGTCATGTGCGGTATTTTCTCCGCCGGGATGTCCTTTGCGATGAACGCGGCGAAACCGATGCACGATGCCGCCGCCGCGTTGGGCGTCGATCCGCTGTATGTCGCCCTGCCTAGCTATGTGGTCATTATGGGCGGTGGCGCGCTTGTTAACCTGGGCTTCTGCTTCATTCGTCTGGCAAAAGTGAAGAACTTGTCGATAAAAGCCGACTTCTCGTTAGCCAAACCGCTGATTATCACCAACGTGCTGCTCTCTGCGCTTGGTGGCTTGATGTGGTATCTACAATTCTTCTTCTACGCCTGGGGCCACGCACGTATTCCGGCGCAGTATGACTATGTAAGCTGGATGCTGCACATGAGCTTCTATGTTTTGTGCGGCGGGATTGTCGGTCTGGTATTGAAAGAGTGGAAAAACGCGGGTCGTCGTCCGGTCAGCGTGTTAAGCCTCGGCTGCGTAGTGATCATTGTCGCGGCAAACATTGTCGGTCTGGGAATGGCCAGCTAAGCATGCTGAGTACTGAGATGACGCCACTGGCTCGGCGTCATCCCGGTTTCCCGCGTAAATACCACCGAAAAGTAGTTACTGTCCTCAAAGCCGCAGCGCATGGAAATCTCGCTAATCATCAACCGACTATGTTTGAGCAGATACTGCGCATGGCAAACCCGCACCTGGCGGAGATACTGGTTGATGGTCATCCCGGTCTGGCTGCGAAACTGCTGGCGCAAAACGCGCTCGCTGCATTGTTCGCGCTCGCAAAACGTATCCAGTTCAAACGCATGCTCATGGCTACCGGCTAACGCGGTGATCAGTTTATCCAACAGCGTTTCACTGGAGGTCGCCGGGAGCGTATCCGTGGCATAACGATGCCGCTTAAGGTGTGTCACCAGTTGCCCGAACAGCAGCTCAGCCATGGTAAAAGCCTGTGCATCACGTTGATTACTTTCATGTTCAAGCTGGCTTATCACCTGTCGGACCTGGCTCATGCCAACGCTGCCGAGTCGCCAATGCGGCTGCCTCGGCGTACCGTTAAATCCGGGGATCACCCCTTGCCAGTCAACATTCAGCGTCAACCGCTCCGGGCAGTAGATGATATTTTGCAACACCAGGTCGTTCACGGAGGTGTAGGAGTGTTTATCTTCGGCGCGAATGTAAAACAGATCGCCACGGGTTATCCGGTACGGGCGATCGTTAAGGACATGCAGACCATTACCGCGCCAGACCATGACCAGCTCGCAAAACTCGTGGGTATGCTCAGCAAAGACATCCTGCGGATAACGGTCAGCCACGGCCACAGCCTGCTGCTCATGCGCAAAGAAGTCTGATTTCAGAAGGACCAGATGATTCGCCATCACAATATTCCCTGTCGGATGGCGGCTACGCCTTATCCGACCTACAGATTACGTGACACGTAGGCCGGATAAGGCGTAGCCACCATCCGGCGTTAAGGGACATGATTATCTGAGATTCGGCGGTAAAAAACGTTGATAGCTTTCGCGTTACTGGAGGCGGCTTGCCACAACGAGATCGCGCCCCTGACGAATATCGCGTGGTGACCACTTGAACTCACGACGAAAAAGCGTCGAAAAGTGGTTACTGTCGCCGAATCCGCAGAGATAAGCGATGTCTGTCACACTGTCATCACTGTGGCGAAGCAGATGCCGGGCCTTGATCAGCCGCAAGCGGTTAAGGTAGCGCTGCGGCGTCAATCCGGTTTGCTGTTTGAGCTGGCGATGCAGAGTGCGCAAAGAGAGGGAAAACTTCTCGGCCACCGCCTCCCAACACACCTCGTCGGCAAAGTTATCTTCCAGCCACGCCATCAGGAGGTTAAGCCGCGCGTCGTTATCGGTCGCTGCTTCCATCAGGCTGCTTTTACGCAGCAGCACCAGCAGTTGCATAAACAGGATCTCGCGATTTGCCGCCGTTGGTGTATCCATCCCCTCACCGAGCGCTTCCATCTGCCCCACCAGTTGTCGAACCTGCTGCAACACCCCCTGATTCACCCGCCAATGGGAGGGATACTGCCCGTTCTGTTCCTGAGGTAAAAGCTGATTCAGCCCAGCCAGAAATTGAAACGCATCCGGAGAGCGATACAACACATTGGTCAGGCACAGATTGTCAGTATGTTCATATAAATGCCGGTCATGATCGCGAACGAAACACACCGTACCGCCGCTGATGGTGTAAGGCTGCCCGTTGAACACATGGATCCCCGTTCCATGTTCGACCACCACAATTTCATGAAAATCATGATGATGCTCTGGAAACGCAGGTTGAGGAAGCCGCGGTTCAATAGCCACTGGCGCTTTACCTGTCGGAAAAAAATCCACGCAATGCAATACCGTCATGATGACATCCTTCCCGATCAAATGAACATGGCTGAATAGTAATTAAGGGTTATCACCCTCACCTTAAATTTTTGACGCCAAAGTGCGTAAACACGGTCAATTCTTCAAGAAATGGCGGGAAAGATCGGGAATTGCGGAAGGCGTCACATCCGCTAAAACAGGTCCTATTAATAGAAATTGTGAACAGCGTCACGTTCACCTTTGCCATGTTGCCAGCCGCTAATTGTGGCTGTCACTGTCAAGAAGGTACGCTTTATCTGGGGTTCTTAGACTGATTGCAATAAAACTCAGAAGGACCTCGCTATGACTTTTCGCCATTGTGTCGCAGTCGATCTCGGCGCATCCAGTGGGCGCGTAATGCTGGCGCGTTACGACAGTGAACACCGCTCCCTGACGCTACGTGAAATCCACCGCTTCATGAACTGCCTGCAAAAAACAGACGGTTTTGACACCTGGGACATCGACAGCCTGGAAAACGATATTCGTCTTGGCCTGAAAAAAGTCTGCGATGAAGGCATTCGGATAGACAGCATCGGCATTGATACCTGGGGCGTGGATTACGTTCTGATCGATAACGTTGGTCAACGTGTCGGTCTGCCGGTCTCTTACCGTGACAGCCGCACGACCGGCATTATGGCGCAGGCGATGGAGCAGCCGGGTAAAGGTGAAATTTACCGCCGTAGCGGCATTCAGTTTCTGCCCTTTAACACCCTGTATCAACTGCGTGCACTGGTTGAACAGCAGCCAGAACTGCTCCCGCAGGTGGCCCATGCCCTGCTGATCCCCGACTACTTCAGCTTTCGCCTGACCGGCAAAATGAACTGGGAATACACCAACGCCACCACCACCCAGCTAGTCAATATCAATACCGACGACTGGGATGACACACTGCTGGCGTGGACCGGGGCAGACAAAGCCTGGTTTGGTCGCCCGACGCATCCAGGGAACGTGATCGGCCACTGGATTTGCCCACAGAAAAACCAAATTCCGGTTGTCGCCGTCGCCAGTCACGACACGGCCAGCGCGGTCATTGCTTCTCCGCTGGCCGACAAAAACAGCGCCTATCTCTCTTCCGGGACCTGGTCGCTGATGGGCTTTGAGAGCAGAACACCTTATACCAACGATGTGGCGCTGGCGGCGAATATTACCAACGAAGGCGGCGCGGAAGGACGCTACCGTGTCCTGAAAAATATCATGGGGCTGTGGCTGCTCCAGCGCGTATTAAAAGAGCGCCAGATTACCGACCTGCCAACGCTTATCAGCCAAACGCAAGCGCTGCCGGCCTGCCAGTTCCTGATAAACCCGAACGACGATCGCTTTATCAACCCCGACGATATGAGTGCAGAAATTCAGGCAGCATGCCGTGAATCAGGCCAACCCGTTCCCCTGCAAAACGCCGAACTGGCGCGCTGTATCTTCGACAGCCTGGCGTTGCTGTACGCCGACATCCTGCAAGAACTGGCACAACTGCGTGGTGCAGCATTTAGCCAACTGCACATTGTCGGTGGCGGCTGCCAGAACACCTTACTGAACCAGCTGTGTGCGGACGCCTGCGGTATTCGCGTGATGTCCGGGCCGATTGAGGCCTCCACGCTCGGCAATATTGGCATCCAGCTGATGACGCTGGACGAGCTGAACAACGTCGATGATTTCCGTCAGGTGGTGCGCGCCAACTACGAACTGACCACCTTCATTCCCAATCCTGAAAGTGAAATTGCCCGCTACCAGGCGCAGTTTCAATCACTACGACAGACAAAGGAGCTTTGCGCATGACCACTCAACTTGAACAAGCCTGGGAACTGGCAAAACTGCGTTTCGCCGCGGTAGGTATTGATGTCGAGGCGGCCTTACGCCAGCTCGATCGTCTGCCGGTCTCCATGCACTGCTGGCAGGGCGATGATGTCGCCGGTTTCGAAAACCCGGAAGGCTCGCTCACTGGCGGTATTCAGGCTACCGGTAACTATCCGGGTAAAGCGCGTAACGCCACCGAACTGCGGGCCGATCTGGAGCAGGCGCTGAGCCTGATTCCTGGTCCAAAACGTCTGAATTTGCACGCGATCTATCTGGAATCTGATACGCCGGTTGCCCGCGACCAAATCAAACCTGAGCACTTTAAAAACTGGGTGGAGTGGGCGAAAGCGAACCAGTTAGGGCTGGATTTCAACCCATCCTGCTTCTCACACCCGCTGAGCGCCGACGGTTTCACGCTGGCGCACGCCGACGACACCATTCGCCAGTTCTGGATCGATCACTGCAAAGCCAGCCGTCGCGTCTCGGCGTATTTTGGCGAGCAGTTGGGTACACCATCGGTGATGAACATCTGGATCCCGGATGGCATGAAAGACATCACCGTTGACCGTTTAGCACCGCGCCAGCGTCTGCTGGACGCACTGGACGAAGTGATCAGCGAGAAACTCGACCCGGCGCACCATATCGATGCCGTCGAAAGCAAGCTGTTTGGCATCGGTGCGGAAAGCTACACCGTGGGCTCTAACGAGTTCTACATGGGTTACGCCACCAGCCGCCAGACCGCACTGTGTCTGGATGCGGGCCACTTCCATCCGACTGAAGTGATCTCCGACAAAATTTCCGCCGCCATGCTGTATGTACCACGCCTGCTGCTGCACGTCAGCCGTCCGGTGCGCTGGGACAGCGATCACGTGGTGCTGTTGGATGATGAAACTCAGGCGATTGCCAGCGAGATCGTTCGCCACAACCTGTTTGACCGCGTACACATTGGCCTCGACTTCTTCGACGCCTCCATTAACCGCATCGCCGCGTGGGTGATCGGCACCCGCAATATGAAAAAAGCCCTGCTGCGCGCGCTGTTAGAACCCACCGAGCAACTGCGTCAGCTCGAAGCCAGCGGCGACTACACCGCACGTCTGGCCCTGCTGGAAGAGCAAAAATCGCTGCCGTGGCAGGCCGTCTGGGAGATGTATTGCCAGCGCCACGACACGCCTGCGGGCAGCCAGTGGCTGGACAGCGTGCGCGCTTATGAAAAAGAGATTTTGAGCAAACGTAGCTAACCGTGACGCCAGGCTTGTAGGCCGGATAAGACGCCCCACGTCGCCATCCGGCAATAAATGAAACACGATTGCCGGATGGCGCTTCGCTTATCCGGCCTACGTAAGACCCGATAACGTTCGGGCAATAAACAGGAACACCGAACATGCAAAAAATTACGACTTCCTGGTTCGTCCAGGGGATGATCAAAGCCACTTCTGATGCGTGGCTGAAAGGCTGGGACGAGCGTAATGGCGGCAACCTGACGCTGCGTCTTGATGAAGCAGATATCGCGCCGTTTAGCGCCGATTTCCACGAAAAACCACGCTATATTGCGCTAAGTCAGCCGATGCCGCTGCTGGCAAACACACCGTTTATCGTCACCGGTTCCGGTAAGTTTTTCCGTAACGTCCAGCTCGATCCCGCGGCAAACTTGGGCGTGGTACAAATAGACAGCGACGGTGCGGGCTACCACATTCTCTGGGGCCTGACCCACGAGGCCGTGCCGACCTCTGAACTGCCGGCTCACTTCCTCTCTCACTGCGAACGCATTAAAGCGACGAACGGTAAAGACCGCGTGATCATGCACTGCCATGCCACCAACCTGATCGCTCTGACCTACGTACTGGAAAACAATACAGCGCTGATTACCCGCAAGCTGTGGGAAGGCAGCACCGAGTGCCTGGTGGTGTTCCCGGATGGCGTTGGCATTCTGCCGTGGATGGTGCCGGGTACAGATGAAATTGGTCAGGCTACTGCCGAGGAAATGCAGAAACACTCGCTGGTACTTTGGCCGTTCCACGGCGTGTTCGGAAGCGGACCTACCCTAGACGAAGCGTTCGGTTTGATAGATACCGCAGAGAAATCCGCCGAAGTTCTGGTCAAAATCTTTTCGATGGGCGGTATGAAGCAGACCATCTCACGTGAAGAGCTGGTCGCACTTGGCAAACGCTTTGGTGTTACGCCGCTGGCAAGCGCCATAGAGCTGTACTGATACCTCCCAACTCAACGCCGGATGGGGCTTCGCCTTATCCGGCCTACAGGATTTTATTATTAAGGAGAATTGTGATGAGCTTTATGTTGGCACTGCCAAAAATTAGCCTGCATGGCGCCGGCGCGATTGCCGATATGGTGAATCTCGTGGCGAATAAACAATGGGGCAAAGCGCTGATCGTCACCGATGGTCAACTGGTAAAACTGGGCCTGCTGGATAGCCTGTTTGCCGCGCTGGATAAACATCAAATGTCTTACCACCTGTTTGATGAAGTATTCCCGAACCCGACAGAAGAGCTGGTACAGAAAGGTTTTGCAGCCTATCAGAACGCAGAATGTGACTACATCATCGCCTTCGGTGGCGGCAGCCCGATCGATACCGCCAAAGCAGTAAAAATCCTGACAGCCAACCCTGGCCCTTCTACCGCTTACTCCGGCGTGGGCAAAGTGAAAAATGCTGGCGTCCCGCTGGTCGCCATCAACACTACCGCCGGTACGGCAGCAGAGATGACCAGCAACGCGGTCATTATCGACTCTGCCCGTAAGGTTAAAGAGGTGGTCATCGACCCGAATATCATCCCGGATATCGCTGTGGATGATGCCAGCGTAATGCTGGAAATCCCGGCCTCCGTCACCGCCGCAACCGGTATGGACGCCCTGACCCACGCGGTGGAAGCCTATGTTTCCGTTGGTGCACATCCGCTCACCGACGCTAACGCACTGGAAGCGATTCGCCTGATCAACCTGTGGCTACCAAAAGCGGTCGACGACGGTCATAACCTCGAAGCTCGTGAGCAAATGGCGTTTGGTCAGTATCTGGCGGGGATGGCATTTAACAGCGCTGGTCTGGGTCTGGTGCATGCGCTGGCGCACCAGCCGGGCGCAACCCATAATCTGCCACACGGCGTCTGCAACGCCATCCTGCTGCCGGTAATCGAAAACTTTAACCGTCCGAACGCCGTGACGCGCTTTGCCCGCGTGGCGCAGGCAATGGGCGTCGATACCCGTGACATGAGCGATGAAGCGGCAAGTATGGAGGCCATCAACGCGATTCGTGCACTCAGCAAGCGTGTCGGTATTCCTGCGGGCTTTAGTTCCCTTGGCGTGACGAAAGAGGATATTGAAGGCTGGCTGGATAAAGCGTTGGCCGATCCGTGTGCGCCGTGCAACCCGCGCACCGCCAGCCGCGACGAGGTCCGCGAGCTGTATCTGGAGGCGTTATGATCCGCAAGGCCTTTGTGATGCAGGTGAATGCCGACGCGCACGTTGAATATCAACGTCGGCACAATCCCATCTGGCCAGAGCTGGAAGCGGTGCTGAAAGAGCACGGCGCCCATCACTACGCGATTTATCTCGATCAGGCGCGCAATCTGCTGTTCGCCACCGTTGAGATTGAGTCCGAAGAACGCTGGAATGCCGTTGCCAGCACCGACGTTTGCCAACGTTGGTGGAAGCATATGCGTGACGTAATGCCAGCAAACCCGGACAACAGCCCGGTTAGCGCAGAGCTAAAAGAAGTGTTTTATTTGCAATAGACTTGTAGGCCGGATAAGGCGCTAACGCGCCGCATCCGGCACAACGCAACAGAACAGTTAGTTCTGCTCAGAAACCAGAATCGCCTGGGTGTCAGGCTCCAGCGCTTTAAAAATATGCGCCCGATCGGCGGGGTAACAAATATAGTCCCCCTCGCCTAACTCCTCCGGCGCTTCCGTCAATCCTACCATCGCCTTACCCTGCGTCACGATGATGTGTTCAACCGATCCCGGTGGATGCGGCTGTGAAATACGATCCGCGCCCGGCTGCGTCAGCAGCAGATAGATATCCCGCCGCGCCCCCGGCGGGCAGGCGGCCAGTAAAATGGCCTGATAGTGGGCCTGCTCAGCCACCACCTTTGTCCCTTCTCCTCGACGAATCACCTGCGTTTTTTGTTCCTGCGGCTCCAGCAGGCGAGCAAAGGGAATATCCAACGCCACACACAGCGACCAGAGCGTTTCCAGGCTAGGATTGCCATTGCCCGCTTCCAATTGCGAGAGTGTCGATTTTGCAATCCCTGCGCGACGGGCAATCTCTGCCAATGACAAACCGGTGCGCTGACGTTCACGCACAAGGCTTTTCGCGATCATACTGATGGGCTGGGTCATTCACGACTCCATGTTCTCTATATCGAACGATTCGTTCGACTTGTAATATTAACTGGTCGCGTTCATTATAATGGAAATTCGTTCGATATGGCTAAAACGGTATGAAACATTATTTTTCCAGTCTCAAAGGCGACACGATAAAAGCAATATTTTTAGTCTGTCTGGCCGTCGGCGTAGTCGGCATGTCATACGGCTCGTTGGCGATGGCCTACGGCTTCCCGCTGTGGGTGCCGTTTGTGCTTTCGATTACGGTACTGGCGGGTGCGTCCGAGTTTATGTTTATCGGCATCGTCGCCAGTGGCGGTAACCCACTGGCGGCTGCGGCTGCCGGCTTACTGGTCAACGCCCGACACGTGCCGTTTGGCGTCACGGTGCGCGATCTGGTGGGCTCGCGGGCTGCGAGTTTCCTCGGCTGTCATATCATGAACGACGAAAGCGTAGTCTTTGGCCTGTCGCAAAAAACGCCCGAACAACGTAAAGCCGCCTTCTGGCTGTGCGGTCTGGGCGTCGCGCTTTTCTGGCCTGTTGGCACACTGATCGGCGCGGGCGTCGGCAAACTGCTCCCCGCCCCGGAAACCATCGGTCTGGATGCCGTCTTCCCTGCAATTTTATTAGCCTTAGTGGTCCCGACCTTTAAAAATCGCACCACGCTGATTCGCGCCTGTAGCGGTGCCGGGTTGTCGCTTGCCGCCATCCCCTTTGCGCCGGTCGGTTTACCTGTTTTGCTCTCACTGTTTGGCTTACTGACGAGGAAAAAATAATGGGCAACATGACGCTGTTTATCGTCGGTATCGCCATGTTATCTCTGGGAACGTATTTAATGCGTTTAGGAGGAGCGAAGCTTGGGAGCCGATTAGCGTTCTCGGAACGCTCGCAGGCGCTGCTTTCCGACGCCGCAACGGTATTACTGTTCTCCGTTGCGCTGGCGACCACCTTTTACGAAGGTGAACACTTCGCTGGCATGGCCCGCGTGCTGGGCGTGGCTTTTGCGGTATTTCTCGCATGGCGCAAGATGCCGCTAATCGTGGTGATCGTCGCTGCCGCAGTGGTGACCGCATTGCTGCGAATGGCGGGTATAAACTAAAAAAGCGCCTCAAGGGCGCTCTTTCGACAGTACTAAGGTATCTTATTTCAGCAGTTCGGCGGTCATGTGCACGCGGTTACCGGTGTATGCCTGAGTGATTTTGTAATCGCTGGCGCCTGCACGTTCAGCCTGAGCGGCGATTTTTGCTTCAGCGCTTTCCAGCGTAGAACCGGTTGCGGTCACTGTCTGAGCAGCGAAAGAACCGAAAGAAGTAGCCAGAGCGATAACTGCGACAAAAGTTTTGATGCTTTTCATGATATAAACCCTTTAACTTAGTTGTTTGAGTAAGGCACCGTGCCTTGATGTGATAAATAATAGGCTGATACCCGAACAACTGAAAGCGGAAGGATTTGCCAGTCTTATTCAAATTATTTGAGAGATAAGATGTTACGTAATCAGGAATCACAATGGCTTGCTGGCAGCCGTAGAAAAACGCAACTGGCGGGTAATTGGTTACTTCGTCAGGGTGAACCACAAAGTAAAATTCATCTTTTACATCATGGTGTGGCTCGTGCGGTTTATCACGCGGACAACGGCGTTGAAAGGGTTAAAGAGTTCTACTTTGCCGGGGAATACTGCTTTCTGTACCTGAACTGGCTAACTAACACACCTGCCGATTACAGCCTGCAAATGATCGCCGCTGGAGAAACCACTGAAATCCCCTTAGCTTTGCTGGATGCACCGGAAAATCAGGATATTAAGACTCAGCTACTGGTCCAGCAATTGATCTACAAAGAGAAAAAAGAGCAAATGCTGCTGCTCAATACCCCAGAGCAACGCTATCAGTACGTACAAACACACTTCCCGGACTGGGAGTCACAGCTCACCCAGCGCGATCTTGCCAGCTATATCGGCATTACCCCCGTTAGCCTATCCCGTATTCGCCAGCGTCTTAACAAAGGTTAACGCCTTACGGTGATGCGTCGATTATTGTCCCGTCACTCTTTAATAGATGGCGACCACAATGAACGCATTTCTTCTTTCTCAGATGCTGGCTGGCATCAGCTTCTTACTGGATATTTCCGCTTTTCATTTTCAACGCCGAGCTATCACTTTAACGCTGCTCACCAGTTCTACGTCTCTGTTAGCTATCCATTTCTATCTTTTGGATCAACACGCTGCGGCTGGGTTAATGATCATTGCCGCATGCCGCTACGCGACAGCCATCGTCACCTTTCACCGCTGGGTGATGTGGGGATTTATGCTGGGGTCGCTGCTGTGTAGCATTTATCTTTGGCAAAATCTGTCGAGTATTTTGCCGCTGATGGGAAGCCTGCTGATGACCTTTGCGTCATTTCAAAAACGCAGCGGAAAATTACGGGGATACACCTTGTGCGGCAGCCTGTGTTGGCTGCTGAACAATGTGATTGTTGGCTCGCCAGTTGCCGTAATCATGGAACTGGCATTTTCCGGCAGTATTCTGGCCGCCTGGTGGCGTCACAGCGCGACCAGACGTTGCGGATGCGTATAGATCGTCGCCCTGCCCGGTTTGCAAAAACCCACCAGCGTCAGGTTACAACGTTCGGCAACTTCCACGGCGAGCGTTGTCGCCGCAGAAACAGCAAACAGGATCTCCACACCGCACATCGCCGACTTCTGCACCATCTCATAACTGGCGCGGCTGGAGACTAATACCGCGCCCTGTTGCCAGGTTTCCCCTTCGATTGCACGTCGTCCCAGCAGTTTATCCAACGCAACATGACGTCCAACATCTTCATGCCCGCCCGCCAGATGACCTGACGGCTGTACCCAGGCAGCCGCGTGCGTGCAGCCTGTCAGTTGCCCCACGGGTTGAAAATCGTTGAGATGTCGTAAAGCGTTATCAAGATTCGCCAGATCGAATGTCTGGGTAAACGGCAGCGGCTGGACCGGCTTGCCAATGTCATTGAGCTGCTCCACGCCACAAACGCCGCAACCGGTGCGACCGGCCAGCGCGCGACGACGCTCCTTCAGCCCCATAAAGCGACGGCTGGACAGTTCAACCTGCACTTCCAATCCGTTGCAGGAAGGCACTACGTCCATTCCGTAGATATCCTGCGGGGACTCAATAATGCCTTCAGAAAGTGAAAAACCCATCGCGAAATGCTCAAGATCTTTCGGTGATGCCATCATCACCACGTGTGAAATCCCGTTGTATACCAGCGCTACAGGCACTTCTTCAGCTACCTCATCAGGCTGAGGATGTTGCAAATCCTCGCGTTTCCAGAGGGTCAACTGACGAGATCCTGTCGGAGATGTCACATTCTTGATGTTTTCTTGAATAATCTTATTCACTTTCTTTTAACCATATTGGAACACACATACCAACATTGTGGTATTCTTTACAAACCCCTCCTGGACGGAGGGAAATTCACCCAATTCTGGACCTTTGCGGTCCCGTCCGCAAAGAAAAATAACAACCACTTCCCTCGCGTTCGCGTTATAGAAAAGCGAAGGGAACGTGACAATGTCGAAACAAGGAGCGAACCATGCAGGTCAGCAGAAGGCAGTTCTTTAAGATCTGCGCTGGCGGTATGGCAGGCACCACGGCAGCGGCACTGGGCTTTGCACCCGGCGTAGCGCTCGCGGAAACACGGCAATATAAACTGCTGCGCACCCGCGAAACCCGTAACACCTGCACCTACTGTTCCGTTGGCTGTGGACTGTTAATGTACAGTCTCGGTGACGGCGCAAAAAACGCCAAAGCATCCATCTTCCATATTGAAGGGGACCCGGATCACCCGGTGAACCGCGGCGCGCTGTGCCCGAAAGGGGCAGGACTTGTGGACTTCATCCACTCCGAAAGCCGCCTGAAATTCCCGGAATATCGCGCACCAGGCTCAGATAAGTGGCAACAGATTAGCTGGGATGAGGCATTTGACCGCATCGCTAAGCTGATGAAAGAAGACCGCGACGCTAACTACGTTGCACAAAACGCTGAAGGCGTAACCGTTAACCGCTGGCTTTCCACCGGAATGCTGTGTGCTTCCGCTTCCAGTAACGAAACCGGCTATTTAACGCAAAAATTCTCCCGCGCGCTCGGTATGCTCGCGGTCGACAACCAGGCACGCGTCTGACACGGACCAACGGTAGCAAGTCTTGCTCCAACATTTGGTCGCGGTGCGATGACCAACCACTGGGTCGACATTAAAAACGCCAACCTCGTCGTGGTGATGGGCGGTAACGCCGCTGAAGCTCACCCGGTCGGATTCCGCTGGGCGATGGAAGCCAAAATTCACAACGGCGCGAAGCTGATTGTTATCGATCCACGCTTTACGCGAACCGCTGCGGTGGCTGATTTCTATGCGCCAATTCGTTCCGGTACTGACATTGCTTTCCTGTCAGGCGTTTTGCTGTACCTGCTGAACAACGAAAAATTTAACCGCGAATACACTGAGGCCTATACCAACGCCAGCCTGATCGTGCGTGAGGATTACGGTTTCGAAGATGGCCTGTTCACCGGCTACGACGCGGACAAACGCAAGTATGACAAAACCAGTTGGAACTACGAGCTGGATGAAAAAGGCTTCGCCAAACGCGACGTCACCCTGCAACATCCGCGCTGCGTATGGAACCTGCTGAAACAGCACGTCTCCCGCTACACGCCAGACGTCGTAGAAAACATCTGCGGTACACCAAAGGCCGACTTCCTGAAGGTCTGTGAGTACATCGCAGAAACCAGCGCCAAAGATAAAACCGCGTCGTTCCTGTACGCCCTGGGCTGGACACAACACTCCGTGGGTGCGCAGAACATCCGTACCATGGCGATGATCCAGTTGCTGCTTGGCAACATGGGGATGGCAGGCGGCGGTGTTAACGCCCTGCGCGGTCACTCCAACATTCAGGGCCTGACCGACTTAGGCCTGCTGTCACAAAGCCTGCCAGGCTATATGACGCTGCCAAGCGAGAAACAAACTGACCTGCAAACCTACCTTGCAGCCAACACGCCAAAACCGTTGCTGGAAGGTCAGGTGAACTACTGGGGCAACTACCCGAAATTCTTCGTTTCGATGATGAAAGCCTTCTTTGGCGATAAAGCGACAGCGGAAAACAGCTGGGGCTTCGACTGGCTGCCGAAGTGGGATAAAGGGTACGACGTCCTGCAGTACTTCGAGATGATGAATCAGGGCAAAGTGAATGGCTATATCTGCCAGGGCTTTAACCCGGTCGCGTCATTCCCGAACAAAAACAAAGTTGTGGCTTCACTGTCCAAACTGAAGTTCCTGGTCACTATCGACCCGCTCAACACCGAGACCTCCACTTTCTGGCAGAACCACGGTGAGTCAAACGATGTTGATCCGTTGAAAATCCAGACCGAAGTATTCCGTCTGCCGTCCACCTGCTTCGCCGAAGAGAACGGTTCTATCGTTAACTCCGGTCGCTGGCTGCAGTGGCACTGGAAAGGCGCGGACGCCCCGGGGATTGCCGTTACCGATGGCGAAATCCTCGCCGGTATCTTCCTGCGTCTGCGCAAGATGTATGCCGAGCAAGGTGGCGCGAACCCGGAACAGGTGCTGAGCATGACCTGGAACTACTCCACCCCGCACGAACCGGCTTCGGAAGAAGTGGCGATGGAGAGCAACGGTAAAGCGCTGGCCGACATTACCGACCCGGCAACCGGTGCGGTTATCGTCAAGAAAGGCCAACAGCTTAGCTCGTTCGCCCAACTGCGTGACGATGGCACGACCTCCAGCGGCTGCTGGATTTTTGCCGGTAGCTGGACGCCGGAAGGCAACCAGATGGCACGTCGCGATAACGCCGACCCGTCAGGCCTTGGTAATACGCTGGGCTGGGCCTGGGCATGGCCGCTTAACCGACGCATTCTGTATAACCGCGCCTCCGCTGATCCGCAGGGGAATCCGTGGGATCCAAAACGTCAGATCCTGAAATGGGATGGGGCGAAGTGGAGCGGGATGGATATTCCGGACTACAGCGCCGCCGCACCTGGCAGCAACGTAGGGCCGTTCATCATGCAGCCGGAAGGGATGGGACGCCTGTTTGCTATCGATAAGATGGCGGAAGGTCCGTTCCCGGAACACTACGAGCCGTTTGAAACACCGCTGGGGACTAACCCACTGCACCCGAACGTTATCTCTAACCCTGCCGCGCGCATCTTTAAAGGTGACGCAGAAGCACTGGGTAAAGCAGATAAGTTCCCGTACGTCGGTACAACCTACCGTCTGACCGAGCACTTCCACTACTGGACCAAGCATGCGCTGCTGAATGCCATCGCTCAGCCGGAACAGTTTGTGGAAATTGGCGAGAAACTGGCGAATAAGCTCGGTATCTCCCACGGCGATACCGTCAAAGTCTCCTCTAATCGCGGCTACATTAAGGCCAAGGCGGTGGTGACCAAACGTATTCGCACGCTGAAGGCTAACGGTAAGGATATCGACACAATCGGTATTCCGATTCACTGGGGCTACGAAGGTGTGGCGAAAAAAGGCTTTATCGCTAACACGTTAACGCCATTCGTCGGTGATGCGAACACGCAGACGCCGGAATTTAAGTCCTTCCTCGTGAACGTGGAAAAGGTGTAACGGAGACGACCTATGGCTTATCAATCGCAAGACATCATTCGTCGTTCCGCCACTAACGGTTTCACCCCCGCGCCTCAGGCGCGGGACCATCAGGAAGAAGTGGCGAAGCTTATCGACGTCACCACCTGTATCGGCTGTAAAGCGTGTCAGGTGGCGTGTTCTGAATGGAACGACATCCGTGATGAAGTGGGCAACAACGTTGGGGTGTACGACAACCCGGCCGATTTGACCGCCAAATCCTGGACGGTGATGCGCTTCTCGGAAGTGGAACAAAACGACAAACTGGAATGGCTTATCCGCAAGGATGGCTGTATGCACTGCGCCGATCCGGGCTGCCTGAAGGCGTGTCCGGCTGAAGGCGCAATCATTCAGTATGCCAACGGTATCGTCGACTTCCAGTCTGAGCAGTGCATCGGCTGTGGCTACTGCATCGCGGGCTGCCCGTTCGACGTGCCGCGCCTCAATCCGGAAGACAACCGCGTCTACAAATGTACGCTGTGCGTTGACCGTGTTGTGGTCGGGCAAGAACCGGCCTGCGTGAAAACCTGTCCAACCGGCGCCATTCATTTCGGCACCAAAGAGTCGATGAAAACGCTGGCAGGCGAGCGCGTGGCGGAGCTGAAAACGCGTGGTTACGAAAACGCGGGTCTGTACGATCCGGCGGGTGTTGGCGGTACGCACGTAATGTACGTATTGCACCATGCGGACAAGCCAAATCTGTATCACGGCCTGCCAGAGAACCCGGAGATCAGCGCTACCGTTAAGTTCTGGAAAGGCATCTGGAAACCCCTCGCAGCCGTCGGCTTTGCAGCGACATTTGCGGCCAGCATCTTCCACTACGTCGGCGTAGGCCCGAACCGTGCGGAAGAGGAAGAAGACAATCTGCATGAAAAAGACGACGAGGTGCGCAAATGAAACGACGTGACACCATCGTGCGCTACACGGCGCCGGAACGCATCAACCACTGGATCACCGCCTTCTGCTTCATTCTGGCGGCGGTGAGCGGGATGGGCTTTCTCTTCCCGTCTTTTAACTGGCTGATGCACATCATGGGCACTCCACAACTGGCGCGAATTGTGCACCCGTTTGTCGGCGTGATCATGTTTGCCTCGTTTATCATCATGTTTTTCCGTTACTGGCACCACAATCTAATCAATCGGGATGATATCTTTTGGGCGAAGAATATTCGTAAGATTGTCGTCAACGAGGAAGTAGGTGACACGGGACGTTATAACTTCGGCCAGAAATGCGTATTCTGGGCGGCGATTATCTTCCTGGTCCTGTTGCTGGTGAGCGGAGTGGTCATCTGGCGTCCGTATTTTGCGCCTGCTTTCTCAATCCCGGTGATCCGATTCGCGTTAATGCTGCATTCATTTGCCGCAGTAGCGTTAATTGTGGTTATCATGGTGCACATTTACGCCGCCCTTTGGGTGAAAGGCACCATTACCGCGATGGTGGAAGGATGGGTTACCAGTTCATGGGCGAAGAAACATCACCCACGCTGGTACCGTGAAGTCCGCCAGAAACAGGAAAAGTCATCTGAATGAGTATTCGCATAATCCCGCAAGATGAGCTGGAGAAGAGCGAGAAACGCACGGCGGATATGATTCCGCCGTTATTATTCCCCAGACTCAAAAATTTGTATAACCGCCGCGCTGAGCGCCTGCGCGAGCTGGCCGAGAACAACCCGCTGGGCGATTATCTGCGCTTTGCCGCGCTGATTGCCCACGCGCAGGAAGTGGTGTTGTACGACCATCCGCTGCAGATGGATCTGACCGCTCGCATCAAAGAAGCGAACGATCAGGGCAAACCGCCGCTGGATATCCACGTCCTGCCGCGCGACAAGCACTGGCAAAAACTGCTGCAGTCGTTAATTGCTGAGCTGAAACCAGAAATGAGCGGTCCTGCGCTTGCCGTGATCGAAAATCTGGAAAAAGCCTCAGAACAGGAACTGGAGCTGATGGCCAGCGCGCTGTTTGCCTCTGATTTCGCCTCCGTCAGCAGCGATAAAGCACCGTTTATTTGGGCTGCCCTGTCGCTCTACTGGGCGCAGATGGCAAGCCTGATCCCCGGCAAAGCCCGTGCGGAATACGGCGAACAGCGTCAGTACTGCCCGGTGTGTGGTTCAATGCCGGTCTCCAGCATGGTGCAAATCGGTACCACTCAGGGGCTGCGCTATCTGCACTGCAACCTATGCGAAACCGAGTGGCACGTGGTACGCGTGAAATGCAGCAACTGCGAGCAAAGCCGTGATTTGAACTACTGGTCGCTGGATAACGAACAGGCGGCAATTAAAGCTGAAAGCTGCGGCGACTGTGGGACTTACCTGAAGATTCTCTATCAGGAAAAAGACCCTAAAGTTGAAGCCGTGGCTGACGATCTCGCTTCACTGATGCTGGACGCGCACATGGAGCAAGAGGGCTTTGCCCGCAGCTCTATCAACCCGTTCCTGTTCCCGGGTGAAGGGGAGTAGGTTGTTAGCCAGCAGATCCTAGTTATTCAGGGTCTGCTGTTCTCTATTTTTCATCCTCAATATGTCACTTTTTCAGCTGTGTAATATCCATATCGTATTTTTCGATGCTTGTCTGGCAACATTTAAGTAAATATAAAGTACAACATTAAAATAAATAAAAAATTAATTCTCCGCAGGTCGCATATAATTACAAAAATCATATAACAAGAATTTTCTAATAGATTTTTAATCATCATCGCCACTAATCATTCAACCGGATATTCACCGATAATATGAACAGATAAATCATATTGTGATGCCTCCGGAAATACTCTTTTGTATTTATTCAGGAAGGCATTTATGTCATCAGGATTACGTTTCACACTGGAAGTGGACGGTCTGCCGTCGGACGCTCTGGTCGTGACGTCCTTTCATCTGAGTCAGTCCTTATCCGAACTCTTCTCCCTCGATATTTCGCTCGTCAGCCAGCAACTTCTCAGCATCGATTTCTCTCAAGTACTAGAAAAGCCAGCGCACCTCAAAATCTGGCAGGGCACGGAGATACAGCGCCGGGTGAACGGCATTGTCACCTGGTTTGAGCAGGGGGACAACGACGGGCACCAGATGCTGTACAACATGAGAGTCCGTCCGCCGCTGTGGCGCGCCGGGCTGCGCCAGAACTCCCGTATTTTCCAGAATGAGGACATCAAAAGCATCCTCGGGACGATACTGCAGGAAAACGGGATCACGGACTGGAGCCCGCTGTTCAGCGAGGCGCATCCGGCGCGAGAGTTCTGCGTGCAGTACGGTGAAACGGATTATGACTTTCTGGTGCGGATGGCCGCGGAGGAAGGGCTGTTCTTCTACGAGGAGTACTCACCGGACAGCGATGACCAGAATCTGGTGCTGTGCGACACGGTGCGCTTTCTACCGAAGGCGTTTGAAATCCCGTGGAACCCGAATAACTGCAGCGAGGTGAGCACGCCGTGCATCAGCCAGTTTCGTCACAGTGCACAGATACGCCCCTCTTCCGTTATAGGCAAGGACTACACCTTCAAACGTCCGGGCTGGGCGGGCCGCTTTGAGCACCAGGGTGAACATCAGGATTACCAGCGCACGCAGTACGAGGTATTTGACTATCCAGGGCGCTTCAAGGATGCACACGGGCAGAACTTCACCCGCTGGCAGATGGAGGGATGGAGCAATAATGCCGAAGAAGCCCAGGGGAAAAGCCGTTCCCCGGCAATATGGCCGGGACGGCGTATCACGCTGATGGAACATCCGCAGGCGAGTCTGAACCGGGAATGGCAGGTGGTGAGCAGTGATTTGCAGGGGAGCCAGCCGCAAGCAGTAGCAGGACGTTCCGGCGCAGGAACCACCCTTGAGAATGATTTTACGGTGATCCCGGCAGACAGAACGTGGCGGCCGATACCCCAACCCAAGCCGTCGGTGGACGGCCCGCAGTCGGCAGTCGTCACCGGCCCGGAAGGCGAGGAAATCTTCTGCGACGAGCACGGTCGCGTGCGGGTGAAATTCAACTGGGACCGCTATAACCCGGCCAATCAGGACAGCTCATGCTGGATCCGGGTGGCGCAGGCGTGGGCGGGGCCGGGTTTCGGAAACTTAGCCATACCGCGCGTGGGCCAGGAGGTGATCGTCGATTTTCTGAACGGCGATCCGGATCAGCCGATCATCATGGGGCGAACCTATCACGCCGAAAATACCCCACCGGGTGGGCTGCCGGGGACGAAAACCCAGATGACTATTCGCTCAAAAACCTATATGGGCAGCGGGTTTAATGAACTGAAGTTTGATGATGCGACCGGAAAAGAGCAGGTCTATATCCATGCGCAAAAGAATATGGATACCGAGGTACTGAACAACCGTACAACGGATGTTAAAGCAAATCATACCGAGACCATCGGCAGCAACCAGGTTATCACCGTGAAGGGCAATCAGGTACAGACGGTGGTACAGAATCAGAACGAAACAATAGGCCAGAACCAGAGCCTGACCGTGGGCCTGAATCAGGCCGAAACGGTCGGTGTCGCCCGAGCCCTGACCGTAGGAGTGGCGTATCAGACCACCGTATTAGGTGTGATGAATACCTCCGTTGCACTGATGCAGTCCTCACAGGTAGGTGTTCATAAATCCCTGCTGGTGGGAAAAGGTTACAACGTGGACGTGGGGGAAAACGTCACCTTTACGGCGGGTAAAAGTCTCCGGGAAAGTGCCGGAAAAGTGGCGGTCTATTCCGCCGGTGAGCATCTTGAACTGTGCTGCGGAAAGGCCCGGCTGGTGCTGACACAGAACGGTAAAATATTTCTTAACGGTACAGCAATCAATCTCCAGGGCGTTCAGACGTTAAGCGGTGATTCAGCCCTGATTAACTGGAACTGTGGCGCGACAGAAAATCCGCCCAAAATGCCGGAACAGGAAAATGACAGCCCGGATCTGCCGCAATTCTGACTAACAAAACGATAAATAATAACGGACTCAAAAATAGGGACTTTTCATGAGCGGAAAACCAGCGGCACGCCAGGGGGATATGACACGCTATGGCGCAGACATTGTACAGGGATCAGCAGGAGTGCTGATTGGGGCGCCTACTGGCGTAGCCTGCTCGGTCTGTCCCGGCGGGCGAACATCGGGAAGCCCTGTCAATCCGCTGCTGGGGGCGAAGGTACTGCCTGGTGAGACCGATTTTGCGCTTCCGGGGCCGCTTCCCCTCGTGTTTTCCCGCGCCTACAGCAGCTACCAGACCCGTACTCCGGCCCCCGTGGGACTCTTTGGCCCGGGCTGGAAATCACCGTCCGATATCCAGTTACAAATTCACGAAAATGCACTGGTGCTCAACGATAACGGCGGGCGCAGTATCTACTTTGACCCATTGTTGCCGGGAGAGACCGCATACAGCCGCAGTGAGGCGCTCTGGCTTGCACGCGGTGGGGTGACAGCGCTGCACGAAAGCAATCCGCTTCATACGCTCTGGCAGGCTTTACCGGAAGCAATACGTCTCAGCGAACACCTCTATCTGACCACAAATAGTGTGCTGGGGCCGTGGTGGCTGCTGGGATGGCATGAGCGGGTGCCGCAGGCCGATGAGGCGCTTCCCGCCCCCCTGCCGCCATACCGGGTACTGACCGGGCTGACGGATAAATTCGGGCGCACGCTGACGTACCACCGTGAGGCGGTGGGTAAGTTCAGCGGGCAGGTCACCGCCGTCACTGACGGGGCTGGCCGTCGCTTCCGGCTGGTTCTGACTACCCAGGCACAGCGGGCTGCACCGCACCGCAAAACGCGCTCCCCCTTCCCGGATGAGCTTTCTGCCACCGATTACGGCACGGATAAGGGCATCCGGCTTTCGGAAGTGTGGCTGACGCACGACCCGGTATACCCGGAGAATCTACCCGCTTCGCCGCTCATGCGGTACGACTACACCCCGCGCGGGGAGCTTATGACGGTTTATGACCGCAGCGATACAGCGGTGCGCAGTTTTGGCTATGACCCGCAGTCGCCGGGCCGGATGATCGCGCACCGCTACGCAGGACGCCCGGCCACCCGTTACCGTTATGATGTGGCTGGTCGCGTGGTGGAACAGCATAACCCGGAGGGGCTCAGCTACACCTACCGCTATGAGAAAAATCGCGTCACCATCACCGACAGCCTGAACCGGCGTGAGGTACTGCACACGGAAGGTGAAGGCGGCCTGAAACGGGTGGTGCGTGAAGAGCGCCCCGATGGCAGTCTACTGTACCGTGAATTCGACAATGCGGGCAGGCTGACCGCACAGACCGATGCCGCCGGACGAAAAACCACCTACCGGCTGAATTCCGCTTCCGGCAGCGTCGACACGGTTACGTTACCCGACGGCAGCATGACGCAGTATTACTACAACCGCTATCAGCAGTTAACTGACACCGTCTATTCTGACGGGCTGGAAAGCCGCCTGCGCTATGATGAGCGGGGCCGGCTGGTACAGGAGACCGCCCGCAGCGGCGTCGTAACCGGCTATCTGTACGAGGCATTATCGGATGAATATCCCTGCGCCGTGCAGGATACCACCGGAGGAAAAAAACAGCTGTCGTGGAGCCGTTACGGCCAGTTGCTGAGTTACACCGACTGCTCGGGCTATGAAACCCGTTATGAATACAACCTTTTTGGTCAGATCACGGCGACGTACGCAGAAGAAGGGCTGAGCGTTTACCAGACCTACGACGCCCGGGGCAGGCAGGTAAGCCGCAGGGATGCACAGGGCCATGAAACCCGCTATGAGTACAACCCCGCAGGCGACCTGACCGCCACGCTGTGGCCGGACGGCAGCCGCAGTGACACGCAGTATGACACATGGGGAAACGCCCTGCGCGTCACTCAGGCTGGACTGATCCGGGAGATGGCTTACGACGCCGCCGGGCGAGTAACGACGCTGACCAACGAGAACGGCAGCCACAGCACGTTTGTCTGGGATGCGCTGGACAGAATGGTGCAGCAGACTGGCTTCGACGGCAGGACGCAGCGCTATGACTACAGCGCCACCGGCCAGCTTGTCCGCAGTGAAGATGAGGGACGGGTCACCCTGTGGAATTACGATGCATCCGACAGAATCATCCACCGCACGGTGGACGGCGAACGTGCAGAGCAGTGGCGCTATGACGACCACGGCTGGCTGGCAGAACTCAGTCATCTCAGCGAGGGCCACCGTGTTAGCCTCGGCTACCGCTATGATCGCAAAGGTCGGCTTATCAGTGAACGTCAGACCGTGCACCATCCTGAAACGGATGAACTGCTGTGGCAGCACGAAACAAAGCAGGCCTGGAACGAACAGGGGCGGGTGAACCGGATAAAACCGGATAATCTTTCGCCGGTGGAATGGCTGACTTATGGCAACGGACATCTGGCAGGCATGAAGCTTGGCGACACGCCGCTGATTGACTTCACGCGTGATCGTCTGCACCGGGAGACGCTGCGGCAGTTCGGCGCTTACGGACAGACCACAACTTATACGGCTGCCGGCCAGCTTCAGAGCCAGCACCTGACCCTGATGCCGTTGAACCGTGACTACGGCTACGACAGCACCGGGCGGCTGGTCAGCATCCGCGAAGCACACCAGACCCGGGAATATGCTTACGGCGGCAGCGGCAGACTGACGGGTACCACCCTGACGCGCGGCGCTGTCCACCTGGACATACCGTATGACATGGACGCCGCAGGCAACCGGGTGGAGGAAAAAGCCCTGCGCGATGCGCTCAGGCTGCCGGAGTCCAGCCTGGATAACCGCATCGAAAAAGATACCCGTTACCTGTACCGCTATGATGCGTCCGGCAATCTGACAGAGAAGCACACCCATGTTCCGGCAGGGGCTATCCGCAGCGGGAATGAAAAAACACACCATTATGGTTATGACCGCCAGCACCGTCTGGTGCATTACCGCCTGACCCACAGCTTCGGCAATCAGGAGATTACCCGGAGCCGGTATCTCTATGATGCCATGGGAAGACGGGTGGGCAGGATGGTCTGGCAGTGTCCGCGCCTGATGACAAATACGCTCCACGAGGAATATGGCGCGATGCCACACCAGCCGGAGGTCACCTGGTACGGCTGGGATGGTGACCGGCTGATCACCACGCAGACGCAGGCAGTGCGTATCCAGACTGTTTATCAGCCGGGGAGCTTTACGCCGCTGCTTCGGATTGAGACGGAGACCGCCGCACTGGCGAAAACCCTGCGCAGAAGCCTGGCAGAAAAACTGCAACAGGACTCAGGTATAGCGTTTCCGGCAGAGCTGGTGACATTACTGAACGGGCTGGAAACGGAGCTGAAACGCGGCGTCATCAGCGAAGCCAGCCAGCAATGGCTGAGTCAGTGCGGGCTGAACCCGGAGCAACTGAAGGGTCTGGTGGAGTCGGAATCTGAACCGGAGAGAAATATCCACCTATACCACTGTGACCACCGGGGGCTACCGCTGGCGCTGATAAACCGCGAAGGTAACGCGGCCTGGCGTGCGGAATATGATGAGTGGGGCAATCAGCTGATGGAGGATAATCCGGAAAATCTGCTACAGCTGATACGGTTACCGGGGCAGCAGTATGATCAGGAGACGGGGCTGTGTTATAACCGTTATCGTTATTATGATGCGATGCAGCGGCGGTATATCACCCAGGATCCGATTGGGTTTAAGGGCGGGTGGAACCCTTATACATATCCATTAGATCCTGTGCATAACTCCGATCCATTAGGGTTAGAAACTTTAAAATGTATTAAACCGCTACATTCTTTAGGTGGGAGTGGTGAAAAAAGCGGTCCAGATATCTGGGGGAATCCTTTTTATCATCAATATCTCTGTGTTTCAGATGGCAAGGGGGGATATATTTGTGGCGGACAAGATCAACGGGGTGAATCTAAAGGTGATGGTTTATGGGGACCAGGTAAAGCAAGTAATGACACAAAAGAAGGTGCTGGTCGCTGCGATTCTGTAGAAGCTGATAATAGTTGTATTGAGTCTTGTTTAAAAGAAAAATTCAAAGGAACTAGACCTCGTTATTCAGTATTGCCAGACCATCTCTCAATAATAAAACTAGGGTTGTTTAAGAATTGTCAGGACTGGGCGGATGATTCTTTAGAAATATGCAAGATGAAATGTTCAGGAAATGATATTGGTCGATTTATTAAATTTGCATTGAGCGGGGTAATGTGATGAAACATATCATTTATTTTATTAGAGGAGTATGGCTAATATTGTCAATTTCAATACTGCTACTTTCCACTTACAGACTTTCTTTATTATATTCAACACGTGATATTAGTGAGATGATTAGTGTTATGTCTTATGGAATGATGATAATATCATTTCCAACTGGTGTTGTTTTTTTTGTTATTCTAATATTTACAGGGTTTCTCCTAAACATTTTAAATGTACATATTGAAAATAAATTCATCATGATGGTAATCATATGGTTTTACTTATTCTTAGGGGGGTATGTTCAATGGGGCATATTAATTAACAAGATGATGAGGAGGTAATATTTAACTATTAAAAAAATTGATTCTTAGGTTTATTTTAAAATAATATTTTACGTGACTCTGGTGGCCTTTCTTACCGAAGAGGATTCACCTTGAATTAATAAAAAGGAAGATCCTGTTAATATATCAACATTTTTAGGTGGTAACTTTGATGGTTGATGGTTACTGGATTGATTACTTGTCAGCAATACACAAAATGCATAGTGAATTAAAATGAAATTATATATTTATTTTGTAATGTTATTATCATGTGGGATGGTTATATTGACCGGGTGCAAGGATAACAACTTTCATAATGCACTCCTTGTAGTTGAGTCATTTCATAATAAATTTAGCTCAAGTGATTTTAACGGTATTTACATTGATCTTGTTTCGAAAGAATTTAAAAAATCAATGACAAAATCAGATTACTTTAAACTTATGAAAAAAAACCGCGAACTACTTGGCAAATATCAATATGGTCGCTTATTAAAAAATGATCAGATGAAAGTATTGATAGGAGAAAATAAAACAACGATATCTTATCACTCAACTTATAATAAGTATGAGTTAAATGAATTTTTTGTGATAAAAAAAGAAGGCGATAAAAGTAAAATATCCCAAATAGTTTATGACGATATTCATGCAATAAAAATTAAAGATAAATGATATTAATATCAACATAACACAGTCTGCAGTAGCTGAGTCAGTGCGAGCTGAACCCGGAGCAACTGAAGGGTCTGGTGGAGCCGGAGTCTGAACCGGAGAGAAATATCCACCAGTACCACTGTGACCACCGGGGGCTGCCGCTGGCGCAGATAAACTGCGAAGGCAACGCGGTCTGGCGCGCGGAGTATGATGAGTGGAGCAATCAGCAGATAAAGGATAACCCGGAAAACCTGCAACAGCTGATACGGTTACCGGGGCAGCAGTATGATCAGGAGACGGGGCTGTATTATAACCGTTATCGATATTATGATGCGATGCAGCGGCGGTATATAACTCAGGATCCGATAGGGTTGAGGGGGAGTGGAACTTATATCAGTATACTAACAACCCTATTATAAAGATTGACCCTCTGGGTCTTTACAACTTATATCATATATAAAATGACGTCAACTAACTTTCAAAAAACAACCCTCGAGAAAAATTTCATTAATATCATGACGGAGGCAAAAAAAAGGATCTTGGTGAATTTAAAAAGTCAATACTTAAATTAGAGAGGAGCACTCACAGTTTAACTTCGAATAATGAAACATCCCTAATATACTACAGTGAATATAATAAAAAAATTGTTCAGGAGTTTTTTATATTTGAAATTGAGAGTGGCGAAACCAAATTAAAAGGTTACAGATATGATTCAATCAAGTAATACATTTATAGTTTCATTATAAGACATGCCATAAGGTGTAAACTGGAACAATTTGCGAGCCGCTTTCCAGATCAAACATTGTCCACATTATCCTATTTTCATTCACCTGGAATCAGGTTATAGCACTGTATAAATACACAGTTCACAGGAGAGGGTTATGGCACTGGAAAATGGAATAGCGGAGCTGGTCGCGGAATTTATTACGGCAGGTCGTCCCTCTTCGAGACAGCAGAGTATTGATGACCGGAGGGCGGGTTATATCGCTAGCACGTCGCTTGCCGGTGAGAAAGAGATACGGGTTAAATCAGAAGATATTGCGCTTGAAGGCATGACGTTTCGCGTAATATCGCCGTTAAATGCGGCACGTTCACTCCCCTGCGTCGTTTACTACCACGGCGGCTGTTTTGTTAGCGGCGGCTTTATGACACACGATAATCAGCTGCGCCAGTTAGCCTACAACAGCGGGTGTCGGGTGATTGCCTTGCGGTATCGCCTTGCGCCAGAGTACACCTTTCCCGCAGCTCATGACGATGCTGAACGGGGAGCGAATCTCGTGCATAAATACGCCGGGCAGCTTGGTATCAATGCCCATCGCATTACGCTTGCCGGAGATAGTGCTGGTGGGCATCTGGCGCTGGTGACTGCGCTACGTTTAAAAAAATCCGCGCGATGGTCGCCTGCCGCCTTAGTCCTGATTTACCCCATGCTTGACGCGACCGCCAGCTTTGCCAGCTACCTCAGCCATGGTCAGGATTACATTATCACACGCGATACATTGCTCTCCGGTTATGAAATGTATCTGCAGCAAACCGATACTCAGCATCCTGAAGCAAGCCCACTTTGGCGCAACGATTTTAGCGGCTTACCGCCGGTGCATATCCTTACCGCTGAATTTGATCCGTTACGGGATGAAGGAGAGGCATTACAACAAAGATTAACGCGACAGGGGGTTGCCTCTACCGGCCAACGTTATCTCGGCGTAATACATGGGTTCTTCCAGCTCGGGGGCGTCAGTGAAACGGCTCGAAGTGCCATGCAGGACGTGGCCCGGCGAATAGCCAGGGCCGGTGAGTGATTGGGCTATTTCAGTAGGGGCACGCCCCTACTCTTCCTCGTTCCCACCTTCTTCATATGCGCCAAAAGGTTTTGCGGGTAGCACAATGTAGGTGCCTTCGAACACCACGCCCGGCGTGTCGTCGCCAAATACCCCGACCTGCATCTGAACGCGCGCCTTACGACCTCTTGCCAGACGGTCCAGGTCTCCGCTCAGCGAGCCCAGATCGGCGATAGCGGTAGGTTTCCCGGTGATCGGCCTGCTGTACCGTATATGCGCGTCAGCAAGGATTATCGTCCCGCCCAGATGACGCTCGCGCAGCATCAGCCAGATAAGCCCCCAGCCCGTTAGCGTCGCCAGGGAAAACAAGCTACCGGCAAACAGCGTATGGTGCGGGTTCTGATTGCCCGTCTCGGGCATCGTGGTGATAAACTTCTGCCCGGTATACTGCTGAATGCGCACACCCATTTTCTCACTCAATGGAATATGTTCGTACCAGGCTTGCTGTAGTTGTCCGCACCAGTCCCCGCGATGGAGAATGTCGTCCAGCGTCGCGATGGGTTTAATCATCAAAAAGTGACGCACCGGCGTGGTTTGCGGCGTGGTGATTTCTCCCTGGCTCACAAACCCCAGTTTGGCGAAAAATTCGACCGCATCTTCACGGGCGCTACAGGTTACGCGCTTTACCCCTTCCTGACGCGCCACAGACTCCAGGGTCATCGCCATCAGCGTGCCCAACCCTTTCTCCTGCACGGAGGGGTCAACGGCCATAAAGCGTATGGAGGCTTCGTTATCCGCATTGATATACAGACGTCCTACTGCGACCAGATTCCCCTCTTCGTCCACCACCATCTGGTGATGCGCCATCGCATCCCAGGCATCCCGTTCGGAGCCTTTAGGCTGGTGCAACGGTTTACGCAGCATCTCCCAGCGAAACTGGTAGTAACGCTCCAATTCTTCTTCTGTTTGCGGTACACGAAGGTGATACATCGTCGTATTCTCTCTTGTTGTCCGCGGCCACACCGGTAGCTGGTTCATACTTGTAACCAGAACGTCACGGGGCCATCATTAACCAGTGAAACCTGCATATCCGCAGCGAATCGACCGGTTTGCGTATTCATTTCCTGTTGGCGGCAACGCTCAACAAAGTACTCATACAGCGCCTCTGCACGATCGGGCGCAGCCCCTTTTGAAAACCCCGGGCGCATGCCGCGTTCGGTATCTGCCGCCAGCGTGAACTGTGAAACCACCAGCACGCTGCCCCCTGACTGCTGCACGTTAAGGTTCATTTTGCCTTCGGCATCGCTAAAGATTCGATAGCCGAGTACGCGCTCGCACAGGCGGTTCGCTTTCTGCTCGTCATCATCCCTTTCGACACCTAACAGGACCAAAAGTCCTGGGCCAATTTCACCCGTCACCTCGCCCTCCACGGTGACGCTGGCACGGGTTACGCGCTGAATTAATGCAATCATGGTTGCTCTGCTTCTTCTTGTTCTGCGGCTTGTTTAAGTTTGCGGTATTCCCCGAGAGTGACAGTTATTTCCGCGCCTAGCAAGACGATACACCAGGTCCAGTATACCCAGACGAACAAAATGGGGATCACCGCCAGGACACCGTAAATGAGCTGATAAGACGGGAACATCGTGATATAGAGCGCAAATCCTTTCTTTCCGGTTTCGAACAACACAGCGGCCACAAAGGCGCCAATAACCGCATCACGGTTAGGTACACGCGTAGTCGGTACGATGCTGTAAAGCAGCCAGAACGAGAGCCAGGAAAGCACCAGCGGGAAAATACGCAGGACGTTATCGATCACCGTGTTGAGATCGCTGGCCCAGCGCAATGACAACAGATAAGAGCTGATCGCCAGACTGGCCCCCGCCAGCAGTGGCCCCAGCGTTAAAATCATCCAGTAAACGGCGAAAGAGTAAACTTTAGGCCGAGTACGCTTGCTGCGCCAGATAGTATTCAGCGCGTTATCAATGGAATACATCAGTAATAGCGCTGTCACAATCAGCCCACACGCCCCAACGGCGGTCATTTTGTTCGAGTTGGCAACGAACTGTTCGATATAACGCTGAATGACATCTCCCGTCGCCGGGATAAAGTTTGCGAAAATGAAATGACGTAGCTGGACGCTGACGTCAGAAAACATCGGAAATGCGGCGAAAAGCGCAAAAACTACGGCAATAAGCGGCACTAATGAGAGTAATGAGACATAGGCAAGATTCCCTGCCAGCGTCGTCATATTGTCCTCATCAATCCGCTGCCATAGTAGCTTCAACCAGGCCCGAACAGGACGCGTATGGTGCCTGGCTTGTTGCTGAACATTTTTTAGCATAGCAACTTCGCGAAATAGTCCGGAATGGTCGTTTTATCGACAACCTGGATGCTGGTAATCCCTAACCGATTAGCCCCTTCAATATTATCGGCGTTGTCGTCGAAAAATACCGCCTCATGCGCAGAAAAACCTTCAGACTGCAGGACATGCTGGTAAATCCGCGCTTCCGGTTTACGCATGCCCAGATCCTGGGAAAGGTAAATATGGTCAGCAGCCTGACGGATTTCGGGGTATTCGTCCGGCCAAAACGTCGTGTGCAGACGGTTAGTATTCGACAAGACGACCACCCGATGCCCCTGCTCACGCAGCTTTTGCATGATGTCGATGACTTCAGGACGCAAGGCAACAAAAACGGCCTGCCAGCCGTGGGAGAACTGCTCATAGCTTAGCGGTAGCGCCATGTCATGACATAGCGCTTCGGCAAAGGCTTCATCCGTTATTTCACCTCGCTCGTGCTGGTGAAAAGCCTCTCCCATGGTGAAACTTTGCTTTAACGAAGCCAGCGGTACACGGCTCAGATCGCTCCAAGTACCTAACACGCGATTGAAGTCGATATCGACAATCACATTACCCAAATCAAAGATATAGAGCATGCCCTTCTCCTTATTCGCCGTGGATGAATAACTGTAGCGGGAAAGGAGAAGTTTGACTATGAGTCCCTGTCGGGATTATTGGCTAAGCCATCAGAATTCCTGTGTAAATTGCCAGCGCGACTCAATCACCAACGGAAGACCTGCACTGACAAACTGCGGTGTCCTATTTATCGCATTTGGCGCCTGAGTAAGCGGATTGACACATGTTGCGTCGGGCTGTTTGTCAAAAACGACCAGGCTTTGCGCACTCGATGTCATCGTCATACTCAGCTTACCTGGCCACTGTAATCTGACATTGAGACCATCATTAAAACCAAAGCAGTCATCCCACGGGCCTGATTGTGGGGGGATTTTATTACCTGTTGGTAACTCATTATTCCCGGCTTCTTCCTGCCAGTCGGCCTTAAAACATACCAGTAATTCATCTTCTTCATTCTGCTGGCCCAGTTGTTTTGCAAACCAGGGGTGCCATCCAGCAGATGCCGGAAAAGTTTCAGACATGGTGTGAATTTCAAGTCGCAGAATTAACGCATCGTCTTCAAGAGTCAGCGTCTGCAGGACCTCTCCTTCCCAGGGCCAAGGAGCGCCCAGTGGCATGCGCAGTTTCAAGGTATCCGCTGTATGTTCGACAATTTCCCATGATGAATAACAGGCCATACCATGTAGAGCATGAGGCGGTTTGTTAGCAGGTAATACGTACTGTTTCTCCCCCACGGTCAATGTTGCATCGCCAAGGCGGCCTGCCCAAGGAACCATAGGAAAGCAGCCATACTGAAATGCTTTACGCTGTGGCTCCCATTGACGTAACACTTCAAAACCAAACGCCTGAAGCGAGGTGATTCTGGCACCATCGCGCGGAAAAATTTGCAGACGTAGATGTCCTTTTTCCAGAAAAATAGGTTGGCCGATCGGTCCCGGCCAGGCGGTATCAAAAGCACGTTGTAATGCTTGATAATGCTCAGTATTCAATTCATTGTTCATGTTATTGCTCTCTGATATTTCGGTAAGAAGTTAAATGTTATTAGCGTCATTTTTATTGTCTGAATGTGGCTCGATAAGCCAGACGCAACTGAATGAAAGTATTGAGATAACAAACAGAAACAGTGCTACATACCACGGTTTCCCGCCTCCCAGCGCCAACAAACTGGAGGCAATGAGCGGGCTTAACCCACCCAGAATTGCTGAGAACTGATAGGCAAAGGAAAGACCCGTATAGCGCACTCGTGTTCCGAACATACGGGTAAATAAGGTGGGCTGTACTGCAAACATCATCGTTGGCCCCAGGTTATAGCCAAGGATCATGCAGCACCAGATGATAAGTGTGCTTTTCGTATCCAGCAGCAGGAAGAATGGGAATGCAAAAAGGATGCAAAAACCAGCGCCAAATAAATACATCTTCCGTTGCCCAACGCGGTCAGAGATCCAACCAATTAATGGACAACACACAATGCCAATTGCTGAGGCGATTAGCATGCCGTTGAGTGGAATATCCCTTGATAATGCCAACTGGCTGGAAATATAGACAATACCAAAGGCATTAATGATGTTCGACGAAACGCTCTCCGCCAGCCTGGCCCCTAGCGCTAACAGAATATTCCGTGGATGCTTACGGAAAAGTTCAATCAACGGTGGTGCTGATTGTTCCTGTGAGACAGCCGTTTTTTGTTTTTTAAAATCCAGTGTTTCTTCGGTATGTAACCGTATGAACATCCCAACAATTAACATGATGGCAGATAGCCAAAAAGGGATACGCCATCCCCAGGCCAGAAACTCTTCCTGGGTCAGGAAGTGATTGCATAATGCAAACACCCCTGTCGCCAGCATAATCCCAACTGAGGCTGCCGTTTGTGGGAGCGAACCTAAAAACCCGCGCTTCGCCTCAGGCGCAGATTCAATAGTCATCAATGCAGCCCCGCCATATTCCCCACCCAGACCGAACCCCTGAACCAGGCGCAGAACCATCAATATAATCGGGGCCCAGATCCCAATATCCTGGTATGTTGGAATGAAACCGATTAAAAACGTTGAGGAACCAACTATCGCTAACGTCCAAATCAACGTTATTTTGCGACCGACTTTATCGCCAAAGTGGCCAAAAACAATGCCTCCAAGCGGACGTGACAGAAAACCCACACCAAAGGTGGCGAATGCGGCGATTAAACCAATAAAAGGATCGCTATCAGGGAAAAACAGGGGAGCAAAGACTAGCCCTGCCGCCGTTCCGAAAATAAAAAAATCGTACCATTCCATCAACGCGCCAGCGAAACTGCCCATGACAACGCGTCTCATGGCTTTGCCGGATAGCTCTTTCCCTGGTACATGTTCTATTTCAGCCATAATTTTCCTCTCCGGGTCGGCGAGAAATCTGCGCAATAAAATCACTAAAAAAGCGGCGGATTTATACGAAAAAGCGCGTCGACATGTTGCGACGCGCTTGCTTGTTATTTATCCAGCTCAGCCAGTACCTCAGCGTCTTCAGCGTCAACGTTTGCACCAAGTGGTTCCCACTTAATCAACACGCATGTCAGGAAGCCGAGAAAAGGAACAATTGCCAGCCAATAGAACGCTTCTGTCTTTAATGCACCCCACAACATAGGCCAGAAAATAAGTCCGGCAATCGCCCCAGTACGCATAATTGCACGAGCAAATCCTACGCCTGTCGGGCGAATAGATGGCGGATAAGAAAGTGTGGCAATGGTCATTCCCAGGCCGCCCGGGCCCGCTGAATGGAAGAAAATGATTGCGCCCAACAAACCTAAAGAAAGCCATGGGTTGGTGGTTGCTAATGCACCTAAAGCCAGTAATGCAACCGTTACGACGGCGAAACCATACATCGACTGAAGGCGAGTTCCCAAACGCTGGAGGATAAGAGAACCAATCAATCCACCTGTAATGCCACACAGGGCATTCACTACCGCAGAACCGCTAAGAGCCCCGGTTAATCCACCGCTCAGTATTCCCGCCAAAGTCAGCGGTAAATAAACACCCACGGCGTTATATTGCCAGGCTTGCATCGTCGCCACAACGCAGCCGAGAATAGTGCGTTTGCGATAACGTGAGTTAAATAAAATCCCATAGCCGCCATGAAACTTACTTTCTGTTTTTTCAGCAGAAAAATCATCGTTTTTTGGTTTGGCAGCAACGCGAGCATGAACACCATAGCGTTTAGCCAGAATATCGCAGGCTTTATCATAACGTCCGACTCGTGCGGCCCACATTGCAGACTCACCGATGAAGAAATAACGCAGAATCATGATAATGACGGCAAAAATAGCACCAATGAAAATACCATAGCGCCATAATTGCTCTTCCGCGATACCCGACAACAACAGTGGAAGCAGCACAAGATAGACGACCGTAGTTGATACATACCAGGCCATTTGCCAAAGGTTAACCGACGAACCGGTTTTCTTAGATGTTGAGCCGCGTAGCTCTGCCACCGCATTTGTTGCCAGCGGGAAATCAATACCCAAGCCAAATCCCATGATTACGCGACACACCAGCACCCACCAGATGTTCGGGGCTATCGCGACAGCTGCGGCACCTATTGTGCACAGGCCCATTCCGATGATAAATGCACGCTTTTGACCAAAGCGGTTAATCACACGGTTCGCCAGTAATCCACCAATCAGGGCGGCGACTAAAACAGAGGCGTTAACCGTCGCCGCCAGCCCCGGCGAAATACCAAATTGCAATGCGATATATTTATTACCAAAACCCACCATCGCCGCCTGATAGGCATCAATTAGAATGCCACCAAGAGCGATAAAAATGACGCCAACACTGGTGTTTACTGCTGAATGTTTATTAACAATATCAATCACGTCCTGGGGACGACCGATCGAGTAAGGTGTAGGACTGGTGATGTGACTCATCGCAGCATCCTTTTTCATTGTTGTAGGATGGCGCTACCCTTAAGCAGCGCCAGACAGAGGGTTACAGCATCAAACCTCAGCAAATTGCAGCATGACTTTTATAGAGTCATTTTGCTGCGCACGTTCAAACGCCTTATCCGCATCTTCGACAGGGAAGAGATCGGTCACCAGTTCGCTGGTGTCAAACCGCCCATCCGCAAGCCATTCAATCACGGCATCGAAGTCTTCCGGGATGTACATGCCGGAATTCAACAAATCGCGTTCGAAGCGCTGCATCATCGGAAGAGGAATTTCACGTGGGCCACTCGGTACCCCCATGCACACTACCGTTCCGCCAGCATAAACATGGGTAAATGCATCATTCAGCGTGGCCTGGGCGGCAACAACATCAATTGCCCCCGTAAAACGGACCTGTGCATCCAATTCCCCCGGAGCCCAGACTTCCGTGGCACCTAGCTTTAACGACAACGCGCGCTTGGCGGCATCAGGCTCGATGACGGTGATCTTTCCCGCACCCATGATGCGCAATGCTTGAACGATGGATAAACCAATTGTCCCTGCACCAATCACTAATACACTTTCCAATGACGCTTTCGGCATACGGCTCACGCAATGACGCGCGCAGGCTGCGGGCTCAGCGAAAGCCAGTGCTTTTAGTGGTAACGAAGCAGGTGCAACATGGCAGTTTCGTGCAGGTACAATGTGCTGCGAGCGGGCAAAACCCGGCGCCCGGAAGCCAGCAACCTGTGGCGGCTCACACAGATTAAAGCGACCCGCTTTACAAGCACGACACTCCATGCAGGCCATAATTGGGTCGACTACGACATGATCGCCCGGCTTAACATTCGTTACTTCACTGCCCACTTCAGTTACGCGTGCCGCAATTTCATGTCCAGGCACAACCGGAGGTTTTGCAAATGGGTGTCCTCCTTTCAGTACATGCAGATCAGAGCCACATATTCCGTAAAACACCGGAGCAATTCGGACTTCTTGCGGTTTAAGTTCCTGGTGCGGCAGCTCAACATATTGGGTGGTCACCTTCCCAATATCAGAAAATAGAACTTGGGTAATCTTATCCATGGTTCTTCTCCAGATTCGTTAAAATGGGTGATTAACGCTGAGAAATCCCTTCATCGACGATTTCTGCCAGGCGTTGTAAGCGTGGAACCGACACATCACGCAACATTGTTTGCGGATCTTGAGCACCAACAACCGATGCCCAAACGGCACGCCCTGCCAGGAATCCGGAAGCTCCACCCTTCATGGCGATACGGACCGCGCGGCCAAAAATATCCGCATCAACACCAGAAGAAAGAATGACCCACGGCATTTTCATTTGTTCATGCAACTTTTGACACGCAGCAAGTAGGGTCTGTTCATCACCTTTGCCGCCTAATGGCATTTCAGCTTTATAGAGGTCAGCATCGGTGCAGCCGAGTTCAGCCGCTGCGGCAACGATGGCGCTTTCCCGGTCAAATTCCCAGCCGCGACGAGGAGGTCGGACGACCGGCTCAATGATGCTGACCAGCCCTGCGCTACGACAGCGTTGAACAAACTCAGCCACCATAGCCAAACGTTCTTCTGCGGGTTCATCTTCACGCCACAGCACTAACAACTTCATGGCTTTCGCACCCATTTCGCGGGCTTTATGCGGATCAATTGCTCTGTCAATTTCGACACTATCAACCGGAATACCATTACCCGGAACAAAATGGTCAGCCGCCACAATCAGTCCACATGAATCAGCGACTGCACCTTGAGAGACAATCTGATCGAGACAATATTGTTTATCTGCCAGAACCGCTGAAGCGTAGGGAGACAGAATTTGTGTTGCTGCAACTTTAAAATCAGTCAATACGCTGTCGGCAACAGGTTTAGGATGTCCAGACGCTGCAAACATCAGACGCATTGCTTCACGCTGATCAACGGCCAGCATGGCAAATCCACCGCCAGGGCGAGAAATATCTTTCAGCGTGTATGGGGTATTGTGGGAAGACATAATAACTCCTGTAACTGTTTAAAATTTAGAGTGAATCTGGTCGGCCAGCCTGCTGACGAACCTGAGATAACAGCGCACTCCAGTCCTGACGGCCTCGACCGTTCTCGCTGGCACGGGTGTAATAGGTTTCTGCTGCAATGCCCATATTGAGCGGCGCACCGGTCTGACTAGCGACATCGACGGCAATACGCAGGTCTTTCAACGCGAGGTCCACCATGAATGCCGGAGAAAGGTCTCCTTTAAGTACCTTGCCAGGCCAGGTTGTCGTAAAGTGCCCCTTGCCTGCGGCAGTACCGCTCATGACCTTAATGGCCACATCAAGGCTCAAACCCAATGACTCGCAAAGAACAGCGGCTTCCGCTGACAAGGCGTTCAGCGCAATACTCATATAGTTATTGATGAGCTTTACGCGGATCCCCATACCGGGACCGCCAGCTTCCACCAGCTCATTCCCCATACACATCAGCACAGGGCGAGCACGTTCAACCTGTTCAGGCGTTCCGCCAGCAAGAATCAGCAGCGTGCCGTCAATCGCGTTAACTGACGTCCTGCCCACAGGAGCATCCATCATGCTGATGCCTTTCTCTTTCATCTCATGAATCAACTCATCGGTCTGCAATGGATGAATCGTGGACATGTCAATAACCAGGGCATTGGGGGACAGGCCTTCGCTGACGCCATCTTTACCCAGCAGAACTTGCCGAACGATGTCGCCATTTGGCAGCATAGTGATTATGAATTCGGCACCTTTAGCGGCTTCAGCGGGTGTTTGAGCAGCAGTCGCACCTTTTTGTACTAATTCATTGACTGCCTGTTGGTTTACGTCGAACACACGCAAAGCATGTCCCTTTTGCAACAGATTATTAGCCATTGGGCTGCCCATCTGGCCCAAGCCCAAAAATGCAACGGTTGTCATGAATGCTCTCCTGTGTCAGGTTGACAAAATAATTACAATTAAAAACTCGTTTTCGTCTGTTTTTGAGCATATTTGTAATTTATGACTAAAAACAAGACACGCGTCACTAATTTGATCATTTATGTCATTAAAATGAACAAAAGAAGACAAGATCACACAGGACTAACCAAATATGACCAGAATTGCATGTGTTGGAATCACCGTTCAGGACCGTATTTATTCTCTGAACAACCTGCCCGATGGCGGGGGAAAATATCAGTCAAATCAATATTTTGAGACAGGTGGCGGCCCGGCGGCAACAGCAGCTGTCGCCATTGCCCGGCTTGGTATTGACGTTGATTTTATAGGCCGTGTAGGCGATGACAGTTGTGGGAATACCTTGCTTAACGAGCTTCAGAGCTGGGGGGTCAATACGGCGTTCTGCCGGCAATACCCGAACTCCCGTTCATCCCAGTCCGCAATTTTGGTCGACCAGCATGGCGAACGCATTATCGTGAACTATCCAAGCCCGGATCTCGATACGGATGCAAGGTGGCTGGAGTCGATTGATTTTTCCCGTTATGACATCGTTCTGGCCGATGTACGTTGGCATGAAGGGACGTTGAAATCCTTCGAACTGGCACGTGCCGCCGGAGTTCCAACGCTGTTGGATGCCGATATGACACCACAAGATATAACCCCATTGGTGGCGCTTGCCGATCATGCCGTTTTTTCAACTCCAGGTCTGAAGAGAATGACCGGGCAAGATGATGCACAACAGGCACTTAAACTGGCCGCTGAGCAAACCAATGGTAAAGTGTACGTTACGCTTGGCGGCGAAGGGTCACTATGGATCGAAAATGGTCATATGTGTCAACAGACTGCATTTTCTGTCAATGTTGTGGATACAACCGGTGCAGGCGATGTTTTCCATGGTGCAATGGCAGCAGCTCTTGCAGAGCAAATGCCGACTGACCAGGCGATTCGCTTCGCAAGTGCGGTGGCGGCGATGAAATGCACTCAGGCGGGCGGACGAGCCGGAATTCCTAATCGTGCGCAAACCGAATCATTTTTGTCACTTTATGCGTAAAATAGCCAACAATTACGGGGAAGAAGTCCAGGAGTATTCATGAGCATCATTGAAGTCACCGGTAATCCGCGACACGATCAACTTGTTCATTACATTACAGAACGCGGCTATATGAATATCGAAGAGCTCGCACAATTGCTGGACGTGTCCACGCAAACCGTGCGCCGGGATATTCGTAAGTTAAGCGAACAGGGCTTGATCACCAGACATCATGGTGGAGCCGGACGTGTATCCAGCGTCATGAATACCGCCTTTGAACAGCGAGAGTTGTCCCTTACCCAGGAAAAAGAAGCGATAGCGGAAGCGGTTGCTGATTATCTTCCTGAACGCTGTACGGTATTTATTACCATTGGTACAACGGTGGAAGCCGTCGCACGAGCTTTGCTGAACCGTCGGGATCTTCGCATCATTACTAACAGTCTTCGTGTTGCGCAGATCTTATATAAGAATCAAGATCTTGAGGTTATGGTGCCCGGTGGAACGTTACGTGCTCATAATGGCGGTATTGTTGGCCCAGGAGCAGTGAACTTTATTGAAGGATTTAGAGCCGACTATTTGATTACCAGTATTGGTGCCATCGAGGAAGACGGCACACTATTGGAATTTGACGTTAACGAAGCGCTTGTCGCCAAAACGATGATTAAGCATGCACGTAATACGCTGTTAGTTGCTGATCATACTAAGTTTACCGCCTCAGCCGCTGTATCCATCGGTAATATGCGTAAAATTCGGGCATTTTTTACCGATTCCCAGCCACCAAATTCATTCAAGCAATTGCTTGATTTAGAAAATATTGAGCTAGTCATTGCAGAGCAGGAAACGACCTGATCTTTTAGATAAAAAAAGCCGCTGATAATCAGCGGCTTTTTTGTGCTTACCTGAAAAAGAGTGTTAATTACTCTTCTTTCGCGCCACGCATTGCACGGCGACGATCGTTTTCAGTCAGGTGACGCTTACGGATACGGATAGAGGTTGGTGTTACTTCTACCAGTTCGTCGTCATCAATGAATTCCAGAGCCTGCTCCAGAGTCATCTTAACCGGCGGAACCAGAACCGTTGCTTCGTCAGTACCAGACGCACGCATGTTGGTCAGTTTCTTACCGGTCAGGCAGTTTACAGTCAGGTCGTTAGAGCGGCTGTGAATACCGATGATCTGGCCTTCGTAAACTTCAGCACCGTGACCCAGGAACAGCTTACCGCGGTCCTGCAGGCTGAACAGTGCGAACGCAACTGCTTTACCCTGGCCGTTGGAGATCAGTACGCCGTTCTGACGCTGACCCACATCACCCGCACGAACGTCGTCGTAGTGGCTGAAGGTGGAGTACAGCAGACCGGTACCGGAAGTCATGGTCATGAATTCTGAACGGAAGCCGATCAGACCACGGCTTGGGATCACGTAGTCAAGACGTACGCGGCCTTTGCCATCTGGATTCATGTTTTTCAGGTCGCCTTTACGCTCGCCCAGAGCCTGCATCACAGAACCCTGGTGCTGCTCTTCAACGTCCAGCGTTACGTTTTCGAACGGCTCTTGTTTACGGCCGTCGATTTCGCGGAAGATTACTTTCGGACGGGAAACCGCCATTTCGAAACCTTCACGACGCATGTTTTCGATCAGAACAGACAGGTGCAGCTCACCACGACCGGATACACGGAACGCATCCGCATCTTCGGTTTCTTCAACGCGCAGCGCAACGTTGTGCACCAGCTCTTTGTTCAGGCGGTCAAGGATCTGACGAGAGGTAACATATTTACCTTCTTTACCGCAGAACGGAGAGGTGTTTACGCAGAAGAACATGGTAACGGTCGGTTCATCAACGGACAGAGCTGGCAGCGCTTCAACATTCTGCGGGTCGCAGATGGTGTCGGAGATGTTCAGTTCGCCCAGACCGGTGATCGCGATGATATCGCCTGCTTCGGCAATATCACTCTCGATACGTTCCAGACCCAGATGGGTCAGAACTTTACCGACTTTACCGTTACGGGTTTTGCCTTCGCTATCGATGATAGTGATCTGCTGGTTCGGTTTAACTTTACCGCGTTTGATGCGGCCGATACCGATTACGCCAACGTAGTTGTTGTAGTCCAGCTGAGAGATTTGCATCTGCAGCGGGCCATCAAGATCTACGCTCGGAGCCGGTACACGATCAACGATAGTCTGATACAGCGGAGTCATGTCTTCAGCCATGTCTTCGTGATCCAGACCCGCGATACCGTTCAGCGCAGAAGCGTAAACGATCGGGAAGTCCAGCTGCTCGTCGGTAGCGTCGAGGTTAACGAACAGGTCAAATACCTGATCAACAACCCAGTCAGGACGCGCGCCAGGACGGTCAACTTTGTTGATAACAACAATTGGCTTCAGGCCATGGGCAAAGGCTTTTTTGGTCACGAAGCGCGTCTGCGGCATCGGACCGTCCATTGCATCCACCACCAGCAGCACAGAGTCGACCATGGACATTACACGTTCAACTTCACCACCGAAGTCGGCGTGCCCCGGGGTATCAACGATGTTGATACGGTAGTCATTCCATTTGATAGCGGTGTTTTTAGCGAGGATGGTAATCCCACGCTCTTTCTCCAAATCGTTGGAGTCCATCACGCGCTCTTGGGTTTCAGCACGTGCATCGAACGTACCGGATTGTTGGAGCAGCTTGTCTACCAGGGTCGTTTTACCATGGTCTACGTGCGCGATGATGGCGATGTTACGCAAATTTTCGATCACAACTTTGCCTCAGGCATTTTAGAAATAGCGCGTTATTGTACACGGATTAATCGCAGTACAAAACAGGATCACAAACATCCTCCGCAAACAAGTATTGCAGAGTTTCTTTGTGATCACATTCACGGAGCGTTAAAAGGGGTAATCTGACATGCTTTGCACCAATATGGTGCTTAATGTTCACATTAAAGCACTATAATGGTGCAATACAACCTTCATGGTGCAGCCCCTTTGCACGATGGTGCGCATGATAACGCCTTTTAGGGGCAATTTAAAAGTTGGCACAGATTTCGCTTTATATTTTTTATGGCGACACGGCCAATTTTTGCAGAATTGAAGACTTCGTTACCACGACGACAATGACCAATCCGGGAGAGTAAGTATGTCCGCTGAACACGTTTTGACGATGCTGAACGAACACGAAGTGAAGTTTGTTGATTTACGCTTCACTGATACCAAAGGTAAAGAACAGCACGTCACTATTCCTGCTCATCAGGTAAATGCCGAATTCTTTGAAGAAGGCAAAATGTTTGACGGCTCCTCAATCGGTGGCTGGAAAGGCATTAACGAATCAGACATGGTTCTGATGCCAGATGCGTCTACTGCTCTCATCGACCCGTTCTTTGAAGAGTCTACCCTGATCATCCGTTGCGATATCCTGGAACCAGGTACGCTGCAGGGCTACGACCGTGACCCGCGCTCCATCGCTAAACGTGCTGAAGAGTATCTGCGTTCTACCGGCATCGCAGACACCGTTCTGTTCGGGCCAGAGCCAGAATTCTTCCTGTTTGACGACATCCGTTTCGGCGCAACTATTTCCGGTTCCCACGTGGCTATCGATGACATCGAAGGCGCATGGAACTCTTCCACCAAATACGAAGGTGGTAACAAAGGTCACCGTCCAGGCGTGAAAGGCGGTTACTTCCCGGTTCCTCCGGTAGATTCTTCTCAGGATATCCGTTCTACCATGTGTCTGATCATGGAAGAAATGGGCCTGGTTGTTGAAGCGCATCACCACGAAGTGGCGACTGCTGGTCAGAACGAAATCGCGACCCGCTTTAACACCATGACCAAAAAAGCGGACGAAATTCAGATCTACAAATATGTCGTTCACAACGTCGCTCACCGTTTCGGTAAAACCGCGACCTTTATGCCAAAACCAATGTTTGGCGATAACGGTTCCGGCATGCACTGCCACATGTCCCTGTCCAAGAACGGCGTAAACCTGTTCTCCGGTGACAAATATGCAGGTCTGTCTGAGCAGGCGCTGTACTACATCGGTGGCGTAATCAAACACGCTAAAGCGATCAACGCCCTGGCTAACCCGACCACCAACTCCTACAAGCGTCTGGTCCCGGGTTACGAAGCACCGGTAATGCTGGCTTACTCTGCCCGTAACCGTTCTGCGTCTATCCGTATCCCGGTAGTTGCTTCTCCGAAAGCGCGTCGTATCGAAGTGCGTTTCCCGGACCCGGCTGCTAACCCATACCTGTGCTTCGCAGCGCTACTGATGGCTGGTCTTGACGGTATTAAGAACAAGATCCACCCGGGCGAAGCAATGGACAAAAACCTGTACGACCTACCGCCGGAAGAAGCGAAAGAGATCCCACAGGTTGCTGGTTCTCTGGAAGAAGCACTGAAAGAACTGGATCTGGACCGCGAGTTCCTGACCGCAGGCGGCGTGTTCACCAATGAAGCGATCGATGCGTACATTGCGCTGCGTCGCGAAGAAGATGACCGCGTGCGTATGACTCCGCACCCGGTAGAGTTTGAGCTGTACTACAGCGTTTAATCGTTTGAGTTGCCGTGGAACTTTTAGCCTGCTCAGGCAGGCTTGAGATCGATGGTGAATGATAGGACGCCTGATGGCGCAAACTTATCAGGCCTGGAGGGTAACATTACCTTGTAGGCCGGATAAGGCAAAGCCGCCATCCGGCATCTATGTTTGCCAGTCATCTGTAGCCCATCCCCGGATGGGCTTTTTTCTCCACTAACAACCTGCTTTTTCGCGCTTTTTTGATGTAAAAAGCTATAATGCACTAAATTGGTGCAACACTTTTCAGGAGACTGCTGAATGGCAACCGGCACGCTGCCCGATGCTGGGCAGATCCTCAATTCTTTAATCAACAGCATCTTACTCGTCGACGATGAGCTGGCTGTACATTACGCCAACCCGGCGGCACAGCAGTTGCTCGCCCAAAGCTCCCGCAAACTGTTTGGTACACCGCTTCCCGATCTGTTGAGTTATTTCTCCTTAAACATCGGACTGATGCGAGAGAGCCTGGAAGCAGGCCAGGGCTTTACGGATAACGAAGTGACGCTGGTGATAGACAGCCACTCACATATCCTCTCTGTGACCGCTCAGAGGCTGCCTGATGGCCTTATCTTGCTGGAGATGGCCCCTATGGATAACCAGCGCCGTCTGAGTCAGGAACAGCTCCAGCACGCTCAGCAGATTGCTGCCCGCGATCTGGTGCGTGGTCTGGCACATGAAATTAAAAACCCGCTGGGCGGATTACGCGGTGCGGCGCAACTTCTCAGTAAAGCGCTTCCGGACCCGGCGCTGACCGAATATACCAAAGTCATTATTGAACAGGCGGACCGCCTGCGTAATCTGGTCGACCGTCTGCTGGGGCCACAACAGCCCGGCATGCACATCACGGAAAGTATTCACAAAGTGGCGGAACGCGTGGTGGCGCTGGTCTCGATGGAGCTGCCGGAAAACGTCACGCTAATCCGGGATTACGACCCAAGTCTGCCCGAATTACTGCACGACCCGGACCAGATCGAGCAGGTTTTGCTGAACATCGTACGCAATGCTTTGCAGGCGCTGGGACCGGAAGGCGGCGAGATCATTCTGCGCACCCGCACCGCGTTTCAGCTCACGCTACACGGCATGCGTTACCGTCTGGCGGCACGAATTGATGTAGAGGATAACGGTCCAGGTATCCCCTCGCATTTGCAGGATACGCTGTTCTACCCAATGGTTAGCGGTCGCGAAGGCGGTACCGGCCTTGGATTATCTATCGCCCGTAATTTGATTGATCAACATTCCGGCAAAATTGAATTTACCAGTTGGCCGGGTCATACCGAGTTCTCGGTTTACCTGCCTATCAGGAAATAAGGTGACGTTTATGCAACGAGGAATAGTCTGGGTCGTTGATGACGATAGTTCCATCCGTTGGGTGCTTGAACGTGCGCTCGCAGGGGCAGGGCTAAGCTGTACCACATTTGAAAGTGGTAAAGAGGTACTGGACGCGCTGGCCAGCAAAACGCCGGACGTGCTGTTGTCAGATATCCGCATGCCGGGTATGGACGGCCTGACGCTGTTAAAACAGATTAAACAGCGGCATCCGATGCTTCCGGTCATCATAATGACCGCGCACTCCGATCTGGATGCTGCCGTCAGCGCCTATCAGCAAGGAGCGTTTGATTATCTACCCAAACCTTTTGATATTGATGAAGCTGTGGCGCTGGTCGAGCGCGCCATCAGTCACTATCAGGAACAGCAGCAGCCGCGCAATGTTCAGATTAACGGCCCTACAACCGACATCATCGGCGAAGCGCCAGCAATGCAGGACGTTTTTCGCATTATTGGTCGCCTATCCCGGTCTTCAATCAGCGTATTGATTAATGGGGAGTCAGGAACCGGTAAAGAGCTGGTCGCCCATGCGTTGCACCGTCATAGCCCGCGCGTCAAAGCGCCGTTTATCGCGCTGAACATGGCGGCAATCCCGAAAGATTTGATCGAATCTGAGCTGTTTGGCCACGAGAAAGGCGCGTTTACCGGGGCGAATACCATTCGTCAGGGGCGCTTTGAACAGGCAGACGGCGGTACGCTGTTCCTCGATGAAATTGGCGATATGCCGCTGGACGTGCAAACGCGTTTATTGCGCGTATTAGCCGACGGACAGTTTTACCGCGTTGGCGGTTACGCGCCCGTAAAGGTAGATGTACGCATTATCGCCGCCACGCACCAAAACCTTGAACTGCGCGTACAGGAAGGCAAATTCCGTGAGGACTTATTCCATCGTCTGAACGTCATCCGGGTACATCTGCCGCCACTGCGCGAACGTCGGGAAGATATCCCCCGCCTGGCGCGTCATTTCCTGCAGGAGGCAGCCCGCGAACTGGGGGTGGAAGCCAAACAATTACACCCGGAAACTGAGGCTGCGCTCACCCGTCTGGCCTGGCCAGGTAACGTGCGTCAGCTTGAGAACACCTGCCGCTGGTTAACCGTCATGGCCGCCGGGCAGGAAGTACTGATTCAGGACTTACCAACCGAGCTGTTTGCAACCTCTGTGCCAGACGCACCGTCCCATATGCAGCCGGATAGTTGGGCGACGCTATTGGCACAGTGGGCGGATCGGGCATTACGCTCCGGTCATCAAAACTTGCTTTCTGAGGCCCAACCAGAGATGGAGCGTACGCTATTGACTACCGCGCTACGTCATACCCAGGGGCATAAACAGGAAGCGGCACGCCTGCTCGGTTGGGGTCGTAATACCTTGACGCGTAAGCTAAAAGAACTCGGAATGGAGTGATATATCGTCACTGTGTAAAGATTAATAATTGAGCGCAAATAGCTGCTATTTTGCGCTTTACTGTTCCGATGAGTTAAGTATGATCGTGCCCGACTAACGGGGGGAAGTCATCATGCTGGAATCAATCATTAATCTGCTGTCGAGCGGTGCGGTCGAAAGCCATACGCCACAAACTGCGGTCGCCGCAGTATTGTGCGCAGCGCTGGTTGGACTGTTCAGCTAGCGGGTTCGCCGGGTGGCGCTTCGCTTACCCGACCTACGTATTGAGATTTTCGTAGGCACGATAAGCGAAGCGCCACCCGGAAAAGCGTTAAATCACCCGCGAGAATTGCTGCATCCGTGCTTTCTGGCGCAGATACGCATCGAAGCACATGCAAATATTACGGATCAGCAGACGGCCCTTCGGCGTGACCTGAATCCCCTTCTCATCGACATCCACCAGCCCATCCTTCGCCAGCGGTGCCAGCAGTTTCAGGTCTTCGGCAAAATAGTCAGCGAAGTTCAGATCCCATTGCTGTTCCACAGTGGCATAGTCGAGGCGGAAGTTGCAGATCAGGAGCTTAATAACATCCCGACGAATGCAGTCGTCACGGGTCAGGGCAATTCCGCGCCACAGCGCGTCCCCCTGCTCGTCTACCTGCTGATAATAGTGCTTCAGCTCTTTCTGGTTCTGCGCGTAGTTGTCACCAATCATACTAATGGCTGACACGCCCATTCCCAGCAGATCGGTATCACCCTGGGTGGTATAACCCTGGAAATTACGATGCAGCACACCCTTACGTTGAGCAATGGCCAGTTCGTCATCCGGGCGGGCAAAGTGATCCATGCCAATGAACTGATAGCCAGTTTCGGTCAGTGAAGAGATGGTTTCCTGCAGGATATCCAGCTTCTGCTGCGCGCTGGGCAGGTCGGCATCTTTAATTTTGCGCTGAGCGGCAAACAGCGTCGGCAGGTGCGCGTAGTTAAAGACACTCAGTCGGTCTGGATTCAGCTCAGCAACGCGTTTCAGGGTGAAGGCGAAACTTTCTGGCGTCTGTTTTGGCAAACCATAAATCAGATCGATATTCGTTGAAGTAAAACCGATCTCACGCGCATGATTCAGCAGCGCAAAGATGAATTCCTCATCCTGCTCACGGTTCACCAGGCGCTGAACTTCTTTATTGAAGTCCTGCACCCCCATGCTCAGGCGGTTAAAACCTTCAGCGCGTAAATGATCGAGCACATCCAGCTCAATTTCTCGCGGATCTACTTCGATCGAGATTTCAGCGTCGTCGTTAAAGTTAAAGTTGCCACGCAGCAGCGACATCAAACGACTGATTTGCGCTTTATTCAGGTACGTTGGCGTGCCGCCGCCCCAGTGCAGCTGACTGACATGGCGTCCGGCGAACAGCGGTGCGCGATGAATAATTTCTTGTTCTAAAACATCGAGGTATTGGTCGGCTTTATGCTGCTGGCGAGTCACGACCTTGTTACAGCCGCAGAAATAACACAGCTTGTGGCAGAATGGGATGTGAACGTACAGCGAGAGAGGACGCTCAGGATAACGCGCCACGGCCTTTAGAAATGCCTCAGTGCCGTAGTCTTCAGAAAACTCCAGCGCGGTCGGGTACGAGGTATATCGTGGCCCGGAATAGTTATATTTCTGGATCAGGGCCAGGTCCCAGTCTATTAACTGCTCTGACATGCTCACTCCTTCCGATGGCGTCTCTGGCGGGTACGGCGTACCGACTTAACCCCAGTACGGGTGATAAGTCGGTTGCGCAGCCACTTCTGTCGCCGCGACAACCGCTGTAGTTTAACGAATAACCACACCAGATAACATATAACCGGAAGGGTTATAAGCAGGACGGGAAGACCCACGGTGTAAAACCGTTAGTTGCCGCCTTTCAGCAGGCGCATCATGTCTTCCTGCTTTTCTTCTTCTTCCTCTTCTTCCTCGTCATCGTAAGAAAGACCCAGCTTTTGCATCAGCTCATCAATGCGATCCAGCTTGGCATCAACCCAGGACTGATCTTCCGCGCTCAGGGTTTCTCCTGCTTCAAGACGCTCCAGCAGCGCATCCAGGCGCTCATCCGTTTCCAGTAAATCCAACTCAGCCTGTGGTGAAAGCATAGGTTTCTCACTCTTCGGTTTGTGCTGTTTGGTGACTTTTTCGGTCACGCCCAATGGAATGGGGGTTTTGCTGCCAATACGAGGATCTTTTTGCTTATTTTGGTTTCCGCCACCAGATGCGCCTTCGCTACCGGACGCACGGCTACCTGCCGCATGACCACGGTGTTTTTTCTGGCGCTTACGGTCGCGAGCTTCCTGGTTAATTTCTTCGCGTGTTTTACGACGCGCTTTTGCAGGACCTTTACCGCGTGGTGTAGAAGTTGGTTTCATCATGATTCGTCTTTGGCTGTTTTTATTCAGTATATAATTGCGCCGGAATCTAGCAGAAATAAAGAAAAAAGGCGACAGAGTAATCTGTCGCCTTTTTTCCTGACTCTCAACCCTTACGGGCTCTACAATCCCTGTTGGCTATCAACACACCCTGTTTTTCCCTTAGCCTCTAACATTCCGTGTTGTTTCCATTTCCTTTTACTAACGTCTCCGGACGTTTGTCTTCCTGACAATCCTGTGTCTTCGCCTCCTGGCGCTCCTGACCCTCATCCTGAGTCGTCTATCCTGTCAGCTTCCTCGCTATGGACGCTACTTTACCGTTTTGGTTTAAACGTACAAGTAACCTGGGTAACAATTTCTGATTTTAAGAATAGCGCCCAAATGTAACCATATGATTTATTTTAGTTCTGTCATTTTTTACTCTGTCATCTCGTATAGAAACTGTCGGCAATGTCTCACAAAGCGCGAGGTTTTTACTTACATAGCTCACTCGTCGAAAAACCAGCCTTTTGCTGGGGTTCAGGTATAATCGCTGCAAAGCCCTGATTGATGGAGAGGACTGCTTTGACTAACTTGAATTATCAACAGACGCACTTTGTGATGAGTGCGCCTGATATTCGCCACTTACCTTCCGATACCGGTATCGAAGTGGCTTTTGCTGGCCGTTCCAACGCAGGCAAATCCAGTGCGCTAAATACCCTGACGAATCAAAAAGGTCTGGCGCGTACATCTAAAACGCCGGGTCGTACTCAGCTCATCAACCTGTTTGAAGTCGTTGACGGCAAACGCCTGGTCGATTTGCCAGGATACGGTTATGCCGAAGTTCCAGAAGAAATGAAGCGTAAATGGCAACGCGCGCTGGCTGAATATCTGGAAAAACGTCAGAGCCTGCAAGGTCTGGTGGTACTGATGGATATTCGTCACCCGTTAAAAGATCTCGATCAACAGATGATCCTGTGGGCAGTTGAGAGCAACGTTCAGGTTCTGGTACTGCTGACTAAAGCAGATAAGCTGGCCAGCGGTGCACGCAAAGCGCAGCTGAATATGGTACGTGAAGCCGTACTGGCATTTAATGGTGATGTGCAGGTAGAAGCATTTTCATCGCTGAAAAAACTGGGTGTGGACAAACTGCGGCAAAAACTGGATAGCTGGTTTAGTGAACTGGCACCGGTTGAAGAGGTGCAGGAAGAGGAATAACTCACCGATATGCCGGATGACGCCGCTGCGCGTCTTATCCGGCCTACAGCATGTGCAAAACTTTTCTTTCGCACAATAAAAAACGCCCCAGTCATTACTGACTGGGGCGGCTAAAATATTCAGCCAAATCCGATTACGTGAAGTAAAAGGTCTGAAAGATAGAACATCTTACCTCTGTACCCTACGAGAATAACTTTACTCTTTTTTGAGCAGCTCAGAAAGCACTTTTTGTAATTTTTTTTCATTCCTTACATAGGGAATTTTAATGGACATCACAAAAAGCTCTCTCTTATGTTGCTTAGTTACGAAAAAGGGGCGTTATTAAGTAAACCCTTAGTGCGCCTGATCCCAGTTTTCACCACTCCCGACTTCCACCAGCAACGGCACGTCAATCTGGGTCTCGTTTTCCATCAGTTGGTGGATCTTTTTAGAGACGCTTTCCAGATCATCTTTGTGCACTTCAAACACCAGTTCATCGTGTACCTGCATGATCATGCGCACGCGCGGTTGCTCGGTTTGCAGCCATCCATCCACGGCAATCATGGCTCGTTTGATAATGTCTGCAGCAGTTCCCTGCATCGGGGCGTTAATGGCCGCACGTTCAGCACCAGCGCGACGAGCACCATTACTGGATTTAATATCCGGTAAATAGAGACGGCGACCTTCCAGCGTTTCTACATAGCCTTGCTCTTTCGCCTGCGCGCGGGTGCGTTCCATGTATTCCAACACACCAGGGTAGCGTTCAAAGTAGAGATCCATGTACTTCTGTGCTTCTTTGCGCGGAATATTCAACTGGCGCGCCAAACCAAAGGCGCTCATCCCGTAGATCAAACCGAAGTTAATGGCTTTAGCGCTGCGGCGTTGCTCGCTGGTCACGGAATCAAGAGGTAAACCAAAGACTTCTGCCGCCGTTGCGCGGTGAATGTCTTTCCCTTCGGCAAACGCGGTAAGCAGACCTTTATCACGTGAAAGGTGCGCCATGATACGCAGTTCAATCTGTGAGTAGTCCGCAGAGACAATCAGGTAGTCTTCTGGCGCAATGAACGCCTGACGAATACGACGACCTTCATCATTACGTACCGGGATGTTTTGCAGGTTTGGATCCGTTGAAGACAAGCGCCCGGTGGCAGTAACCGCCTGATGGTATGAGGTGTGCACGCGCCCGGTTTTCTTGTTAATCATCAACGGAAGCTTATCCGTATAGGTCGACTTCAGTTTTGCTAAACCACGATATTCCAGGATCACTTTCGGCAATGGGTAATCCAGCGCGAGCTCTTCCAGTACCTCTTCCGACGTTGATGGCGCGCCGCCAGGGGTTTTCTTCAACGGCTTAATACCCTGCTTTTCAAACAGGATAGTTTGCAGTTGCTTAGTGGAAGAGAGGTTAAACGCTTCTCCGGCGATCTCGTGCGCTTTTTGCTCCAGCTCATTCAAACGCAGCGTCAGCTCTTCTGAATGCTTGTGCAGAACAGCCGGATCGATTTTCACACCGTTGCGCTCAACGCGAGACAAAACCGGCACCAGCGGCATATCGATATTTTCAAAGACGTTCAACGGCCCTTTATGCTGCTGCAATTCTGGCCACATTTTCAGATGCAGCTGTAGCGTAACGTCGGCGTCTTCCGCAGCGTAACGGCCAGCCTCTTCCAGTGCTATCTGGTTAAAGGTCAGCTGGTTTTTGCCTTTTCCGGCGATCTCTTCAAAGGTGATGGTTTTATGTTTCAGCCAGCGGTCCGACAGGCTGTCCATATCGTGTCGTCCAGCGACGCTGTTAAGAATGTAGGATTCGAGCATGGTGTCAAAGGTGATGCCGCGCAGCTCGATGCCATAGTTCGCCAGGATGCCGCGATCGTACTTCAGGTTTTGCCCGACTTTGTGCGCGTTCTCATCTTCCAGCAGCGGCTTTAGCAGCTCCAGCGCACGGTCACGCGCGATCTGGTCAGGGGCATCCAGGTAATCGTGGGCAACAGGAACATACGCCGCCACACCCGGTTCAATGGCAAAAGACAGGCCAACCAGATTCGCGGAAATGTTGTCCAGGCTGTCAGTTTCAGTATCGAAGGCAAAGACAGGTGCTTTTTTCAGCTTAGCGATCCACTCTTCCAGCGTCGTTTCGTCCAGAATCGTCACATAGTTTTCATACGAAAGAACCGTGGCCGGCTCCTCAGGCGTTTCATCGACGACAATAGTTTCTTGCGGTTTTGCCGCCGGTTTCGTCCCTTTCGCCTGTAGCCATTTACCCGCTTCAACGTCGGTAACCCAACGTTTAAATTCATACTGTTTAAACAGGCCAAGCAGTTCTTCTGCAGCGGGCTGACGCACTTCCAGCTGCTCACAGGTCAATTCCAGCTCAACATCGGTTTTGATGGTAGCCAATTGATAAGAGAGGTACGCCACCTCTTTGTTCTGCTCAAGTTTGCCCGCCATGGTTTTCGCACCACGGAAGGTCAGCCCCGCTATTTTGTCTGATTCGGCATAGAGGGTATCCAGCCCACCCAGCCCCTGCAGCAGTGCCTGAGCGGTTTTTTCGCCTACGCCTGGAACGCCAGGAATGTTATCTGAGGAATCCCCCATCAGCGCCAGGAAATCGATGATCAGTTCCGGCGGGACGCCGTACTTATTTACCACTTCATCCGGGCCGAGGATCGTATTGGTCATGGTGTTGATAAGGGTGATATTCGGCGTCACCAACTGAGCCATATCTTTATCACCGGTGCTAATCAGCACCGGGCGACCGATCTTCTCTGCTTCCCGCGCCAGCGTACCGATAACATCGTCCGCCTCCACGCCAGAAACAGCCAACAGTGGCAGCCCCATCGCCTTTACCATCGCATGCAGAGGTTCAATCTGCGCACGCAGATCGTCCGGCATCGGTGGGCGGTGAGACTTATAATGTTCGAATAATTCATCACGGAAGGTTTTACCCTTGGCGTCGAATACCACCGCTGCATGGGTTGGTTGATATTGTAGAATCAAGCTACGCAGCATGTTGAGGACACCGTACATCGCGCCCGTAGGTTCTCCTGCGCTGTTAGTCAGCGGTGGGAACGCGTGGTATGCGCGATACAGGTAAGATGAGCCATCTACAAGGATAAGTGGGTTTTCTGGGATCTGAACCATAATGTCCGTGCCTGTTTATCAGATTATGGATAAAGGATGCCACAGACAGGATAAAAACATGAGTTTTTCGCCGCATTTGTCGAAAAACTTTTGCAGTTCTTCTGCTTTGCTCGCAAACACGGCTGTGGATAACTTTGTGAGTAAATAATTTTCAGTTCTTTAAATATAGCAAGGCAATTAGTGCTTCATTGTATTTATATATATTTTTCATAAACTTAATTTAGCTCGCAGCATTTTATTCCATTTTTACAGCTTATATCCTGATGTGGATAGATATTCTCTTTTTTTCTATTCAGGGAAGATCCATCATTTGGTTCGTTTTCTGATAAAATCAGCCCCTTGCGCCTCTTTCGCGCACTGTCTATGGCTAACCTTTTGAATAATTTAATTATGACGAGAATACTCGCTGCGATAACGCTGTTGCTGAGTATCGTATTGACCATATTGGTCACAATTTTTTGTTCTGTGCCGATCATCCTTGCCGGGGTTGTGAAACTCCTTTTGCCCATTCCTGTCGTCTGGCGCAAGGTTTCTGTCTTCTGTAATTTCATGATGTACTGCTGGTGTGAAGGTCTGGCGCTACTGCTGCACCTTAATCCACGGCTGAAGTGGGATGTTGAAGGACTGGAAGGTCTTAGCAAGAAAAACTGGTATCTGCTCATTTGTAATCATTACAGCTGGGCCGATATCGTTGTGCTTTGCGTTCTGTTACGTAAGCACATCCCGATGAATAAATATTTCCTCAAGCAGCAGTTGGCCTGGGTGCCCTTTATTGGCCTGGCTTGCTGGGCTCTGGATATGCCGTTTATGAAACGCTATTCACGTGGCTATCTGCTTCGCCATCCGGAACGCCGTGGTAAAGATGTCGAAACGACGCGTCGTTCCTGCGAGAAATTTCGTGCGCACCCGACAACCATTGTGAATTTTGTCGAAGGTTCGCGGTTTACTCATGAGAAGCGTGAGCAAACCCGTTCTCCTTATCAAAACCTGCTCCCACCCAAGGCGGCCGGTATTGCGATGGCATTAAATGTGCTGGGGTCACAGTTCGATAAAATGCTGGATGTCACGTTGTGCTATCCGGAAAACAGTAGCCGACCGTTCTACGATATGCTGAGCGGTAAGCTAACGAGGATTGTCGTGCGGGTGAATCTGGAGCCAATCCATGAAGAGTTACACGGTGATTACGTGAACGATAAGGCATTCAAGCGCCGCTTTCAGCTGTGGTTGAATACGCTGTGGAGTGAGAAAGACGCGCAGCTCGACGCGATTAAAGCCGCAAATAAAAAAGCCGGTCAGTGACCGGCTTTTGCTTTTACTTCTGACCGACCAGGTATTTCACGGTATCCGCATACTGTTGTACAAAGATATCCATGCTGCTGGTATCCATGCCCTGCGGGTTGACCTGATATTTGCCATTCACGAACATCGCCGGAACGCCCTGCAGCTGTAAATCAGCCGCTGCTTTTTCCTGCTGTGCCACGAGAGATTTCACTACGAAGCTGTTCCATGCCGCATCATAGTCTTCGCCTTTAATACCCGCATCGACAAACACTTTACGGATATCAGCAACAGACTGAACGGTCTGGGTTTTCTGAACCCCTTCAAACAGCGGAACAGTGACCTGATCTTCAACGCCCAGCGCCATTGCAACCGCCCATGCCTGCGTCAGATCTTTGCCCAAAGGCCCGAGAAACTCGACGTGGTATTTGGTCATCTTGGTGCCTTCCGGCAGTTTTTTCTTCACGTTATCAGACACATGAAGCACTTCTTCAAACTGGTAGCAGTGCGGGCAGTAGAAGGAGAAGAACTCCAACACTTGCGGTTCACCCGCAACAGGCTTCTCCAGGGTGATGTATTGTTTACCATCCTGGAACTGCGCTGCAGATGCGCTAAAAGCTAAGACCATACCAGCCAGCGCCAGCCATATTTTTTTCATGTTCAAGTTTCTCCGATTAATACATTGGCGTTAATTGTAAGGGGGGCTCTTGCAGAATTTTTGCCTGCTCAATAAAGGTCGCGGTCTGACGATGCCAGTAATCTTCCCCGGTTAACCACGGGAAGTTTTTTGGGAACGCAGGGTCAGCCCAACGTCGAATCAGCCAGGCAAGATAATAAACTAAACGCATAGCGCGTAAAGGTTCTATCAGTCCGATTTCAGAGATGTCGAACTCACTAAACTCTTCATAAGCCTCGATAATGGTTTCTAGCTGCATGCGTTGTTCAGCTTTATCACCATTGAGAAGCATCCATAAATCCTGAATAGCCGGACCATTGCGGGCATCATCTAAATCGACAAACATCGGGCCATCGCGCCACAGAATATTACCGGCATGACAATCACCGTGCAGGCGTAACGCAGTAAAACGCGTATGCCAGCGTTCGGTAACCACCGCGATAAGCGCATCCGTTGCCTTCAGGAAAGCCGCTTTTTGCCCTGATGGGATAAGCTGTGCGTGTTCAAAAACTTTACGCGGTTCAGTCAGGTATTCTTCAAGGCCAATCGTCGGTCGGAAGGTAAAAGTACGCTTGCATCCGGTCTGGTGCATACGCCCGAGATAGCGCCCCACCGCCTCCATCTGATCGATGTTGTCGGCTTCAAACTGTCGTCCACCGACGCTGGGGAAGATCGCAAAATGGAAACCCTGATGGCTTAACAGCGTTTGGCCGTTCAGTACCAACGGCGCAGCTACCGGGACTTCATCGCTTACCAGTTCCAGAGCAAACTGGTGCTCTTCCTGGATCTGATCGACAGACCAGCGTTCAGGGCGATAAAACTTAACAACAAAGCGTCGACGGTCTTCGTCCTGGAATTGATAGACACGGTTTTCATAGCTGTTAAGCGGGGTAAGCCCGGAGTCCACCCGGATCCCCTGCTCAAACAGTGCATCCATGATGGTATCCGGGTGTAGCGTCTGGAAATTAAAAGCGTTGTCGTTCATCCCATCATCCGGAAAATACTACGAATGATTCAGGATATCATTTCGCAGCGCTTTCGGTGGCGGCGATTACAAGCTTTTACTCTTTAATTACGCCACGAGCGCGGAGTAGTGCGGTTTTAAAATCTTCTTCATAATCTTTCTGAATACCTGGGATGACAGCATCCTTCGCTGAGTCTCGCATTTTCAGGTGATAGATCAGAATGTCATCAGTTAAATCCGCCAGTTCGCCGTCAAAACCTGACTCTTGCGCCAGTTTCTGCAAAAATTGCATCAGGTTAAGATCGGGTTCCTTCTGCCAGGCAGGCTGGAGGAGTTCAATAACTTCATTCAGACGTTTACATTTCATGGTTGTGCTCCTTAGGCTCAATACAGATACGTTAGCAGGGTCAATCCCACATTAAAAGAGGCGATATCAGTGATTCTGGATAGTGCAATAACAGGGGTTGTGCTGGCTGGCGGTAAGGCCAGACGGATGGGTGGGACCGATAAAGGTCTGCTTGAACTGGACGGTAAACCTCTTTGGCGGCATGTGGCCGACATTCTCGCTTTGCAGGTCGAAACCGTGGTGGTGAATGCCAATCGCCACCGGGATATATACCAGCAAAGCGGCCTGAAAGTTATTCCTGATTCCTTGGCCGATTTCCCTGGCCCACTGGCCGGGATGCTATCGGTATTCCTGCAGCAAACGGGGGAGTGGTTTCTGTTTTGCCCGTGCGATATGCCCTATATTCCTCACGATCTGGTCGCTCGTCTAAAAGAGCAACGTAAAGCTGCACCCGTTGTCTGGGTGCATGATGGGGAAAGAGATCACCCAACCATTGCGCTGATGCACCGCTCTATGCAGCCTTTGCTGCAGGATTATCTTCAGTCCGGTGAACGACGCGTTATGGTCTTTATGCGTCTGGCTGGCGGTCATGCTGTCGATTTCAGCGATCATAAAGATGCGTTCGTAAACGTGAACACCCCCGAAGAGCTCGCAAAATGGCAGGAAAAATCATGATCCCATTACTCGCCATTGCGGCATGGAGCGGCACGGGAAAAACCACGCTGCTCAAAAAGTTGATCCCGGAACTACGTGCCAGAGGTATACGTCCCGGATTGATTAAACATACTCATCACAATATGGATGTCGACAAGCCCGGTAAAGATAGCTATGAACTGCGCAAAGCCGGTGCAGCACAAACGCTGGTCGCCAGCCAGCAACGTTGGGCATTAATGGTAGAAACACCGGAAGAGCCCGAACTGGATTTAGCGTATCTGGTAAGCCGGATGGATGCAGCGACGTTGGATCTAGTGCTGGTTGAAGGGTTTAAGCATGAACCTGTCGCTAAGATCGTGCTTTTTCGTGACGATTGCGGGCATAGTCCTGAAGAATTGGCGATAGACGAATATGTTATCGCGGTTGCCAGTGATGTTCCGCTGGCGGTGGATGTTCCATTGTTAGATATCAACGACATACAGCAACTTGCTGATTTTGTTACGCAATGGATAAGATGGTAACCGTGGTGTTGTGATGAGCCTGATGCGCTGCGCTTATCAGGCCTACAAAATACGTTCAGCCCGGCCCCTGTAGGCCGGATAAGGCGGCACGCCGCAT
>NZ_JAOWHE010000027.1:0-311 GCF_030332765.1 Citrobacter sp. Cpo071 | reverse complement strand
GGAAAATCGTCGCTGCGCGAGTTATTCGTCTTATGCCGTCTGCCTGTCGGGTCGGGGCCGAGCCTGCATCCATGCAGGCCCTCCCCTCTGCCCGCATCCCTGCGGGCAGTCCCGGGCAGACGTCAACGCCTCATCGATTTTCAGCCGGACAGGGGTCATCGCTTCAATGCCCTGACTTTCAGTAAAAGCTGTTTTGCTGTTTAAACAAAAACGCAGATGGTCAGGTGTGGGCTGGTCCGGCTGAAAATTGCCGACGTGTTTCCGTAAGGCCGGGAGAGCCAGCATGGATGCTGGCTCAGGGCGCGCTTTGC
>NZ_JAOWHE010000026.1:0-388 GCF_030332765.1 Citrobacter sp. Cpo071 | reverse complement strand
AATCTCCTGCCCTGCTGGGCTATTGTGAGAGGGGCCATTCCCCTTTCGATGAAACAATAATACGACTTTTAAGTCGTATTCGCAAGTTTTCTCCCGTTTTTTTACTCGATAAGTGATTGTTATCACGTTTTTTAATCCGCGTAAGCGGATGGAAGGGGCGAACGAAAATACCAGGGCAGCACAGGAGCCACATCGCCCCGAAGCGCGGCGCAGCCGCTGACGAACGTACCAGGGTGCACAGGCCATCCCTTCACCCTGCAAAGCCCAACTGACCAGCAGGCCATGATTATGCTGATTTGCGCCGCAGAATGCCGCAGTTAGCGCGAGCGCCAGCGAGTTCACGCCGTCCTGGTGCATTGCAGCAGGGCGGGGCGCTGTACTGCGCGTG
>NZ_JAOWHE010000025.1:0-32498 GCF_030332765.1 Citrobacter sp. Cpo071 | reverse complement strand
CCGGGCAGGGTGAAATCGGTCTCGCCGGGCAGGACCTTGGCGCCGAGGAGCGGGTTGACCGGGTTACCGGAGATGATGCCGCCGGGACAGACAGAGCAGGCGATGCCGGTGGGGGCACCAATCATCACGCCCATGGCATCCTGGACAATCGGGCCGCCGAATTTTGTCATGTCACCCATCCGGGCTGCCGGTTTACCGCCGCTCATGATTCAAATCCTTTTAGATTAGACAGTTGTAGAGAAGCCTACTGAGAACAGGAATTAAGGAAAGATCAAAAGCAGCTTTAAAAGGAACTTTAGGAATTTATAAAGATGGGATAAAACGCAGAAACAAAAAAAGCGCCATAAGGCGCTTTTTTCTGACAGCTGAAACTTACTTGCTGCCTGGGATGCTGAAACGCTTGTTGAAGCGATCAACACGGCCACCGGTAGCAACATCACGCTGCTTGCCAGTATAGAACGGGTGGCACTGACCGCACACGTCCAGGTTCAGATCGTGACCGACGGTAGAGCGGATTTTCATGACGTTACCGCAAGAGCAGTTTGCAGTAATTTCTTCGTATTTCGGGTGAATATCTTTTTTCATGGGAAAACCTCGGTTTAAGGCCGCGTCGCTCTTCCAGCCCTAACGCCAGACACCACGCGATGTTAATTATTCCCCGTCACCTTTCACGCTGCATCAACAGCCTGAAACTCTCGGGTAATGGTCATTGTTTGACGCAATCAATTTGCATCAAAGGCGGCGAATCATACAGAAATTAACCTGCTCATGCAAACTGATCCGCATTCTACCCTCCACTAATGTGTATACTAACCCGCCAGATTTCAAGTCAGGATGATTCAATGCCCGTTGCGCACGTTGCCTTACCTGTTCCGCTACCTCGCACCTTTGACTACCTCCTGCCGGAAGGCTTGAGTGCCAAAGCCGGGTGTCGTGTACGCGTGCCCTTTGGCAAGCAGCAGGAGCGCGTGGGTATCGTCCTTTCCGTCAGCGAGCACAGTGAACTGCCGCGGAGCGAATTGAAAGCCGTTCTCGAAGTGCTGGACAGCGAACCGGTCTACTCGACCTCTGTCTGGCGTCTGCTGTTGTGGGCGGCTGATTATTATCATCATCCCATCGGTGACGTACTGTTTCACGCTCTGCCAATTTTACTGCGCCAGGGACGCCCGGCGACAAACGCGCCCATGTGGTACTGGTTTGCCACTGAAGAAGGCCAGGTTATTGACCTCAACAGCCTGAAGCGTTCTCCCAAGCAGCAACAGGCGCTGGCTGCGCTACGCCAGGGGAAAATCTGGCGCGACCAGGTGGTTGAACTGGAATTTAATGATGCCGCATTACAGGCACTGAGGAAAAAAGGGCTGTGCGATCTGGCGAGCGAAACACCAGGCTTTAGCGACTGGCGTACGCACTACGCGGTTTCTGGTGAGCGTCTGCGGCTGAACACCGAGCAGGCCACCGCCGTCGGGGCGATTCACAGCGCCTCAGACAGTTTTAGCGCCTGGCTATTAGCGGGCGTAACGGGATCAGGCAAAACAGAGGTCTATCTTAGCGTTCTGGAAAACGTCCTTGCCCAGGGCAAGCAGGCGCTGGTGATGGTGCCGGAGATTGGCCTGACGCCGCAAACTATTGCCCGTTTTCGCGAACGTTTTAATGCGCCGGTCGAAGTCCTGCACTCCGGTTTAAACGACAGTGAACGTCTTTCAGCCTGGCTGAAAGCAAAAAATGGCGAGGCGGCGATTGTTATCGGCACGCGTTCTTCGCTGTTTACGCCGTTTAAAAATCTCGGCGTGATTGTCATCGACGAAGAGCACGACAGCTCTTATAAACAGCAGGAAGGCTGGCGCTATCATGCGCGCGACCTCGCGGTTTACCGCGCCCATAGCGAGCAAATCCCGATTATTCTCGGCTCAGCCACCCCGGCACTGGAAACGCTGTGTAACGTGCGGCAGAACAAATATCGCATGCTACGCCTGACGCGCCGCGCCGGAAATGCGCGCCCAGCCACTCAGCACGTGCTGGATCTCAAAGGTCAGCAAGTGCAGGCCGGACTCGCCCCTGCTCTAATCGCCCGTATGCGTCAGCACCTGCAGGCGGATAACCAGGTGATCCTGTTTTTGAACCGTCGCGGTTTTGCGCCTGCGCTGCTGTGCCACGACTGTGGTTGGATTGCAGAATGTCCGCGTTGCGATCACTACTACACGCTACATCAGGCGCAGCACCACCTGCGTTGCCACCACTGTGACAGCCAGCGCCCAATACCGCGTCAGTGCCCCTCCTGCGGTTCGACGCATATGGTTCCAGTAGGACTCGGCACCGAACAGCTTGAGCAGGCTCTGGCACCTTTTTTCCCCGGTGTGCCAATTTCACGTATCGATCGCGACACCACCAGCCGTAAAGGGTCGCTGGAGCAGCATCTGGCGGAAGTGCATCGCGGCGGCGCACGAATTCTTATAGGCACGCAAATGCTGGCCAAAGGCCACCACTTCCCGGACGTCACTCTGGTGGCGCTGCTGGACGTTGACGGCGCGCTATTCTCCGCAGATTTCCGGTCAGCAGAACGCTTCGCCCAGCTCTATACGCAGGTCTCTGGCCGTGCCGGACGCGCCGGGAAGCAAGGCGAAGTGGTGCTGCAAACGCACCATCCTGAACATCCGCTGCTGCAAACCTTGCTGTATAAAGGCTATGACGCGTTTGCCGAACAGGCGCTGGCCGAGCGACAAACGCTCCAGCTTCCACCGTGGACCAGCCATGTGATCGTGCGGGCAGAAGATCATAACAACCAGCATGCACCAATGTTCTTGCAGCAGCTACGGAATCTCATTCAAGCCAGCCCGTTGGCCGATGACAAACTCTGGGTGCTCGGCCCGGTTCCCGCACTGGCGCCCAAACGCGGTGGTCGTTATCGTTGGCAAATATTGTTGCAACATCCATCACGAATTCGTCTGCAACATATCGTCAGCGGCACGCTGGCACTGATCAATACGCTACCCGATGCACGCAAGGTTAAATGGGTGCTGGATGTCGATCCCATCGAGGGATAACCCCTCACGATGCGAGGCGGATCGTAAAATTAAAGATCCATCACACTTTTTATGAAAATTCTGTAACCGCTTCCATTCACTATCTGATAAAAATGTTTCAGATGAAGGTTATCCAGGGACGAGTCTGTGCCAGCAGCTCTCTGGCGAGGAGAAAGAGTGAAACCGAATAAGCAGGTTGTCGCCGCTACGATGAAAGATGTTGCTCTGAAGGCGAAAGTCTCAACGGCAACCGTATCCCGCGCATTAATGAACCCGGACAAAGTCTCGCAGTCAACCCGTAACAAGGTTGAGCAGGCAGCGCTGGAAGTGGGATATCTACCCCAATCAATGGGACGTAACGTTAAGCGTAATGAGTCACGTACCATTCTGGTGATTGTGCCGGATATCTGCGATCCGTTTTTTAGCGAAGTGATTCGTGGCATCGAAGTGACTGCCGCAGAACAGGGATACCTGGTGCTTATTGGCGACTGCGCGCACCAGAACCAGCAGGAAAAGACGTTTCTTAACCTCATTATCACCAAGCAGATCGATGGCATGGTACTGCTCAGCTCGCGCCTGCCGTTTGATGCCAGCGTGGAAGAACAGCGTAATTTACCGCCGATGGTCATGTCGAACGAGTTCGCGCCAGAGCTGGAACTCCCTACCGTGCACATTGATAACCTCACCGCCGCCTTTAACGCGATGAATTATCTGCTGGAACTGGGGCATAAACGCATTGGTTGTATCGCCGGACCCGAAGATATGCCGCTGTGCCATTACCGTCTGCAAGGCTACGTTCAGGCATTACGCCGCAGCGGAATTACGGTCGATCCGCATTTCATCGCGCGCGGTGACTTTACCTATGAAGCGGGAGCCAATGCGTTGAAGCAGCTCCTTGAACTACCGCAGCCGCCTACCGCTGTCTTTTGTCACAGCGACGTCATGGCGCTGGGCGCACTCTCTTACGCCAAACGCCAGGGTCTGAAAGTCCCTGATGATTTATCCATTATTGGCTTTGATAACATTTCGCTCACGGAATTTTGTGATCCACCCCTGACAACCGTCGCACAGCCGCGTTTCGATATCGGACGTGAAGCTATGCTGTTACTGCTCGATCAATTACAAGGGCAGAGCGTCAGCAGTGGCTCACGTTTACTGGACTGCGAGCTTATTATTCGGGGTACTACCCGGGCACTGACGTAAAGTAAAGTGCTTTCGGACTCCCCTGTCTGGTCAAAGGCCCGCCGCTTAAGTAACATGGCGGGCTGACGAACGAATAAATACAGCGAAACGATAGTGGCACAACGAGATTATGTACGTCGCGGCCAACCGGCACCTTCGCGGCGCAAGAAGAGCACATCACGGAAAAAACAACGCAATACGCCTGCGGTATCGCCCGCAATGGTTGCTATTGCTGCAGCCGTACTCGTGACCTTTATCGGTGGTCTGTACTTCATTACGCATCACAAGAAAGAAGAGTCCGAAACGCTGCAAAACCAGAAAGTCACCGGTAATGGCATTCCGCCAAAACCGGAAGAGCGCTGGCGATACATCAAAGAGCTGGAAAGCCGTCAGCCTGGCGTACGTGCGCCTACCGAACCGTCTGCGGGCGGCGAGGTGCTGAATGCCGATCAGCTAACCAATGAGCAGCGCCAGCTATTGGCGCAAATGCAGGCTGATATGCGTCAACAGCCGACGCAGCTCAACGAAGTACCGTGGAACGAGCAAACGCCTGAACAACGCCAGCAAACGCTGCAGCGTCAGCGTCAGGTGCAACAGCAGCAGTGGAATAACGCACAGCAGCAGGCTCAGCAGCCGCGTCCACGGGCAACAGAACAGCCGTATCAGCAGCAGCAAACGCGTACAGCACAAGCCGCGCCGGTACAGCAGCCGAAACCGCAGCCAAAACCGGCGGCGCAACAGCCGTATCAGGATCTGCTGCAAACGCCTGCGCATACCACCGCCGCTCAGCCGAAAACGCAACCGGCCGCGCCAATAACGAATGAAACGCAGCCGCCAAAACAGACTGCTGAGAAAAAAGATGAACGCCGCTGGATGGTTCAGTGCGGATCATTTAAAGGCGCTGAGCAGGCAGAAACTGTGCGTGCACAGCTGGCCTTTGAAGGCTTTAACTCCCGTATAACCACCAATAACGGCTGGAATCGTGTGGTCATTGGTCCGGTCAAGGGCAAAGAGAATGCCGACAACACCATCAGCCGCCTGAAGGTTGCTGGTCACACAAACTGCATTCGACTCTCTACTGGGGGTTGAAACCCCCAAAATCCCCCCCATCTATACTTGCATTACGCCCCGTACACTGTGCGGGGCCTGTACATTGCATTTGTAACCAAGGGGTCTGCTCGTGACAACAATAGTAAGCGTACGCCGTAACGGCCATGTGGTAATCGCCGGTGATGGTCAGGCCACACTGGGTAACACCGTAATGAAAGGCAACGTGAAGAAAGTCCGCCGTCTGTACAACGATAAAGTCATCGCGGGCTTTGCGGGCGGTACTGCGGATGCATTCACGCTGTTTGAACTGTTTGAACGCAAGCTGGAAATGCACCAGGGTCACCTGGTGAAAGCTGCCGTTGAACTGGCAAAAGACTGGCGTACCGACCGTATGCTGCGCAAACTCGAAGCGCTGCTGGCCGTCGCAGATGAAACTGCATCGCTCATCATCACCGGTAACGGCGACGTCATCCAGCCAGAAAACGATCTGATTGCTATCGGCTCCGGCGGTCCCTACGCCCAGGCTGCTGCACGCGCTCTGCTTGAAAATACCGAGCTTGGCGCACGCGAGATTGCTGAGAAAGCGTTGGATATTGCAGGGGATATCTGCATTTATACCAACCACTTCCATACCATCGAAGAATTGAACTCCAAAGCGTAAGGATCCCCCCATGTCTGAAATGACCCCACGCGAAATTGTCAGCGAACTGAACAAACACATCATCGGCCAGGATAACGCTAAGCGTTCCGTGGCGATCGCCCTGCGTAACCGCTGGCGTCGTATGCAGCTCAACGAAGAGTTGCGTCATGAAGTCACGCCGAAAAACATTCTGATGATTGGCCCGACCGGCGTCGGTAAAACCGAAATCGCCCGTCGTCTGGCAAAACTGGCCAACGCGCCATTCATCAAAGTTGAAGCAACAAAATTCACCGAAGTCGGCTATGTTGGTAAAGAAGTAGATTCCATCATCCGCGATCTGACCGATGCTGCCATCAAAATGGTCCGCGTGCAGGCAATTGAGAAAAACCGCTTCCGCGCTGAAGAGATGGCGGAAGAGCGCATTCTCGACGTGCTGATCCCACCAGCTAAAAATAACTGGGGACAGTCAGAGCAGCCGCAGGAACCTTCTGCAGCGCGTCAGGCATTCCGTAAAAAACTGCGTGAAGGCCAGTTGGATGATAAAGAGATCGAAATCGATCTCGCGGCCGCACCGATGGGCGTTGAAATTATGGCGCCTCCAGGAATGGAAGAGATGACCAGCCAGCTGCAGTCCATGTTCCAGAACCTGGGCGGCCAGAAGCAAAAACCGCGTAAGCTGAAAATCAAAGACGCGATGAAGCTGCTGATTGAAGAGGAAGCGGCCAAACTGGTGAACCCGGAAGAGCTGAAACAAGAAGCTATCGACGCCGTTGAGCAGCACGGGATCGTGTTTATCGACGAAATCGACAAGATCTGTAAGCGCGGCGAATCCTCCGGCCCGGACGTGTCCCGTGAAGGCGTACAGCGCGACCTGCTGCCGCTGGTTGAAGGCTGCACGGTCTCCACCAAGCACGGCATGGTGAAAACAGATCACATTCTGTTTATCGCTTCTGGTGCATTCCAGGTAGCCAAACCGTCCGACCTGATCCCAGAACTGCAGGGTCGTCTGCCGATTCGTGTCGAGCTGCAGGCGCTGACCACCAGCGATTTTGAGCGTATCCTTACCGAACCGAATGCCTCCATCACCGTCCAGTACAAAGCGCTGATGGCGACTGAAGGTGTGGACATCAACTTCACTGAATCCGGTATTAAACGCATTGCCGAAGCGGCCTGGCAGGTTAACGAAACCACCGAAAACATCGGTGCACGTCGTCTGCATACCGTTCTGGAACGTCTGATGGAAGATATTTCCTATGATGCGAGCGATTTGAACGGCCAAAGCATCACAATTGATGCCGAATATGTGAGCAAACATCTGGATGCGCTGGTCGCAGATGAAGATCTGAGCCGTTTTATCCTATAATCGCGTTCAATGCATTTTCATCACTGTTGATGGGGCTGATAAAGCCCCATTTTTATTGGCGCTAAATATGACTGAACAACAACAAATTAGCCGCTCACAAGCCTGGCTGGAAAGTTTACGACCTAAGACCTTACCGCTCGCCTTCGCGGCGATCATCGTCGGTACGGCATTAGCATGGTGGCAAGGATACTTCGATCCGCTGGTTGCTCTGCTGGCATTGATTACGGCAGGACTGCTGCAAATTCTGTCCAATCTCGCTAACGACTATGGCGATGCCGTTAAAGGCAGCGACAAACCCGACCGTATTGGACCGCTGCGCGGTATGCAAAAAGGGGTCATCACCCAACAGCAGATGAAGCGCGCGCTGATCGTCACCGTGGTGCTGATCTGTCTGTCCGGGCTAGCCCTGGTTGCTGTAGCCTGTCACACGCTGGCGGATTTTGTCGGTTTCCTGGTGCTCGGCGGTCTGTCGATTATCGCCGCGATCACCTACACCGTGGGTAATCGCCCTTACGGATATATCGGCCTGGGCGATATTTCTGTGCTGGTATTCTTCGGCTGGCTCAGCGTAATGGGAAGTTGGTATCTGCAGGCGCATACGTTGATTCCAGCGCTGATTCTGCCTGCCACCGCCTGCGGCCTGCTGGCAACCGCCGTGCTCAACGTCAACAACCTGCGCGATATCAACAGCGACAGAGAAAACGGCAAGAACACGCTGGTCGTGCGTTTAGGCGCTGTCAATGCCCGCCGCTACCACGCCTGTCTGCTGATGGGCACGCTGGTCTGTCTGGCACTGTTCAACCTGTTCTCACTGCAAAGCCTGTGGGGATGGCTGTTTATCCTCGCCGCTCCGCTGCTGATCAAACAGGCTCGTTATGTAATGCGCGAGATGGACCCGGCTGCAATGCGTCCGATGCTGGAACGCACCGTAAAAGCGGCATTGTTAACTAACCTGCTGTTTGTCGTTGGAATTTTCTTAAGTCAGTGGTCTCTTTAACTGACAAATATCAATTAACAATTGATGATTTTGCCAACAGTACACATAGCGCGATATACTAAAAATTCTCGCAGCAACTGAACGTTAAGCCTATGAAATACGATACATCCGAGCTTTGTGACATCTATCAGGAAGATGTCAACGTCGTGGAACCGCTGTTCTCTAACTTTGGAGGACGGTCGTCGTTTGGCGGACAAATCATCACGGTAAAATGTTTCGAGGACAACGGGTTGCTGTACGATCTGCTCGAACAAAACGGCCGTGGTCGCATTCTGCTGGTCGATGGCGGCGGTTCTGTTCGTCGTGCGCTGGTCGATGCCGAACTGGCGCGGCTGGCCGTACAGAATGAATGGGAAGGTCTGGTCATCTACGGCTCAGTACGCCAGGTAGACGATCTGGAAGAACTGGATATCGGCATTCAGGCGATTGCCGCAATTCCGGTAGGCGCTTCCGGTGAAGGCATTGGGGAAAGCGATGTGCGCGTCAACTTTGGCGGCGTGACGTTCTTCTCCGGCGACCACCTGTACGCCGATAACACCGGGATAATCCTCTCCGAAGACCCGCTCGATATCGAGTAAGCGAAAAAGGCCATCAGCAAATTTGATGGCCTTTTTTTCATTCATTTGATTCGTAATGAATGACTTTAATATCATACTTTTTATATTTTTCTTCGACAACGATACTCATCGTCTCACGACTGACAGGATAAGTTTCGATATAAGCATTTAATTTATCCTCAGCTATCTGAATGCCACTCTTTTGTATCTCGGTAAAAATTATCTCACTGCGTTGAAGATGACTACCATCATCTGCATAGCTTACAAAAAACCAGTCGTTAGATATCCTTGGAGCCTGTTTAAGAGGTTTCGGTGTTAGCAGATGATAAAATAATAAATTCTGCTGAGTGTAGATTTTTTCTGTATAGATGCTCACCATAAAATGACAATAAAATAGCGCAATAAAAAGCATAAACACAATAATAAAACCTGATCTCCTGGATTTCATATGTGGAGTTCCCGAACATAATCAGGATTAGCAATAGGTCTTATTACATCCATAAATAAAGGTAATTCACCCGAATAGGGTTCATGTCTCTTATCTTTATTGATAGGGTCAGGAAACAGTAACGGAATAACACTTTTATTCTTAAACTCACCAACTGGGCCATAGAAGTCCCAGATTCGATAAGCCTTTTCTTTCGAGCATATCTGAAGGTAAGAGGTGTAATCTGCATAATTTACCGCTTGGTAAAAACCAAATAGATTTGAGACCAAATCTTCAGCACTATAACCACTATCCGTTAAATAAACATAAGGCCAAAAGTCCTGTAAGGACTCAAAGCGATGTGACGTACCTAAGAATATTGATAAAGCAATACCTTGTAAGGTTCGCTCCTGCAATCCTCGGCGCACCATAAATCTACGATATATACCAGTATTGATATTTATGCCATGAATGTTTTTGGACATACTTTGATGATAATTCACTTCATAAAACTCACTATCACCACCACGAGGCCTTGTCATTTCAAACCATAATTTTTCAGCCCCTGCCGGATTAGCATGGCCTAAATCAATCCATCCTAAATTATCTGTATAGATAAGACCATATCTAATATCGCTGGTGATAAGTCGATCCGAATCATCAATAATATCGTTTCTTTTTGTCATATCGTATTCTTTGATATTTAAAAAATACGATATCCTAATCTCTACATAACAAAAAGGCATCCATTATGGATGCCTTTTTCAAGAAATCAGAATTAGACTTCTTCCATACGACCCAGCAGGGCATGCAGACGATCCTGCCAGCCGCTCTGCTGTTCTTTCAGGCTGTTGTTCTCACGCTCCAGTTCTTCACGCTGCTGCTGTGCAGTCTGAACTTCCTGCGACAGTGAGTTGTTCTTTTCTTTCAGCTCTTCGATTTCCATCTGCAACAGCGTGATGGTATCAATCGCCTGCTGTACTTTTGCTTCCAGTTTCTCAAACACTTCTAATGACATCGTCATACCTCTCCTGAATTGCAAGGCGTTGATGGATAAAAATCCTCGTCCCGATAACCGGCGACGCCTTAATAAAAACGAGCGCACTCTACTTAACACCGATTGTATGAAGCCGCGTCATCCCTGTCCAGCGGCATCCCGCGCAGATTGCGGTTTGCAACACTTTTAGTCTTTCTCCTGGTGACATTACTGTCATAACTCTTAAGTGTTAACAGATTGATCAGTGAAATGATTCAGCTCACACTATTTTTGTATAACAAATACCTCACGATGGCGCGAAAACGCTCATTTTGTTGATGCAGTACACACATTTTAATTTCGATATTTCTCGTTTTTGCGCGTTAACGATAAATTAACAGTGTGCCTACCGGCTCCGGGGATGTCAGTGACCTTCTCGCACACAATAAACATTAAACTCTCTTCAGGATCCGATTATGAGTCAAACATCAACCTTAAAAGGCCAGTGCATTGCTGAATTCCTCGGTACCGGGTTGTTGATTTTCTTCGGTGTGGGCTGTGTCGCTGCACTTAAAGTGGCTGGGGCTACTTTCGGTCAGTGGGAAATCAGTGTCATCTGGGGTCTGGGGGTAGCGATGGCTATCTATCTGACCGCAGGCGTTTCTGGTGCACACCTGAATCCCGCGGTAACCATCGCACTCTGGCTGTTCGCCTGTTTTGATAAACGCAAAGTTGTTCCTTTTATTATTTCGCAAATTGCCGGCGCCTTTTGCGCAGCGGCACTGGTTTACGGGCTTTATTACAATCTTTTCCTCGATTTCGAACAAACTAACCATATCGTACGCGGCAGTACCGAGAGCCTGGGTCTGGCAGGTACTTTCTCCACCTATCCGAACCCGCATATCAATTTTGTGCAGGCCTTCGCGGTTGAAATGGTCATTACCGCTATTCTAATGGGGCTGATTCTGGCTCTGACCGACGATGGTAACGGTGTACCTCGTGGTCCGCTGGCACCACTGCTGATCGGCTTGTTGATTGCCGTTATTGGTGCTTCCATGGGTCCGCTGACAGGTTTTGCGATGAACCCGGCACGTGACTTCGGACCGAAACTCTTCGCCTGGATGGCCGGATGGGGTGAGATTGCCTTCACGGGTGGTCGCGATATCCCTTACTTCCTGGTTCCGGTGTTTGGCCCGATTACCGGCGCGATTTTGGGCGCATGGGCATATCGCAAACTGATTGGTCGTCATTTACCGTGCGATGTCTGCGCGATTGAAGAAAAAGACGTTGCGGCCAACACTCAACAAAAAGCTTCGCAGTAATGTGACTACGGGACAAAAAATTATGACTGAAAAAAAATATATCGTTGCGCTCGACCAGGGCACCACCAGCTCCCGCGCGGTCGTAATGGACCACGATGCGAATATCGTTGCCGTTTCACAGCGCGAATTCGAGCAAATCTACCCGAAAGCAGGTTGGGTAGAACATGACCCGATGGAAATTTGGGCGACCCAAAGCTCCACGCTGGTAGAAGTTCTGGCGAAAGCCGATATCAGTTCCGATGAAATTGCAGCGATCGGTATTACCAACCAGCGTGAAACCACCATTGTCTGGGAACGCGAAACCGGTAAACCTATCTATAACGCGATTGTGTGGCAGTGTCGTCGTACCGCGGAAATCTGCGAAAAGCTCAAGCGCGACGGTATGGAAGAGTACATCCGTAATAATACAGGTCTGGTCATTGACCCGTACTTCTCCGGCACCAAAGTGAAGTGGATCCTCGACCACGTAGAAGGCTCGCGTGAGCGCGCTCGTCGCGGCGAACTGCTGTTCGGTACCGTAGATACCTGGCTTATCTGGAAAATGACGCAGGGACGTGTACACGTCACGGATTACACCAACGCCTCACGTACCATGCTGTTCAACATCCACTCCCTGGACTGGGATGACACGATGCTGGATGCGCTGGATATTCCGCGTGCAATGCTGCCTGAAGTTCGTCGCTCTTCTGAAGTGTACGGCCAGACCAACATCGGTGGTAAAGGCGGTATTCGTATTCCTATCTCCGGTATCGCCGGTGACCAGCAGGCGGCGCTGTTTGGCCAGCTGTGCGTGAAGGAAGGGATGGCGAAAAACACTTACGGTACCGGCTGCTTCATGCTGATGAACACCGGCGAGAAAGCCGTTAAGTCCGAAAACGGACTGCTGACCACCATCGCTTGCGGACCGACCGGGGAAGTGAACTACGCGCTGGAAGGTGCAGTATTTATGGCTGGCGCATCTATCCAGTGGCTGCGTGATGAAATGAAACTCATCAGCGATGCGTTCGACTCCGAATATTTCGCCACCAAAGTGAAAGACACCAACGGCGTGTACGTCGTTCCGGCATTTACTGGCCTGGGCGCACCGTACTGGGACCCGTATGCTCGCGGCGCCATCTTTGGTCTGACCCGTGGGGTAAACTCCAACCACATCATCCGCGCCACGCTTGAATCTATTGCATACCAGACCCGTGATGTTCTGGAAGCAATGCAGGCTGACTCCGGTATTCGCCTGCACGCCCTGCGCGTCGATGGCGGTGCGGTCGCCAACAACTTCCTGATGCAGTTCCAGTCCGACATTCTCGGCACGCGCGTTGAGCGCCCGGAAGTCCGCGAAGTCACCGCATTGGGTGCGGCATACCTGGCCGGTCTGGCAGTAGGCTTCTGGCAGAATCTGGATGAGCTGCAGGAAAAAGCGGTCATCGAGCGTGAATTCCGCCCAGGCATCGAAACCACCGAACGTAACTTCCGTTACAGCGGCTGGAAAAAAGCGGTCAAACGCGCCATGGCATGGGAAGATCACGACGAGTAATACGTCATAGCCGGATGGCAACTGTGCCTTATCCGGCAATATCTTCGTGCGGGGGCAACCCCGCACACACATCAATAATCTCGCCCCCTCCCCTGTGCTACACTTCGCGCCATTCCTTTCAGCTACGAGTTTGCAATGAGACGAGAACTTGCCATTGAATTTTCACGCGTGACCGAAGCGGCCGCGCTGGCTGGCTATAAATGGCTGGGCCGCGGCGACAAAAATACCGCTGACGGCGCGGCGGTAAACGCCATGCGTATTATGCTCAACCAGGTCAATATCGACGGCACCATCGTGATTGGCGAGGGTGAGATCGATGAAGCACCGATGCTGTTTATCGGTGAGAAAGTCGGGACCGGTCTTGGTGATGCGGTCGACATCGCCGTCGATCCTATCGAAGGCACACGCATGACGGCAATGGGTCAGGCAAACGCGCTGGCCGTACTGGCTGTTGGCGATAAAGGCTGCTTCCTGAACGCGCCAGACATGTACATGGAAAAGCTGATTGTCGGCCCAGGCGCAAAAGGGTCTATCGACCTGAACCTGTCGCTGGAAGCCAACCTGCAGAACGTTGCCGCTGCACTCAATAAGCCGCTGAGTGAACTGACCGTCACCATTCTGGCCAAGCCACGCCATGATGAAACGATCGCCGAAATGCAAAAATTGGGCGTGCGCGTCTTTGCTATTCCAGACGGTGACGTTGCTGCCTCCATTCTGACATGCATGCCAGACAGTGAAGTTGACGTGCTGTACGGCATTGGCGGCGCACCGGAAGGCGTCGTTTCGGCCGCCGTTATCCGCGCGCTGGACGGTGACATGCAGGGCCGTTTGCTGGCACGTCATGACGTCAAAGGCGACAGCGAAGAAAACCGTCGCATTGGCGAACAGGAACTGGCTCGTTGCGCCGCCATGGGCATTGAAGCGGGCAAAGCGCTGCGCCTCGATGAAATGGCGCGTAGCGACAACGTCATTTTCTCTGCCACCGGCATCACCAAAGGCGATTTGCTGGAAGGGATTAGCCGCAAAGGCAATATCGCAACCACCGAAACGCTGCTGATCCGCGGTAAATCACGTACGATCCGCCGCATTCAGTCGATTCACTACCTCGATCGCAAAGATCCCGATGTGCAGGCGCACATCCTGTAATTGATTTGATCAATAGAGCCTTCCAGCCCATATGGGCTGGAAATCTTTCGTCCAACGAACGAAGATAAGGCAATCAAAGCAGACAGGAGAGAACCATGGCAGATTGGGTAACAGGCAAAGTCACGAAGGTACAGAACTGGACCGATGCCCTGTTTAGTTTGACCGTGCGAGCTCCGGTTCTTCCTTTCACTGCAGGTCAATTCACCAAGCTTGGCCTTGAGATCGACGGCGAACGCGTCCAGCGCGCCTATTCTTACGTCAATGCCCCTGATAACCCCGATTTAGAGTTTTATCTGGTGACGGTTCCCGACGGCAAACTCAGCCCTCGTCTGGCATCACTGAAGCCTGGCGATGAAGTCCAGGTGGTGAGTGAAGCTGCTGGTTTCTTCGTGCTGGATGAAGTCCCCGATTGCGACACGCTGTGGATGCTGGCAACCGGCACGGCTATCGGCCCATATTTGTCGATTCTGCAATTAGGCAAAGACCTGGATCGCTTCAAAAATCTGGTGCTGGTCCACGCCGCGCGCTATGCCGCCGATTTGAGCTATCTACCGTTGATGCAGGCCCTGGAAAAGCGCTACGAAGGTAAATTACGCATCCAGACGGTGGTCAGTCGTGAAACCGTGGCAGATTCGCTGACCGGGCGTGTACCGGCACTAATTGAAAGCGGTGAACTGGAAAAAGCGGTCGGGCTGCCAATGGATAAAGAAACCTGTCATGTGATGCTGTGCGGAAACCCGCAGATGGTGCGCGATACCCAGCAGTTGCTAAAGGACACCCGGCAGATGACCAAACACCTGCGCCGCCGACCGGGCCATATGACCGCAGAGCACTACTGGTAAGAACGTTTCAATGCCCGGTTAACACCCGGGCATTTTGCCGGATGGCGCTTATCCGGCCTACGAGTCAGCCCTGTACTTTACGTCCTGCGTATCCTTACCATATTTATTTGCGTCCTGGGTGCCGATGAACGCACCCAGATCGATAAGCATGCCGACCAGAATCAACGTTGGAACAAAGCGGCCTACCGCCCATTGCCAGACGCCGGGTAACATCGCCCAATTTCCGGCCAGCAGCATCCACGCCAGAATCATCAACAGCGCCCACACTCCAGAACGCCCACGGTCATGCAGACGTTTTACCGTCACTGCCGCCGTTGGCCATAGCAGACACACCAGACAAAAAGCCGCGGTCTGAATATCGAGTAATTGTTTGCTCGCCAGCGAAAACAAAACCAGCATGCCGACGATCCATAGGCCAATCCAAATCCAGAAATCACGGCGCCCGATGCGCCCTTTAAATGAGAATAACCACTGCTGTATGGTCATGTAAGTTCCTTTATTATTACCTTCCAGAACAGTTTACCCTTTTGACAAGCTCGACGGTTACCGTTTTAATCGTGAGCAGTGAGAATGAAAGGTACGATTGATGAAGCACGGATTTACACTGTTTTTATTATTGTTTTCAGCCTTAACCGCCAGCCCTGCGGCATTGGCGGAAGAGCCATCGACGGCAACCACAGCCCCCTATTTACTGGCGGGCGCGCCGACCTTTGACCTGTCGATTAGCCAGTTTCGCGAAAACTTTAATACACAGAATCCGAAGCTTATCCTGAATGAGTTCCGCGCCATCGACAGCAGTCGCGATCGGGCAAATCTCACCCGCGCGGCCAGCAAAATCAATGAAAACCTGTATGCGTCTTCCGCCCTTGAGCGCGGTACCCTGAAAATCAAAAGCATGCAGATAACCTGGTTACCAATTCAGGGACCAGAGCAAAAGGCAGCTAAAGCGAAAGCGCTGGAATACATGACCGCCGTCATCCGCACCGTCGCACCGCTACTGACGAAGGAACAGAGCCAGAAAAAGCTACAAAAACTGCTCGCCGCAGGCAAAGGTAAGCACTATTACGCCGAAACAGAAGGCGCAATTCGCTATGTCGTGGCAGATAACGGTGAAAAGGGGCTGACCTTCGCTGTTGAACCGATTAAGCTGGCTCTATCTGAAAACCTCGAAGGGTCGAATTCCCCCTAAATTATTCACGTTTCAGGAAGGCGGCGACGCAACGAATCCCCAGGAGCTTACATCAGTAAGTGACTGGGGTGAGAGAGTACAGCCAACGCACCTGCAACGTGGAGAATGACGGGGAAATGACAAAAAGCAAAGCCTTTCGGGGGATGAATCTCTATACTGTTTCACAGACCATGCTGCCCTGAGGGGCGGCCATATTCCTTAATTCGCTGACAAGCGTGGAGAAATGAAATGCGACATCCTTTAGTGATGGGTAACTGGAAACTGAACGGCAGCCGCCACATGGTAAACGAACTGGTTGCTAATCTGCGTAAAGAACTGGCTGGCGTTGCTGGCTGTGCAGTAGCGATTGCTCCGCCGGAAATGTATATCGACCTGGCGAAACACGCCGCTGCCGGTAGCCACATCATTCTGGGCGCGCAGAACGTTGACCTGAACCTGTCTGGCGCATTCACTGGTGAAACAAGTGCTGAAATGCTGAAAGACATCGGCGCACAGTACATCATTATCGGTCACTCTGAGCGTCGTACTTACCACAAAGAATCTGACGAGCTGATCGCTAAAAAATTCGCCGTTCTGAAAGAGCAGGGTCTGACTCCAGTTCTGTGCATCGGTGAAACCGAAGCAGAAAACGAAGCGGGCAAAACTGAAGAAGTTTGTGCACGTCAGATCGACGCGGTTCTGAAAACTCAGGGCGCGGCAGCATTCGAAGGCGTCGTTATCGCTTACGAACCAGTATGGGCTATCGGTACCGGTAAATCTGCAACTCCTGCTCAGGCTCAGGCTGTTCACAAATTTATTCGTGACCACATTGCTAAAGCTGACGCGAAAATCGCTGAGCAAGTAATCATCCAGTACGGCGGTTCTGTAAACGCAGCTAACGCGGCAGAACTGTTTGCTCAGCCGGACATCGACGGTGCGCTGGTTGGTGGTGCTTCTCTGAAAGCAGACGCCTTCGCCGTCATCGTTAAAGCAGCAGAAGCCGCTAAACAGGCTTAAGTTGTTAAGGCGGGAGGAGCACTCCTCCCGCTGTATTAACTACCAGTATCCCAACCAGTGCCACCAGAAGGCGCCGGTCACACCCCAAATGGTCAGGTTGACCACACTCATCACCAGCCCCGTTTTCCACCACTCTGCCAGCGTGACATAGCCCGAACCAAAGATGATCGGCGCAGTACCCGTGCCATAGTGCGTGAGCGACATCATCAGGGAGGAGGAGAAACCGAGCATTAAACCAAGCAATGCTGGCGGCGCGCCGAGGCCTAATCCTGCGGCGAAAAACGCAGCGAACATAGCCGTAATATGCGCAGTAGTGCTGGCGAAAAAGTAGTGCGAGTAGACATAAAGCAGAATCAACAGCAGCGTTGCAACACTCCAGTGCACGCCAAGATGGTCGATTGCGCTACCAACGCTGGTTGCCAGCCATCCCACCAACCCCAGTTTGCTGAGAAAATCCGCCATCATCACCAGCGCGGCAAACCAGACTATCGTATCCCATGCCCCGCGGCATTTAAGAATGTCATCCCAGCTCAATACGCCCGCCATCAATAGAATCGACAAACCAATTAACGCGGCGCTAGTGGGGTTTACGCTCCAGGCACTGCCCATCAGCATCGCTGGAACACCCGCCCACAGGCAGAGCAGCAAAATGAACACTGCCAGGGTGATTTTTTCTGCCAGTGATAGTGGACCCAGCGCATCCAGTTTTTGCCGCGCGAACTGCGGCGCATTTGGCGTGCGCGTGATAGCTGGCGGATAGAGCCACCAGATTACAATCGGCATGACAACCAGTGATACCAAAGCGGGAAGAAGCGCCGCAATAGCCCACATTCCCCAGGTCATGTTCAGCACGCCATCCGTCCCCTTCGTCAAAAAGCTGACGATTAACGGGTTAGGTGCGGTCGCGGTGATGAACATTGCCGAGCTGATCGGGTTAATGTTGTAGTTCACCAGCGCGAGATAACGGCCCGTTGAGCCATTCTCGGCATGGCCTGGCTGCGAGCCGAGGCTTTCCGCAATCGCCCGCATTACCGGGTGGATAATGCCGCCGCCACGTGCGGTATTGCTTGGCGTTACGGGTGCAATTAGCGTTTCCGCAAGGGTTAATGCCCACGCAATACCCAGCGTTCTTTTACCAAATAGCGCAATAAACCCGTAGCCAATACGCGCTCCCAGGCCAGTCTTTAACAGACTTTGCGACAGCATAATGGATAAACCAATCAGCCAGATTAACTGGTTAGAAAAGCCACTCAACGCATCGTTCAACGCCGCGGAGGGTTTGCCGGGGTTAGTAACGCCAGTCATAGCCACCAGCATAATCGCCACAATCGCAATTGCGCCAATGGGCATAGCTTTACCGATAATCGCAGCGATCGTACCAATAAACAGTGCCAGCAGGTGCCACGCTTGGGGGGTTACGTCAAGAGGACACGGGATAACAAACCAGATGGTCAGCGTAATCACGAGCGAGATGATGGCAGGCCAACAGCGGATGGGGGTCAAACTGTCCATGAATCAATCCTTGAGTTTCCAGTGCGCAAATCTGCGCTCGGGCATTAACCGATATTGCCGCACATAATACAATTCACTCACTCACAAAACATAAAATTAACATTTTGATACATCTACAGTTTTCCTAACACCGTAAACCAGGCGTAATCCAGCGGCAGAAGAATCAAATACGTTGCCGCCGCCAGCGAAATGCACAGCAACATCCCCGCCCTCGCAGGCACTTTCCCAAGCGCCATCGCCACCACAATCGGCGAAGCCTGATACGGCAGCAGCGGTGTGGAATATCCCAATACCTGAATCATAATCACCGACAGCAGCGGAAACCCCGTCGCATCGGCAAAACTTTGTGCCAGCGTGGTATACAACGCCGGAACACCGTTCGCTGTCATAATAAAATTAAGCGCGGTGGTAATGCCTGTCAGCGCGAGAAAGCTGGTAAACGGTTTTTCCGCATCCAGCGGCATCACCTGTAACAGCGCCTCGCCCACAGCGCTGCCAATGCCGGTCTGGGTGACGGTGATCGCCAGACCCAGAATACCCGCTACGTAAATACAGGTGCGAATATTTACCCCAGTGGAAAACTCATCGCCATTGATAAAACCAACCCGTGGTAGCAGTGTGATAACCGCCGCCGCCAGTCCGGTCCACGCAGGGCCAATGCCGTGCCAGCTTTCGCTTACCCACAAGAACAGCACCACCGCTAACATCCAGGCCAGACGTTTTTCATCCCGGCTCATCGGCTCCGGCGGCGTGAGATCGCGCGGCGCATGCGGCTTGCCAGGGAACAACCAGCAGATAAGCACAATGAGCACCGCGCCTTTAAGCCAACCCAAAACCGGCGTATGCAGCAGCAAATAGGGAAGATAATTGAGGTGGATACCGTAAGAGCCTTCCGCCGCGCCGCTCATCACCAGATTCGGTACGTTAGCGGGTAAAATCGTCGCAGAAAGCTGGAACGTCCCAAACCCGACGGCCAGTGCCAGACCATACCAGGCGCGCGTGCCGTCGTTAATTCCAGCCCGTTTCGCCATCGCCGCGACGATCGGCATCAGCAGCGCAATGCGGCCCATGTTGGATGGCATTACAAATGCCAGCGCGTAACTCAGCAGCACTACGCTCGCCACCATTAACGGCCAGGAATCAGTCAACCTCGATGACAGCGCCCTCGCCGCCCTGTCCGCCAGCCCCGTTTTACGAATCGCGATACCCAGTACAAAACCGCTAAACACCAGCCAGAATGCGGAGGACGCAAAGCCGCCAAAAATCACATCCGGTGGCGCAATTTTGGCGACCATCGCCACGGCAAAGAACAGCAGCGCCGTTATAAACTCCGGCAGCAGCGACGTAGCCCAGAGCAGAATGGTGATACCAACCACCAGAGAGGGGATAAACAGAGGGTGTGTAAGCCAGAGCGACATGCCTGTCTCCTGTTGTTTTTTTCAACAAGAATACGGGGACAGGCATGCGGAGTAAACGCCAGATTAGGTGGGGTTAACGCAGAATATCACATTGATGATCCTGAATTTCCTCAGCGGAGGCGAGATTCAGAGCCAGCAGATTGCGCTGAGTAGCCAGCAGGACAAAGGATTCGTCGCTCTGGCGCACCATCGCCAACGCATAGCTGCCCATATGCTCACGCGCATCCGGCACCTCTTCCGCCAGCATCATAAACGGGCTGCGTTGTGCCAGTTCATTTTCCGTGACGCGACGCGCCAGATATTCATGACCGCGCAGCCCACCCGGTAATGGTAGCCAGCGGGTGCTGATTTTCGCCAGGTTGTCATCCAGCTGCTTTCTGACATCGGTTCGCAGGCAGGAGATATGAATATGCAGGTGATTTTGCGTACGCCCGCTACGTGAGTTAATGGTCAGAGAGACTGCTTTGTCAGGGATTTCCTGGCCGTATTTTTGGCTCATAAAGCTACGCGCCTGCCAGGCCAGCCAGAAAAAGTTCGGCGTGCCTGATTTCAACAGCAGCGGACTTTCCGTACCGTTGATCCGCCAGGTAGGCATCAACAGATATTGCAGTGGGCCGTTACGGTCTTTGAACACCACATATCCGGCATCCGGCTTTACTTCAGCGCATGGTGCGGGGTCCTGCTGCTGCAACTGGTGCGGCAGGCATTGCTGAAGAACGATCTGGCGTAATGCGTCCGGGTTGCCGGTGAATTTCCAGTACCCGATACCTGCAGCGGCGGCGACCACAATCACCGCCAGTAAAAGATAGCCTGCTTTTTTCATTACGCGTTTCCTGTATCCCATTGAAGGGCAAGAGTAACGCAAAACCATGACAAATAAAAAACCCGGTCGCGTTAGGCCACCGGGTCGGTAAATCACAGACTTATTTATCGTTTACTGATTTGGTCGAACGTACCGCCGTTAGAGAAGTGCTCTTTCTGCGCTTTCGTCCAGCCGCCAAACTCTTCGTCGATAGTGAACAGCTTCAGCTTCGGAAATGCATTTTCGTATTTCTTCGCGACTTCTGCATCACGTGGACGGTAGAAGTTTTTCGCTGCTATCTCCTGACCTTCCGGCGAGTAGAGATACTTCAGGTAAGCTTCCGCCACCGCTTTGGTATCTTTCTTTTCCACCACTTTATCAACCACGGACACGGTCGGCTCCGCGAGAATAGATTCACTCGGGGTCACTATCTCGAATTTATCTTTGCCCAGCTCGTTCGTTGCCAACAGCGCTTCGTTTTCCCAGGCAATCAGTACATCACCGATACCACGTTCAACGAAGGTATTGGTTGAGCCACGTGCGCCAGAATCGAGTACCTCAACGTTTTTATACAGGGCCTTCACAAAGTCTTGTGCCTTGGCCTGATCGTTGTTGTTGTGGTGCAGGGCATAGCCCCATGCCGCCAGATAGTTCCAGCGAGCTCCGCCGGAGCTTTTCGGGTTTGGCGTAATGACCGACACGCCCGGTTTGATTAAATCGTTCCAGTCATGAATTTGTTTGGGATTGCCTTTGCGGACCAGGAACACGATGGTGGAGGTGTAAGGCGCGGAGTTATCCGGCAGGCGTTTAATCCAGTTTTTATCGATACGGCCACGTTCAGCAATGGCATCCACGTCGTAAGCCAGTGCCAGCGTCACAACATCGGCTTCAATACCGTTGATGACGGAAGTCGCCTGTTTACCCGAACCGCCATGCGACTGGCGGATCACAACGTTGTCGCCCGTTTCCTGCTTCCAGTGCGCGCTGAAGGCCTTATTGTACTGCTCGTACAATTCACGCGTTGGATCGTACGATACGTTAAGTAACTGAATATCCTTTGCCAGAACGCTGGTCGATGCCAGCAATAATGTTAACCCTACGCCCCATTTGTTCATCGCCCAGCTCTCTTAGGTAGTGTTGTGATGAGCAAAGCGTGCCAGAAAGGAATCCAAACATTAAAGAATAAAAAAAGATTTGCTATAACTTGGGGGAATATATGGAGTCGAGTTTTTGCCTGATGGCGCTACGCTTATCAGGCCTACGATTTGCATCATGTAGGCCGGATAAGGCGCAAGCCGCCATCCGGCAATTGCAATTAGTACAGTTTTTTCGCGCAGTCCAGCCAGTCACCTTTGAACGGACGCTTCATGTTTTCGATAGCGTCGATGATGTCGTGGTGAACCAGCTGCTCGTTCTGAATACCTACGCAGCGACCGCCGTGACCTTCCAGCAGAAGTTCAATGGCATAGGCGCCCATACGGGATGCCAGGATACGGTCGTAAGGAACCGGGGAACCACCACGCTGGATGTGACCCAGTACGGTTGCACGCGTTTCACGACCCGTTTCTTTCTCAATGTAATGCGCCAGTTCGTCAACGTCACACATGTGTTCAGTGATCGCTACGATTGCGTGTTTTTTACCTTTCGCGATGCCCGCTTTGATTTCAGTAACCAAATCGTCACGGCTGAATTCCACTTCCGGAACCACCACGAACTCACAGCCACCGGCAATTGCAGCCGCCAGGGTCAGGTCACCACAGTAGCGGCCCATCACTTCGACGATGGAAATGCGCTGGTGAGAAGAAGATGTATCACGCAGGCGGTCAATCGCTTCGACAACGGTACCCAGAGCGGTGAAGTAACCGATGGTGTAGTCGGTACCTTTGATATCGTTATCGATAGTGCCCGGCAGACCGATGCATGGGAAGCCCATTTCGGTCAGGCGTTTTGCACCCATGTAAGAACCGTCACCCCCGATAACAACCAGGGCGTCGATGCCACGCTTCTTCAGGTTTTCGATCGCCACCGCACGTACGTTTTCATCACGGAATTCCGGGAAGCGAGCAGAACCGAGGAAAGTACCGCCACGGTTGATCATGTCGGACACGCTGTAGCGGTCAAGCTGGACCATACGGTCTTCATACAAACCCAGGTAGCCATCATGGATCCCCATGACTTCCAGCCCTTCCGTCAACGCTGCACGTACAACACCACGGATTGCTGCGTTCATGCCCGGCGCATCACCGCCGCTTGTCAACACACCGATTTTCTTAATCATGACTACCTCTGAACTTTGGAATGCAAAATGAAATCTGCTGCCGGAAGTCGATTCCGCATATCGAAACGATCCAACGAATATGCAGATAGTATAACAATCACTTCCTGCTGAATTGATTCAGGTCAGGCCAAATGGTGGTAATTTATACACAAAATGCTGGCCCGGTTCACTTTTTTTACAACGAATTATGAAAGCTCAAACATCTTGCCTTCCTTGGGTACGACTGAACAGGGATCCTGATGAATGATGACATCCGATCCCGGAAAACGCCGTAAAATTGCCTGCTCAACCTGTTCAGCCACTAAATGCGCCTGAACGAGCGGCAGATTATCTTCCATTTCCAAATGAATCTGAATAAAGCGGGTCGGCCCTGACTGCCGCGTGCGAAGATCGTGAGCGCCGCTGACTCCAGGCCATGACGTCACTATATCAATAATTTCCTGACGTTCCTCATCGGGTAAAGCGCGATCCAGCAAAGATTGCACTGCCTCATACCCCATGCGTAATGCGCTATATAAAATATAGATGCCAATCCCGAGCGCAAACAAGGCATCTGCACGATGCCAGCCATACCATGCCAGCCCGAGCGCAATGAGAATCGCACCGTTCATCATAACATCAGACTGATAATGAAGCATATCTGCCCGAACGGCCTGACTTTGCGTACGCTTCACTACCCAGCGCTGAAACGAGACCAGAATGATTGTACACACTAACGCAATGATGGTGACAACCACCCCAACGCCCGGATCTTTCATCGGTGTGGGTTGGATGAGATGCTGAATCCCGGTCAGGAATAAAAACAGCGCCGAACCAGAAATAAACATGCTTTGCGCCAGCGCCGCCAGCGATTCCGCTTTTCCGTGTCCGAACGTATGCTCATCATCGGCGGGCTGCAGCGAATAGCGCACCACCAACAGGTTGGTTAACGACGCCGCGATGTCCACCAGAGAATCCACCAGTGCAGCCAGAATACTGACCGATCCGGTGTACCACCACGCGAAAATTTTGATCAAAAGTAACAGCGATGCCATCACGGTTGCCGCGATTGCCGCCCGGCTCACTAGCCGCCCATAGGTTTGATTCATAAACACTCCTGCCAGGATATGCCGCTAGTATAACGGATGAAGTAAAACAGTCAGGCAATAACCGAGGGACAAATTTTGGGCAAAAAAAACCCCCACATCATGTGGGGGAAGACAGGGATGGTGATTTATTTATCGCCATAACCTCATGAAACAAAAGGATTTGTTTCATATGATGTCCACACATCGTCCACATCGAAAAAAAGCCCCGCGTCTGCGGGGCCTTCATTATATTGCTAAATTTAGCTGATCGCGTCCGTAATGCGAGGCAGGAAAAACACCGGCAGGGATAAAATCAGGGGATAACTCTTCGCGGCGCTCACGTTTAGTGACTATCTTTTCAACGCTGTTAAGCGTGGTGAATGACAATCCGCATTCCATGTTCTGGCACTGGTGATACTGCCTGTATATGGTTTGCTCTTCGTTTAGTGGCTTACTGGTACGTGTGCGGGCCGTAGCGCCGCAATGTGGGCATCTGAACATAATGGTGACTCCCCTGGGGAGTTGAACTCATCGCCATTCTATTCAGTTTCTGCGATCCAGTCAGATATTTTTGCTTCAAAGTTAAGCTGTGTAGTAAATCCGTTGCTATCAACGTCATGCTGTACCTTGCTGATTATCCAGTCCTGGGCGTCAATATCTGCCTTAAAACCGGTCACCGTCGAATGCATTTCCGGGTACAACTCCGCACGCCCGCGCGCCAGGGTGATCGAAAACTCCGCCGCGCCGCGCTGTAACTGCTGCCACTTTGCCGCCGCTGCGCGCCTGGCGGCTTCTTCATTCTGGAAGGTTTTACGCATAATAAAAACGTTACCTTCAGCGCCTTCAATGTAGTCACCTTCCCTGCTGCTGCTCTTATCCTTTTTTTTCGTTGTGGCACGGCGATGAACGCTAACCTTTTTCTTTTTCCCGTAGTTCAGATCAAGCCAGTACGCGCGGACGCCGGTATAAGCGTCACGATCAGCAACCCGGAAGCGGTGCCGGTCTCCACTGCTGCGCGTGATGGCAATCGACGGAATAGCCTTCCCTGATGCAGTGAAACCACCACCCGGCACGATAAACAGCAGACTTCCATTTTTTACCGTGGCGATGGCCCCTAACATTTCCGCCATTCTGGTCAGAAATGACATATCGCTTTCCTGAGTCTGATCGGCATGGTCAATTTCCACATCCATCAACAGATCGCTGATTTGCGGCGTCAGGTCATACCGTTTTGCGATAGCAGACACAACCCGCTCCACAGTCACATCATGCCAGGAGACTTCACGCTTTACGTTAAACTCCTCTCTGAAATCTGCACTTCTGGCGGTCACGGTGATACGGTCGGGCGGCCCGTCGTGCGCCACTTCATCAACCGTGTAGATGCCCTTATAAACCAGCGCTTCACCCATCCACCCCAGCCAGAAAGACAACTCAGCGCCACGCGGCGGAAGAGCAACGCTTCCATCAGTGTCATCCAGCTCTAATGTCAGCTGATCGGCGTCAAAACCCCGGTTGTCCGTCAGGCTGATGGATATCACGCGATCTGATAATTCTGTTAACACCTTCCCGCCTTGCCGGACGCTGAATGCTGGTATTTTTAACGCCTCCGTCAGGATGTCATCGACACCGCCAGCCGCGCCCGAAATCATACTGCTGATCACTGAAACACTCATATACCCTCCCGTTTTGCTGAATAATTCCACGCGGGCGCGCGTGGGAGAATTCGTTTTAGTTGTCAGAGAGATAGCACAACCAGAAAGGCGTGAAGCCGTTACGTCAATCAGCAATCATGGTGGCGAACTCAACAAAACGTAATGGTGACAAACATGTCTGAGACACGTTTTCACGGTGCTCGCACCAAAGAAGAAACCGACATCACGAGGGTAATTAACGACATTGACTCCAGCGTCATTGGCGTGATTGTCGTCGCTGATGACGCAGACGAAGACGCTTTCCCACTTAACATCCCAACGCTTATCACGCGGCCTCAGTCGATGCTCAGCAAGGCAGGGAAAACAGGGACGTTGTACAAAACACTGAAAGCTATTTCAGACCAGGCAAGCGCGAAAATCATTGTTGTTCGTGTTGCCACGGCTAAACCGCCGGAGGAAGGGAAAACGGCGGAAACACAGTCGCAGTTGATTATTGGTGGCTCTGATGCTGACGGTAACTACACCGGCATGTATGCGCTACTGACCGCCGAACAAAAAACGGGATATCGCCCGCGCGTCCTGGCGGTGCCGGAATACGATACCGAAGAAGTAACATCACAGCTTTGCGTGATCGCCAAACAGCTTCGCGCCTTTGTTTATGCTGGCTGTAACGGCTGCAACACACTGGCAGAGGCCCGGCAATATCGTGAAACCTTCGCATCACGTGAACTCATGCTGATCTGGCCTAACTACATTGCCTATAACCAGGTGTCCGGGGCAAATGAAGAGTTTCCCGCCCCAGCCTATGCGGTAGGGCTGCGCGCGTTTATTGACAACCAATACGGCTGGCATCGTTCTCTGTCTAACATCGCCGTCAGTAACGTGCTTGGCATGTCGAAGGACGTTTTCTGGGCGCTCCAGGCTGAAGACAGCGACGCCCAGACGCTGAACAACGATGAAATCACCACCATCATCAAGCGTAACGGCTTCCGCTTCTGGGGCAACCGCACCACTGACACCAATGAATTTACTTTTGAGGTGTACACCCGTACGGCGCAAATCCTGGCGGACACCATCGCAGAGGCACAGTTTGAAACCGTTGACGGGCCACTTACCCCAACCAACGTGAAAGACGTGGTGAGTGCAATTAACAAGAAACTCAGCGCACTTGTGACCGCTGGCAAGCTGCTTGGCGCGGAGGCGTGGTTTGACATTGTGGACAACCCGACCGCAAACCTGATTCAGGGAAAAGTGGCGATCCGTTACAAGTATACGCCAGTACCGCCGATGGAAGATTTAACGCTGATCCAGACGTTCACCGATGAATATTTTGAAGGCGCGTTTTCGTCTCTGGGGAGTAACTAAATGGCGATTCCAGCAAAATTGCGGCTGTTCACCTGCTTCGTGAACAGCGTAAACAATATCGGCAAAGTGACATCTGTGACGCTGCCAAAACTGACCCGGAAAACGGAAGACTACCAGGGCGGCGGCATGATTGGTTCCGTTGCCGTCGATCTCGGACTGGATAGCGGCGCACTTGATGCAACGATGGTTGTTGGCGGTCTGGTTCAGGCTCTACTTCTGGAGTACGGCGGCGATCTGGACGGTACGCTAATCCGCTTTACCGGGGAGTATTACACGTCTGGCGAGAGCCAGATCGTTGATGTGGAAATGCGCGGCAAGTTCACTGAAATCGACGGCGGCGAAAGCAAACAGGGTGAAGACACATCCGTGACCTACGCCATTAAAAACACGTACTACAAGCTGTCAATTGACGATAAACCCCTATGGGAAATCGACTTGCTTAACTTCGTCTACAAACGCAACGGCGAAAATATTTACCCTTCCCGCGTGATGTCTGCGCTGGGCATGGGGTAACAAACAACCACTACAGGTGCGGCGTCGTGATGATGCCGCTCGGAGATTAAAACAATGACCAAAGAAAACACCGTAACACTGACCCGCTGGATTTCCCGTGGCGACGAAGATATCAAAACCGTCACGATTACTGACGAAGTAAAACAGGCTGGCACCCTGCGCGGCCTTCGCCTGGTGAACGTCATGAATATGGACGTGGACAGCATCAGCACCCTGTTAACCCGCTGCACCTCCCCACGCCTGAAGCTCAAAGAAATCAGCGAAATGGAAACATCTGACTTTGTTGAACTTTGTGAGGTGCTAACGCCTTTTTTGGCACCGAAGGAGCCTGGCACGAAGAGCGAGACGGAGACGGAGAGCGAGTAATCGCACCCCACTTTGACCTGATCGATGATCTGGTTGCTGACATTGCAGTTATTTTCAACTGGCCGCCCTCAGAGGTTTTCACTATGTCCCTGAGTGAGGTGATAGCCTGGCGTGAACGGGCGGCTATCCGAAGCGGAAACAGTGAAGATGAAAGACCTTAATATCCGTGTCGCCTTCAGTGCGATTGATAAGTTAACCCGCCCGGTAAATGCCGCCCGTAACTCAGTGGGCGGCTTATCAGAATCCCTCAAAAAGACACAGTCCTCTATCAAGGATCTGGAAACGCAATCCCAGGCATTCAACCGCCTGAATGAGCGCGTTAAAAAGACAGCCCAGCAACTCACCACAACACAGCGCGCTTTTGATGGCCTGAATAAAGCCCAGAAGACCGGCACCGTTCTGACCGACGCGCAGCGCGAGCGCATGACAGCGCTGGCGGCAAAACTTGATCGCCTGAATGCCAGCCGGTCACAGGAAACCGCAAAACTCCAGCAAGCGTCCCAGGCACTGCGCGCGCACGGCGTCTCGCTGGCTGGCGGTGATCGCACAATTCAAAGCGCCATCAGACGCACTGAGCAATACAACCAGGCGCTTGAGAGAGAACGGCGACAACTTGCCGCCGTGACCAATGCGCGCGCCCGTTACGACCGACTGAGCACCACAGCGGGCAAATTACGCACCGGCGGCGCAATGGCAGTTGGCGCAAGCGCGGGGGCGGGTTACGCCGCCGGGCGCTTCCTGGCCCCTGCTGTTGGTTTTGATGAGGAAATGTCGCGCGTAGGCGCACTGACTCGCCTGGACAAAGGCGATGAACAATTTGCCGCCCTCCGCGCCCAGGCCAAAAAACTTGGCGCTGAAACCGCATTTACCACGCGAGACGCCGCCAGCGGGCAAGCCTTCTTAGCAATGGCTGGCTTTACACCACAGTCAATTCAGGCCGCGTTGCCTGGCGTTCTGAATATGGCGCTAGCCGGTGGCATGGATCTGGGTGAATCCGCTGATATCGGTTCAAACATCCTGACCCAATTCAAGCTGTCATCAGATCAGATGGACAGGGTTGGCGATACGTTAACCGCCGCTTTTACCCGTACCAATACCGACCTGCGCGCCCTGGGCGACACAATGAAATACGCGGGGCCAGTGGCGGCTAATCTGGGGATTAGCCTTGAACAGGCCTCAGCGATGGCGGGTATGCTTGCCAATAACGGTCTGCGCGGCAGTGACGCGGGTACAGCATTACGTTCCAGCCTATCCCGCCTTGCTTCACCACCAAAAGCCGCAGCTGATGCTCTGAAAGAGCTAGGCGTGTCGGTTGCCGACGCCAACGGGAAAATGCGCCCGATGGAAACGGTACTGTTAGACCTTTTCAAAGCCACGAAGAAATACGGGCAGGTTGATCAGGTATCTTTCTTCAAAAACATCGCCGGTGAAGAGGCCTTTGTGGGCCTTCAGACACTGGTACAGGCGGCAGGTTCGGGAGAGCTACAAAAGCTCACAAAAGAACTTCAGGGCGCTGCCGGTGAATCCGCTACCGTCGCAAAAAAAATGGCGGACAACCTGGGCGGAGATCTAAAAGAACTCGATAGCGCCTGGGAAGCATTCCGTATCCAGATTGAAGAACTGGCGGACGGCGCACTTCGGAAACTCACCCAGGCACTGACCGGCACGATCGGCGTGATGACTGAATGGGCAAATAAGAATCCGCAGCTATCAAAAACCCTTCTGGCTGTTGGCGGGAGTGCGCTGGCCCTTACCGCCGGGATTGGCGCAACATCCCTGGCTATTGGCTTACTTCTGGGGCCACTGGCAAAACTTCAACTCGGCTTTGCCCTGCTAACCAGCGGGAGCGGGCTGGGTGGCGCGGTGACACTTTTCAGCCGCCTGTCTGGCGTTATATCCGGGCCGCTTGGCGGCGTCCGTGGCTGGGGCATTGTCTTCAGTAGCATGACCGGCAACGCCGGAAAACTGGCTGGCGCGCTTGCCCCATTGCGCGGGCTGCTTGCCGCCGCGTTTATCTCGCCAGGTGCCGCCCTGGGAGGAATTGTAAAAGGGCTTTCTAGTCTCCTGCTCCGCCTGACCGGTATACCTGCAATCATGGGGATCGCTAGCTCGGCCCTCTCAGTGCTCGGCGGTGCACTGTCATTGCTGTTAAGCCCGATCGGGCTGATTGGCGCGGCCTTCATTGCCACAGGGTTGCTTATCTGGCGATTCTGGGAGCCGATCAAAGCCTTCTTTGCGGGCTTCTTTGCCGGTGTAATGCAGGCGCATACGCCGTTCCGTGATGCCTTCGCCGGACTGGCCCCCGTCTTTGATGTGATCTCAAATGCCGTTTCTCAGTTGTGGCAGTGGTTCAGCAACCTGCTTTCACCAATGACAACCAGCAAAGAGACGCTTGATAAATGCGCAAGCGCTGGGGAGACGTTCGGCAAAGTGCTTGGCCTGGCAATTCAGGGACTAATGCTGCCTCTGACCGGGCTGGCTAACATGATCATCTGGATACTGAAAAAGCTGGACATCATCCCTGACGGCATCGACGCGGCACACGCAAAAGCTCAGGCACTGACAAAAGAGCCGGTAGCGTGGGAATGGGACGACAAACAGAAAAAGATGGTGAAAAAGGAATGGAACTGGTCACCAAAAAGTGACGATAAACCAGCCGCCTCCACCCCACCATCACCAGTAATTGCCGCTGATACAGGAACGCAACGGCGGTTACAGAAAATTGCCGACAACACCGGCGGGATGCTGGATGAAACCAAAAAGCGGATCGGCCCCGGCGATATTGTGTTTAAAAATCTGCCCCGCGCATTAGCCGTCCACGGCGCATGGCAGGAAGCGCAATCCGCCCCAGGCGCTAACCTGGCCCAACTTAGCGCGCGCCCGGTTATCGCAGCGGCATCAGCACCGATTAAACCGGCGGCTGAAGTACAGGCTATTGGCGGGCAATCCAGTAAACAAGCCAGCAAACCGGCGCAAAACACCGCGCCTGATGAAATGCATATTCACATTCATATGCACGGCAATCTCAGCAACGACGCCCGCGACATTGCACGGATGGTGGCTGATGCAGTTGGGGCGGAACTAAACAAACGTTCCCGCTCTGGTAGCAGTTTCAGAGACAAAGATTAGGAGAGCAAAACAATGATGATGGTTTACGGAATGTTCGTCTTTGAGTTAAAAACCGTTCCCCACCAACAGTTGCAGCAGTCAAAGACCTGGCGGCATGTGAAGAACGAACGCATAAACCGATCGGCAAAGTGGCAATACATTGGCGCGGGTGACGATCAAATCACACTATCCGGCGTTTTGTACCCATCAGTGACCGGCGGTAAGGTGAGTCTAACTGTGCTCGATACACAGGCATACACCGGACGCCCCTGGCCTCTTATCAGCGGCACCGGGCGGATATATGGCATGTATTCGATAACACAGCTTCAGACCACCGATACTGAATTTGACCAGTATGGGGAGCCGAAGAAAATAGAGTTTACGATCACGTTTCAAAGGCAAGATGAAGACCTGCGCGAAAGCCTCCAGTCTTCATCAGTGAGTGACCTACTCGGCAACCTACAAAACACAGCCAACTCAGCGCTGAATAATATCAGCGCTGCCGCATCAAGCCTGTTCTAAACAACTGCATTACTGGCTTTCATTTCCCCGCCTCAACCCTCACCGTGGCGGGGAATTTTTTGTATAACGTCGATATCCCGACATCAAAAAGCAAGGCAACCCGCTGGCGAGTCTCACCGGCAGCAATCAACCGCCCCGCTTGCGCCCACTGATCATCAGATAGCTTTGGGCGACGCCCGCCAATCCTCCCCTGCTCTCTGGCAGTCTTCAGGCCCGCTCGCGTCCTCTCAACAATCAATTCACGCTCCATTTCAGCTAGCGCCCCCATAACATGAAAGAAAAAGCGCCCCATAGGAGTTGATGTATCAATACTATCCGTCAGGCTTTGGAAATTTACCGATCGCTGGCGCAACTCCTCCACAAGTACAACCAGGTGCCGCATACTTCGTCCAAGCCGATCCAGCTTCCAAACAACAAGCGTGTCCCCTGGAGACAGGCTTTTTAATAATTTCTTCAGCCCCGGTCTATCTGACGTTTTGCCGCTTATTTTATCTTCAAATATCAGCTTACATCCTGAGCGCTCCAGCGCGTCACGCTGTAATGCAGTGTTTTGGTCATTTGTTGATACGCGCACATAGCCAATCTGCATCGACTTTCCCTCATGCAAAAGCCGGGATGATGCCAGTCAGGGCGCAAATTCGCATTTTCTTAAACGTT
>NZ_JAOWHE010000024.1:0-324 GCF_030332765.1 Citrobacter sp. Cpo071 | reverse complement strand
TGGTGCATCCGGGAGGATTCGAACCTCCGACCGCTCGGTTCGTAGCCGAGTACTCTATCCAGCTGAGCTACGGATGCATCGGGAATTGCTGATTACTACTGATACTGCGAAGAATATGGTGCATCCGGGAGGATTACTCGGTTGCGCCTCGCCCTGCGGGCCGTTGCTGAAGCAACGTTATCCTCCCTGGTGCTCGCAATTATCTCGCAGACCATGAAACAACAGTTTTGCTGTTGTCTCGGAGAATATGGTGCATCCGGGAGGATTCGAACCTCCGACCGCTCGGTTCGTAGCCGAGTACTCTATCCAGCTGAGCTACGGATG
>NZ_JAOWHE010000023.1:0-1962 GCF_030332765.1 Citrobacter sp. Cpo071 | reverse complement strand
TTGGTTTGGAAGATTTAGCAAAAACAAGCGAAAACAACACATTTACTGGCGACCAGAAATTCACGGGAGGTGTATCACTTCCGGCCAATACTGCTTACAAAGGGATTGGTTTACAGGCTTGGTTTGATTATAAACAAGACAAAGACGACACATTAACGGCGTTATCAGGAAAGGATGTTGACGGATTACTTTTGTATCTTGGATTAACCAGCGCCGCGAAAACGGATGCTAAAAATACATTTACTCAGAAGCAAACATTTTCAGGTTCAGTAGCTCTCCCGTCTGATACAACTCTGAACGGGACCGGGCTTGAATCTCTGTTTGACAGTAAGTTAGATGCCTCTAATGCACTGGGAACGGGACAGAACTGGGTGGATGTTACCGCTTCACGAACTGCCGGGGTGACTTACACCAACACCACAACCAGACCGATCTGCGTATCTATTCCTGAAACGGCTGATGGTCAGCGTGGATTGTATGTCGGAGGTGTATTAACGGCGTTTGCGCGAGGGGCAGATTCAGATTCAACATTATTTGCCATTGTGCCACCTGGTGCGCAATACATATTTTCGGGCGCATTTTCTTCATGGGCGGAGTTACGGTAATGCAATATTTCAAAAATAAAAGCAATGCAGTGTTTGCATATGAAGATGACTGTGATGAGGAATTTATTCTGAAAGGGTTAATTAAAATATCGGAACCGGAAGCAATGGCCCTTTTAGCTCCAACAGTTGAGGAGCAAATTGCTGCCGCTGAAGCTAAAAAAGCACGACTCCGTTCAGAGGCTGATAGTGAAATAGCTTGGCGACAGTACGCCGTTGACAGAGGCAAAGCGACGGCTGAAGAAGCCGCCGACTTGATAATCTGGCAGGACTATAGGTTGAATTTGATGCGCGTTGATACGGCAACCCCCGTATGGCCTACGCCTCCGGGGGAACAGGCCAGTTAACATTCTCGGGATCGGTTTTGACCTCCCACGCCTTAACCTCATTTTTATAATCCAGCCACGCTGACAGCTTAGCTTTGTTGGCGTCGCTGATTTCACCCAGCATCAATTCCGTACGCCAGTCGAGCATAACAGCGTCTGCATGGGTCAGTAGTTGCTGACGCTCGTATTCGGCTGCGGCAATTAATTCCTCTTTGGTAGGAGGCGGATTCAATATTTCATTTGCTTCATTTTCTGTTATTAGCGTTAATCCTTCGGCAATGAACTCTTCATCACACTCATCTTCATACGCGTAAATATTATTTTCGTCATCAATATAATATTTCATCGTAATTCCCTCCACGTGAACGTTGTAATGCCAGATACGTTAACTCTGTAAGTGGAACCCGGAGGAATAACCGGGCAATATCCACCGGCACCCGATGGCGTTAATCCATCTACCACAATATTTAAAACCCATGATGTTGTTGGTCGGACAAAGTCCAGCAAAAGCTGTATCGGTTTTCCGGTGGTGTTTGTATAAGTGACACCTACTGAACGCTGTGACGTCACATCAACCCATGACTGACCGTGTCCGAGTAAAGGAAGATTGATATCTTTACTGCCATCAAAAGAAACGCCATTAATTAACCGTGCAACAGAAAGCTTTGCTGCAGCCACCGCGACAGCATTCGACGCAAGTGCGCCAATGTCTGCAGGAGTTGGTTTATGGTTTGTTCCATAAAACTCAGTCCAGGGCTTCCACGGTCCCCCTGTCGTTTCAAGCCCCCTTACAAATTTTCGTCCAGAGCCGAAAGCGGTGTACTCCTGCTGGCAACCGTAGGCGCTGGGGGTGACTAACAGCGTACCGGCTTCTTTGATGGGGTAATGATGCTCGGACGTGGCATTCTCATCAAGAGACTGAAAATACACTCCCGCTCTGGAAAAATCGTAAAGCGTATTCAGGTCAATGGTTAAAGCTGACTCTTTAACCTGAAACGCATTTGCCGCCAGTTTTACTGTTTCTTCCAAATGAA
>NZ_JAOWHE010000022.1:0-817 GCF_030332765.1 Citrobacter sp. Cpo071 | reverse complement strand
GTAAATCACGGAGGTGAGCTGTAACTGCTGCGCAGGGTCACGACGAACGGTGGCGCAGTCCTGCACCTGCATCAGGTCGCTGACGAGCTGGCCGACATTGCGCATATGCTCCAGACATTCGAGGTCACGGGCGGTAATGGTGGTGTGTCTCATGCGCGCACCTCCGCAACCGGCAGACGGCCAGCGAACGAGAGAACGTAATCGCGAACAAGAGAAAGGCGTGCGGCGTGCTCATCACCGGCAACGGTGCGAAGCATACAAATACGGGGTTTACGGTCTGCGCGACGAACGGCGGCAAACACAAAGACAAACTGCGGGTGTGACGGGGTGAGGGTCGTAGCCATAAGGGCAACCTCCATTGAGTAACGGTTATCGCCACCACCGGAGCTGCAAATCTCATGGGTGGTGGCCCGGACGGGGTTTGCAGTACCGGCCTCAATGGATACCGGCCAGCCCGAAGGCTGCCCCGCCCGGGTCACCATTATCTGACAGGAGCCACGGTGTAAACACCACAGCCCGAAAAATGGGTGTGCCTGAGCTACGACGTAAAAAAAGACGCATGGCGCGTCCGGTGTCGCCATTGAGTTACACGGGCTGCAAATCCCGGCTGCCGATTTTGCGGCAGCGGGAAAACTATACCTGGAAACGGCGAAAAGAAGCAAGCCAGAAAAAGGGGCTGTTTGCTGAGTGGTTGTCATCATGCGTCATAGCCCCGGTTGCGCTCGGCAATGCGATCCGCCATCCATGCGGTGATTTCAGACTGCGCCCACGCCACGTTTTTCCCACCGAGGGAGATTTGTTTCGGGAAAGCTTCCCG
>NZ_JAOWHE010000021.1:0-201 GCF_030332765.1 Citrobacter sp. Cpo071 | reverse complement strand
AGCGATACATTGAGCTAACCGATACTAATGAACCGTGAGGCTTAACCTTACAACGCCGAAGATGTTTTGGCGAAGAGACATCGAAATTCAGCTTGATTACAGATTACATCGACATGCCCATGAGGTGTGTTGATAAACAGAATTTGCCTGGCGGCTGTAGCGCGGTGGTCCCACCTGACCCCATGCCGAACTCAGAAGTGA
>NZ_JAOWHE010000020.1:0-336 GCF_030332765.1 Citrobacter sp. Cpo071 | reverse complement strand
TGCTGGCGCACCCGCCAGTCTCCGCCGAACCCGCTGGCGCGGTTTCGGGCTGTCGCTACGGTCCGATGCGTGAAAACCCCCGGCTTGCAGCGACCGTTCCGGTCGCGCCGCCTCTGTCGCGCCGTGGCCTGCGCTCCCGGCATCCCGGCAAAAGGCCGCCGGAATGTAAGGCGCAACGCCGTTTCGCGCACGCGCTCTTCGTCGTTGCAGCGGGCCCCTGCTCATTGCCTGCCGGGTGCCACACACCCGTATGAGTCCCTGTCGCCGGGGGCATAGACAGCCACAACCTGCCGCACTGACTGTCCAGGGTAAATGAACAGCCCACAAAATTTTTTA
>NZ_JAOWHE010000019.1:0-408 GCF_030332765.1 Citrobacter sp. Cpo071 | reverse complement strand
GACCGATGGCGCAGGCCGTCGCTTCCGGCTGGTGCTGAAGCAGATGAACACACTGCCCGTCACCCGCTACGGCCAGGATGACGGGGTCCGCCTCGGTGCCGTCTGGCTGACGCACGACCCGGAATACCCGGACAACCTGCCGGCATCCCCGCTGGTGCGCTATGACTATTCCCCGCGCGGGGAGCTGGCGGCGGTGTATGACCGGGGCGGAGTGCAGGTGCGCCGCTTTGACTATGCCGCGGACACCCCGGGCAGGATGGTGGCACACCAGTACCCCGGACGCCCGCAGACCACCTACCGCTACGATGCAGCGGGCCGTGTGGTGGATCAGCATAATCCGGCAGGCTTAAGCTACCGCTATGAATACGGGAAAAACGCCGTCACCATCACCGACAGCCTGCACCGCCG
>NZ_JAOWHE010000001.1:0-317 GCF_030332765.1 Citrobacter sp. Cpo071 | reverse complement strand
GAACTGGCGAAAGCGGTACGCCGCACGCTGGCGGAGAAATTTCAGCAGGAGGCGAACGTCACTTTCCCGCCGGAACTGGTGGCGCAGGTGAATAATGTGGAAACGGAGCTACAGCGCGGGGAACTGAGCGAAGCCAGCCGGACGTGGCTGACGCAGTGCGGACTGACGCCGGAGCAGATACAAAACCAGATGGAGCCGGAATATATACCGCAGAGAAAAATCCACCTGTACCATTGTGACCACCGGGGCCTGCCGCTGGCGCTGATACGCCAGGACGGCGCCATCAGCTGGCGCGCGGAGTATGACGAATGGGGCAA
>NZ_JAOWHE010000018.1:0-249 GCF_030332765.1 Citrobacter sp. Cpo071 | reverse complement strand
TGCTCCCACTGCTTGTACGTACACGGTTTCAGGTTCTTTTTCACTCCCCTCGCCGGGGTTCTTTTCGCCTTTCCCTCACGGTACTGGTTCACTATCGGTCAGTCAGGAGTATTTAGCCTTGGAGGATGGTCCCCCCATATTCAGACAGGATACCACGTGTCCCGCCCTACTCTTCGAGTTCACAACACATGCACTTTTGTGTACGGGACTTTCACCCTGTATCGTGCGACTTTCCAGACGCTTCCACTA
>NZ_JAOWHE010000017.1:0-336 GCF_030332765.1 Citrobacter sp. Cpo071 | reverse complement strand
ATGAAGTCCTTACGCGTACGGTTAGCATCAACGATTGCGCCAATAATGTTATTCGGCACAGATGCATAATTCGCCAACAGCTGCTTAGTATCTTTTGGCAAGCAATAGCCACCGTAACCGAATGACGGGTTATTGTAGTGATTACCGATACGGGGATCCAGGCACACGCCTTCAATAATCTGCCGTGAGTTCAGACCAAGGCTTTCGGCATAGCTATCCAGTTCGTTAAAGTAGGCCACACGTAACGCCAGATAGGTGTTAGCGAACAACTTGATGGCTTCGGCTTCAGTCGAGTCGGTAAATAAGGTCGGGATATCTTTCTTCACCGCACCTTCC
>NZ_JAOWHE010000016.1:0-265 GCF_030332765.1 Citrobacter sp. Cpo071 | reverse complement strand
CAGTAAGGATGGTGGAGCTATGCGGGATCGAACCGCAGACCTCCTGCGTGCAAGGCAGGCGCTCTCCCAGCTGAGCTATAGCCCCATCGTAGTTATCTCATTCACCTTAATTCTTGCTGAGACAAGGCGTGGAACGGCGAAGCATACTGAAGTATGCGAGTCGTTTCACAACGCGGTATCAGAAAGAATTTGGTAGGCCTGAGTGGACTTGAACCACCGACCTCACCCTTATCAGGGGTGCGCTCTAACCACCTGAGCTACAAGC
>NZ_JAOWHE010000015.1:0-211 GCF_030332765.1 Citrobacter sp. Cpo071 | reverse complement strand
GCAGGAATGAAGCTCGGCGACACCCCGCTTATCGACCTCACCCGCGACCGCCTGCACCGGGAGACGCTGCGCAGCTTCGGGACATATGAACGAGCCAGTGCGTACAACGCGGCCGGACAGCTGCTGAGCCGGCACCTGAACAGTCCGCTTCTGAACCGCGACTACGGGTATGACGGGACCGGGCATCTGACCCGCATCAGCACCCCGCGCC
>NZ_JAOWHE010000014.1:0-258 GCF_030332765.1 Citrobacter sp. Cpo071 | reverse complement strand
GCAGGAATGAAGCTCGGCGACACCCCGCTTATCGACCTCACCCGCGACCGCCTGCACCGGGAGACGCTGCGCAGCTTCGGCGAATATACGGTCACCACCGGCTACAGCGCGGCCGGACTGCTGCTGAGCCGGCACCTGAACAGCCCGCTTCTGAACCGCGACTACGGGTATGACGGGGCCGGGCATCTGACCCGCATCAGCACCCCGCGCCAGACCCGGGAATACGACTACAGCCAGACCGGCAGGCTCACCGGCGTG
>NZ_JAOWHE010000013.1:0-322 GCF_030332765.1 Citrobacter sp. Cpo071 | reverse complement strand
CGCGACCCCCTGCGTGACAGGCAGGTATTCTAACCAACTGAACTACCGCTCCACCGAATTTCTTTGTCACCACCCGGATTTTCATCCCGGTTTACTGCAATTTGATGCCTGGCAGTTTATGAATCACTTTGTGATTCACCCTTCGGGCCGTTGCTTCGCAACGTTCAAAAGCTTTCGGTTTTGTCCTACTCTCTATCGAGTAGTGAACTGCCTCGAAAGTCAGTGCCATACTTCTAATTTGGTGCCTGGCAGTTCCCTACTCTCGCATGGGGAGACCCCACACTACCATCGGCGCTACGGCGTTTCACTTCTGAGTTCGGCA
>NZ_JAOWHE010000012.1:0-281 GCF_030332765.1 Citrobacter sp. Cpo071 | reverse complement strand
CTCAGAAGTGAAACGCCGTAGCGCCGATGGTAGTGTGGGGTCTCCCCATGCGAGAGTAGGGAACTGCCAGGCATCAAATTTAGTGTGCTGATATGGCTCAGTTGGTAGAGCGCACCCTTGGTAAGGGTGAGGTCCCCAGTTCGACTCTGGGTATCAGCACCAGTTTTTCGGTTAAAGTTCGGCACTTAGAAAAGAATTTGTCTGGCGGCTGTAGCGCGGTGGTCCCACCTGACCCCATGCCGAACTCAGAAGTGAAACGCCGTAGCGCCGATGGTAGTGTG
>NZ_JAOWHE010000011.1:0-225 GCF_030332765.1 Citrobacter sp. Cpo071 | reverse complement strand
TATGAATACGGGAAAAACGCCGTCACCATCACCGACAGCCTGCACCGCCGGGAAGTGCTGCACACCGCCGGTGAAGGCGGCCTGAAACGGGTGGTCAGACAGGAGCAGGCTGACGGCAGCGTGCTTCACCGGGAGTACAATCCCCTGGGCTGGCTCACCGCACAGACCGATGCGGCAGGCCGGAAAACCGAATACCGGTACAGTATCGCTTCCGGTAACGTCACT
>NZ_JAOWHE010000010.1:0-257 GCF_030332765.1 Citrobacter sp. Cpo071 | reverse complement strand
CACCGCTACGAATACGACAGCCGCCACCGGCTGGTCCACTATGTACGCACGCAGCACGGTGAAACGCAGGCGGAGGGGCGGTATATTTACGACCCGCAGGGCCGCCGCGTGGGTAAGCGGGTATGGAAACGCGAACCCGCGCACTGGAGCGACACGCGGACGGCACTGTCGCACAGGCCGTACACCACCTGGTACGGCTGGGACGGCGACCGGCTGACCACCACGCAGACGGCGCAGACCCGCGTCCAGACAATTTA
>NZ_JAOWHE010000009.1:0-218 GCF_030332765.1 Citrobacter sp. Cpo071 | reverse complement strand
GACCGTCTGACGCAGCAGACCGGCTTTGACGGCCGTACGCAGCGCTATGGCTACAACACCGGCGGGCAGCTTGTCCGCAGCGAGGACGAAAGCCTGGTCACGCGGTGGCATTACGATGAATCTGACCGCCTGACGCATCGCACGGTGAACGGCGAACCGGCGGAACAGTGGCAGTACAACGAACGCGGCTGGCTGGCGGAAATCAGCCACCTCAGTGA
>NZ_JAOWHE010000008.1:0-41669 GCF_030332765.1 Citrobacter sp. Cpo071 | reverse complement strand
GTCAGTGGAGGCGCATTATAGGGAGTTATTTCAGGCTGACAAGGGGAAATTTAAAATAATCTTCCGAGTGCGTATTTTTTCATCAAAACCACTTAAACTGACAGTTTTTCGAGCGTTTTAAAGCCATAGCGCTGTAGCACAGGCAATAATTGTTCAGCTTCTGTCGTCATTGCCATACAAAATGCAACGTTCTCATCGGTTGATTTCGCATCTGGCGCTTCATGCTCTAACAACCAGGCCGTGCGGCGCGCTATCGCGGCACCAGAATCCACCAGCCTCGTCCCCTCGGGAAGGACCTGTAAAAGTTCTTCCTGTAATAGAGGGAAATGAGTGCAACCGAGCACTACTGTGTCAGGTGGTTCAGACATCCGCAGCCATGGACGCAGAATACGCCGCAGTTCTTCCAGAGAAACTGTTTCACCGTGCAGCTTCGCTTCCGCCAGTTCCACCAGCTCAGCAGAACCCAACATTGCAATTTGGCATTCGTTAGCGAATCGCGCAATCAGCTCATGGGTATACGAGCGCTTCACCGTTGCACGTGTAGCCAGTAGCCCCACAACACCGTTCGCCGTGAGTCGCGCTGCCGGTTTAATCGCAGGCACCACGCCCACAACCGGGAAAGCAAATTTCTCACGTAACGCAGGGAGCGACACCGTGCTTGCTGTATTACACGCGATGACCGCAAGAGAAAGGGGATAGCGCTGCTGGACCGCAGTCACAATCTCAACAACACGCTCGACGATAAACTCCTCGCTCTTCTCTCCATAAGGAAAGGCGACGTTGTCAAAAGCGTAGATATAGTGGAGATCCGGCAGAAGACGCCGGATCTCGTCATAGACCGACAACCCACCGACGCCGGAATCAAACACCAGCACGGTGGGACGGGGATCAGAAGGTGTAGCTGCCAGACAAGGTGTATTCCCGTCCTGCAGTTGCGTAGCCATAAACTGTCTCGTAATCTTTATCGAACAGGTTGGCGATTTTACCACGAACTGTCAGCTGTGAGGTGATTGGATATGACACTCCGATATCCCACAAGCTGACGCCGCCCAATTTAACATCACGATTATTGTCGTAATCATTATCGTAACGTTCACCTATATATTGATAAGCAACGTTCCACCCCAAGTCCTGAACCTGCCCAGTTAACTCATACTTAACCTGCTGTTTTGCTCGGCGATAGAGTACCTTATTCGTATCATCATCCCGCGGGTCAACATACTGTAGCGTCAGGTGATGATCTACCGGGCCAGTCGTAACATTCCCAGTCCATTCCAGCCCTTTAATCGTGGCTGACTTAACGTTGACGTACTGGTTATTCTTGTAATCGATCAGGTTTTGAATTTCATAATGATATGCAGAAAGACGCCAATCAAGCGGCCCTGTCAATCCATCAATCCCTGCTTCCCACTGTTTAGATTCTTCCGGTTTCAAATTCGGGTTGGCTGCAATACCCGGCCCATAGGAAGAGGCAAAACGCGTAGCCCCGTATTGCTGACCAAGTGAAGGAGCCAGGAAACCTGTGCCATAAGAGAGCGTTGCACGGTAGCCATCAACAAACTCCCAGCCTGCAGCAGTCTGCCAGGTGCCATGCCAGCCGAATTGTTCATCATGATCTTCACGGCCTGAGGCTTCCAGCGTGACGCTATCAATTTGTTGTTGCCCAGTTAGATAAAGTCCGGTCGTATCACGTTTATAAGCGTCCGATTTCGTGGTACTACTGGAAGTCAGCTTTTCTTGTTTCCAGTCGACACCACCGCTAATCGCTCCATGCCCAACCTCAACGTTATTTCCCCACTGAATATAGCGCTGTTCCATATTATCCAGCGTAGCATCCCCTGCATAACGACCGAGTTGATTGCTATAGTTGTAATCTTTGAGATGCTGGTAGTTAGCAATCAGTTGGGCGGAATAGATACCTGAGCTGTAACGAAGGCCGGAATCCCAGGACTGAGTGTAATTCTGAGCTTCGTCATTACCGCCAGCATAGCCATAAGAGCCCTGATCGTAATCGCTATTCGCCGTGTAGCCGTAACCACGGAAGAAACCGGAGAAGTTATCGTTAAACTTGTGCTGCAAGCCGCCCCAGAACAGTTTGTTGCGATAACCATCGCGATCGCTGTCGCCGCTGTAAGGGGAATCAGGTTGAATGTTAAAACCTTTGGTCGTCTGGTAAGCGCCAGCCGCCGTCACCATCGTGTCACCAAATCGTTTATTTATCGTGCCGTCGTAGGTCTGATAACCATCAGTCCCCATACCTGCGTTGATCTGTGATTTCTCTTCATTACTCATCGTAATGATGTTCATCACACCACCGATCGCACCAGATCCGTACACAGCTGAACGCGGCCCGCGAATATATTCAACACGCTGCACCAACGATACCGGAATCTGACCAATATCAATCGCATTACCGATGCCCGCACGCGCCATCGGCACGCCATCAATCAATACCAGGACATGCCGGGACTCAGTACCGCGAACATACAGCGAGGAGCTTTTCCCCATACCGCCGCTTTGCGAAATATCTACGCCCGGCAATCGGCGCATGACATCATTGAGATCTTTTGACTGCCAGCGCTGAATATCTTCACGCGTCACCACATCAGTGGGGGCAAGGACAGTATTAACAGGCTGCTGAAAACGGTTGGCAGTAACGACGAGAGTATCTGGGCTAGTATCCTGTGCCCAACCAGAAAATGCCGTGACGGAAAGTGCCGTGCACAGCAACGATTTTTTAATCATTGTAAAGCATCCACAATATAAGAAGGATGCCGCAGGTCCCACCGATAGTACGCGATGATGAAAGCCAGATGCGACGTTAGCCGGCAGGTCTTCGGGCTTGGAGGCAACTTAAAGAGACGATGACTTCCCACGGCATGCCGCAGTGTCTGCACCAGGTGCGCTCATCCCCTACCTTCCTTACCGCTGCGCGTCAGCTCCAGATTCACACTGGATTCCCTTTTAACTCACAGGACCGGAAAACGGATGCTACAGTTTGTTACAACCCACTGTCCAGACTGCGTATCACAATATCGGAAATCATCAATGACTGGACATCTGATGAGCAATCCCTACAATCCCCGCGTACTTTTATTTTTCAGGACGCATCATGACCCCCGAACACCTTCCGACAGAACAGTACGACGCACAGTTAGCTGAAAAAGTGGTGCGTCTGCAGAGCTTAATGACGCCATTTTATGCACAGGCTCCGGAAGTGTTTCGCTCACCGGTCAGCCACTACCGTATGCGCGCGGAATTCCGTTTGTGGCATGACGGTGATGATCTGTACCACATCATGTTCGACAGCCAGACCAAAAACCGTATCCGTGTCGACAGCTTCCCGGCAGCCAGTGAGCTTATCAACACGCTAATGACGGCAATGATCGAAGGCGTTCGCAACAACCACGTCCTGCGTCACAAACTGTTTCAGATTGATTACCTCACAACCCTGAGCGGTCAGGCGGTGGTATCGATGCTGTACCATAAAAAGCTGGATGATGAATGGCGTCAGGAAGCTGAAGCGCTGCGGGATGCGCTACGGGCGAAAAACCTGAATGTGCATCTGATTGGCCGGGCAACCAAAACCAAAATCGAGCTGGATCAGGACTACATTGACGAACGCTTGCCGGTTGCGGGTAAAGAGATTATCTATCGCCAGGTTGAGAACAGCTTCACCCAGCCGAACGCCGCCATGAATATTCAGATGCTGGAGTGGGCGATTGATGTCACCAGGGGCTCAAAAGGCGACCTGCTGGAGCTGTATTGCGGCAATGGCAATTTCTCGTTAGCCCTGGCACAAAACTTCAACCGCGTACTGGCGACGGAAATCGCCAAGCCGTCCGTTGCTGCTGCACAGTACAACATTGCGGCTAACCAGATTGAAAACGTACAAATAATCCGCATGGCGGCCGAAGAGTTTACTCAGGCGATGAACGGCGTTCGCGAGTTCAACCGTTTGCAGGGAATCGATCTAAAGAGTTACCAGTGTGAAACTATCTTCGTTGACCCACCGCGCAGCGGTCTGGACAGCGAAACGGAGAAAATGGTGCAGGCGTATCCGCGCATTCTGTACATCTCCTGCAATCCGGAGACGCTGTGTAAAAACCTGGAAACGTTAAGCCAGACGCACAATGTTTCACGTCTGGCGCTATTCGATCAGTTCCCGTATACGCACCATATGGAGTGCGGCGTACTGTTAACCAAGAAGTAAGACAGAACGTAGGCTGGATAAGCACTACCTGTTCAGATTGCCGGATAGCGGCTTTGCCTTATCCGGCCTACCGCTACAACTGTTACTCCGCAATTTCCTGTTTACGGTTACGGACTTTAAAGCCGATCCAGAACACCAGAATCACCGACAGTACCGCCGGGAAGAAGTTAGAGCCGATATCCGGATATTCAGCGCGTACCACGGTGCTGTACAGCAAAACGCCGAGGATAAAGCAGGCGGCAGCCAGGCCCGGCAATCCCACAGGCATGGTGCGGTTCTGATAGCGTTGATGCAGACAATACACCGTCAGTACCAGCGAAATGATCGGGAATACTGAGAATGGCACAATGGAGCTAAACAGCGCCGCAAATGTACCATTGATCGATAAGCCAGCAACCAGCGCCAGCAGCAGCGTACCTTTATCTTGACCTGACTGTTTCATTGCTTGTCCTTCTCGTTACTCGGAGTGGTGCGTCATCTTCTCTTGTTCACGGCGGTACCAATAAAATGCGCCTTTCGCGATCATGCGTAGTTGCAATACCAGCCGCTCTTCCAGCTGTCGGCGCTGCTCAGCGCCAACATCCAGTGCTTCTGCCCCGGCGCTGAACACAATGGTTACCATGGCTTCGGCTTGTGCTTCAGTAAACGCACGAGGCATATGGTTTTCGAGTTCCAGATAGTCCGCAAGTTCCGCGATGAAGTGCTGAATTTCACGAGCGACCGCTGCACGAAACGCTGCGGATGTCCCCGAACGCTCGCGCAATAATAAACGGAAGGCGTTGGGATTGTTGCCGATGAACTCCATAAATGTTGAGACCGAGGTGCGGATCACACTCCCGCCCTTCGCGATACGCTGGCGCGCCTGGCGCATCAACTGACGCAGCATCAGACCGCTCTCGTCCACCATCGTCAGGCCGAGTTCATCCACATCGCGGAAATGGCGATAAAACGAGGTTGGCGCAATGCCCGCTTCACGAGCGACTTCGCGTAAACTGAGGCTGGCAAAACTACGCTCAGCGCTGAGTTGACTAAATGCGGCTTCTACCAGCGAACGCCGGGTTTTCTCTTTTTGTTGCGCTCTAACGCCCATCACGATGTCTGAATCCTTCCACATACCTTGCTGGCACTATACCAGAGATTAGGCGGTTGGCATGGCTTTGTGAATGATTGTTTACGCGCAGTTTGTGCTTCGACTTCGCAAAAAAGCACAACGATAATTGGGTTATCTCAACAACGATGTTACTATTCTGTTGCTTTTATGTATAAGAACAGGTAAGCCTGACCATGTCACATTCTTACGATTACGATGCAATAGTAATAGGTTCCGGTCCCGGCGGCGAAGGCGCGGCAATGGGTCTGGTTAAGCAAGGAGCGCGCGTCGCGGTAATTGAGCGCTATCATAATGTCGGCGGAGGTTGTACCCACTGGGGCACCATCCCGTCGAAAGCTCTCCGCCACGCCGTCAGCCGCATTATTGAATTCAATCAGAACCCACTGTACAGCGACCACTCCCGACTCCTTCGTTCTTCTTTCGCCGATATTCTCAACCACGCTGATAACGTTATTAATCAGCAAACGCGTATGCGGCAAGGATTTTACGAGCGCAACCACTGCGAAATTTTGCAGGGAAATGCCCGTTTTGTTGATGAACACACGATCGCCCTGGAATGTCACGACGGTACGGTGGAAACGCTGACTGCGGATAAGTTTGTTATTGCCTGCGGTTCGCGTCCTTATCGCCCTGTTGATGTCGACTTTTCGCATCCCCGGGTTTACGACAGTGACTCTATCCTGAGCCTGCACCACGAACCCCGTCATGTGCTGATTTATGGCGCAGGGGTCATTGGCTGTGAATATGCGTCGATCTTCCGTGGAATGGACGTCAAAGTTGATTTAATCAACACCCGCGATCGTCTGCTGGCATTCCTCGATCAGGAGATGTCCGACTCGCTCTCTTACCACTTCTGGAACAGCGGTGTGGTCATTCGCCACAACGAAGAGTATGAGAAGATTGAAGGTTGCGATGACGGCGTCATCATGCACCTGAAGTCCGGTAAGAAACTGAAGGCCGACTGCCTGCTGTACGCCAATGGCCGTACCGGTAATACCGATTCGCTGGCGCTGGAAAACATTGGTCTGAAAACCGACAGCCGCGGGCAGCTCAAAGTGAATAGTATGTACCAGACGGCGCTGCCGCATGTGTACGCCGTAGGGGATGTGATTGGTTATCCGAGCCTGGCATCGGCGGCCTACGACCAGGGACGCATTGCCGCCCAGGCACTGGTAAAAGGCGAGGCTACCGCGCATCTGATCGAAGATATCCCAACTGGGATTTATACCATTCCGGAAATCAGCTCCGTTGGTAAAACCGAACAGCAGCTCACGGCAATGAAAGTTCCATACGAGGTCGGCCGCGCCCAGTTTAAGCATCTGGCACGTGCGCAAATCGTGGGTATGAGTGTCGGAACGCTGAAGATCCTGTTCCATCGCGAAACCAAAGAGATTTTGGGGATCCACTGCTTTGGGGAGCGCGCGGCCGAAATTATTCACATCGGACAAGCGATAATGGAGCAAAAAGGTGGTGGTAACACTATCGAGTACTTCGTTAACACCACCTTTAACTACCCAACCATGGCAGAAGCCTATCGGGTAGCGGCGCTAAATGGCTTAAACCGCCTGTTTTAACGCACTGTCGAAATGGCCATCCATTGATCCACGGATGGCCTCTGCCAGCTGTTCATAACGGCTGCGCAGCGGCGAACCAGGACGGTACACCAGACCAATCGTACGACGCGGTTCGGGTTTAATGCATGGCAGATAAACGACACCATCACGCTTACGCTCCGGTGGAACGGCCAGCGCAGGCAGTAAGGTAATACCACTGCCTGCCGCCACCATGTTACGCAGCGTTTCCAGACTGGTTGCCCGAAAATGGGTATCTTCATCAGCACCCGCTTCAAAGCAGAAACCCATCGCCTGATCGCGCAGACAGTGGCCATCTTCCAGCATCAGCAGTTTTTCACCCGCCAGATCGGACATCGGTACACAGTCACGGTTTGCCCATGGGTGATCTTCATAGATCGCCAGCATCATAGGCTCATCAAATAACGGTACTTCGATGAACGCCTCACTCTCTTTGACCAGCGCCAGAATGACGCAGTCGAGCTTGCCGCTATCCAGTTGCGCCAACAGCTGATGTGTCTGCGCTTCATGGAGATACATCTCCAGTTTTGGGAAGGTCTGGTGCAACATCGGAATAATATGCGGCAGCAGGTATGGCCCCACCGTTGGGATCAAACCAATATGCAGCGGGCCAGACATTGTCTCGCCTTGTTGGCTTGCCATCTCCTTGAGCACTTTGACCTCGCGCAGCACGGTGCGCGCCTGATCCACCAGCAGCAAACCGGCCTGGGTGAACAGCACCTTGCGACTCGTACGCTCCAGCAACATGACGCCAAGCTCATCTTCCAGCTTGCGGATCTGCCCGCTCAGCGTGGGTTGGCTAACGTGACAGGAGTCTGCCGCTCGTCGGAAGTGACGATGTTCGGCTAGTGCCACCAGGTATTCAAGATCACGAATATTCATTATTCATCCTCCATCGCCACGATAGTTCGTAGCGATAGGTAGCATAGCAACGAACGATTATCCCTATCAAGCTTTCTGTTTAATAATGCACCACAGAAACGGAACGGTACCCCTTTAACCCTTGAAGCTACTGTCCGTTTGAGAGTTTCTCTCATACTCGAAATAACTAAAGCCAACGTGAACTTTTGCGGACCTTGAGTCCGCATTTTTTTTTGCATAAAAAAAGCCCGGCGTCGCAAAGCTCGGCCGGGTTATGGTTTGGTAGGCCTGATAAGCGTAGCGCCATCAGGCAGAACGGCGCACAGCGCCGGATGGCGGCTTCGCCTTATCCGACCTACAGGCGTGCCTTCGCGTAGTCGATCGCCTGCGCAACCTGCTGCGGCGACACGCCACCTTTCGCTGCACGTTTATCCAAACACGATTGCAACGAGAGGATCGGGTAAACGTCATCGCCAATCACCTGGCTGAACTTTTGTAAGTCGGCAAGCGACAGCGCTTCCAGCGGTTTGCCCTGACGAATCGCCTCGACCACCGTTTCCCCCACAATATGGTGCGCTTCGCGGAACGGGACGCCCTTCGCCACCAGATAATCCGCCAGCTCAGTGGCGTTAGCATAACCCTGCTGCGCCGCTTCCTGACAACGCGGACGTTTCACCTGGATTCCATCCAGCACCAGCGCGGCCATATGCAGACAGTCCAGCCAGGTGTCGAGCGCGTCGAACAGCCCTTCTTTGTCTTCCTGCATATCTTTGTTGTATGCCAGTGGAAGGCCTTTTAAAGTCATCATCATGCCGGTCAGCGCACCCTGCACGCGACCGCATTTGCCACGGATCAGCTCCAGCGCATCCGGGTTTTTCTTCTGCGGCATCAGAGATGAACCGGAAGTCACACGGTCGGAGAGTTCAACAAAGCCCGCTTCGCCGGTGTTAAAGAAAATCAGATCTTCAGCAAAACGCGACAGGTGTACCATGCCGATAGAGGCGTCGGAGAGTAACTCCAGCACGTGGTCACGGTCAGAAACGCTGTCCAGGCTGTTGCGCGTTGCCGAGGCAAAGCCCAACCAACCCGCCAACTGCTCGCGATCGATTTCATACGCCGTACCCGCCAGCGCGCCGCAGCCTAACGGACTGACGTCCAGGCGTTTGAGCGCATCCTGCAAACGGCTCTCGTCACGCGCCAACATTTCAACATAGGCCAGACACCAGTGAGCAAACGTCACCGGCTGCGCACGTTGCAGGTGGGTGTAACCCGGCATGACGGCGTCCTGGTTATTCTCCGCCGTCACCACCAGCGCAGTTTGCAACTGACGATTGGCCGACAGTAATTCGATAACCGTGTCTTTACACCACAGCTTAAGGTCGGTCGCGACCTGGTCATTACGGCTACGCCCGGTATGCAGTTTTTTACCAAGCTGGCCGACTTTATCAATCAGCTTACCTTCCACCCAACTGTGAATATCTTCGGCATCGCTTTGCAAAATCTGCTGAGGATTCGCGCGAACTTCTTCCAGCAGGTTATTCAGCGCCTCTTCCAACTGCAGCTGTTCATCGGCAGTCAGTACACCTACCGTTACCAACGCTTTGGACCAGGCCACAGAGCCAACAATATCCTGTTCTGCCAGGCGGTAGTCAAAACGCAACGAGTCGTTGAACTGTTTGAACCGCTGATCTGCTGCCTGTGTAAAACGCCCACCCCAAAGTGCCATAACGAATTTCCTTAATATGATATTTTTGCCCGGTGGCGCTGCGCTTACCGGGCCTACAAAACCCACGTAGGCCGGATAAGGCGAAGCCGCCATCCGGCACATTAATAGTTAAGCCAGAATACGCGTACCAATTGGCGTGCCGTTAAACAGCGCCGGAAGCTGCTCTGCATGACGCCAGGAGGCGATATCCACCGGACGGCCCAGCGTACGCGCGGCATCCAGCGCCGCATTCACCTTCACGATCATGCCATCGGTAATAATGCCCTGTTCAATCAGCTGTTCCGCTTTCGCTGCGGTCATTTCGGCAATGCGCTGGCCTTTGCCATCCAGAATACCGCTCACATCAGAGAGCAGGATCAGATCCGCACCCAGCGTTGCCGCCAGCGCCGTTGCAGCCTGATCGGCATTCACGTTCATCAGCAGACCATCATCAGTGACACCAATAGAGCTCACTACCGGCAGAAAACCGCTTTCCAGCAGCGTGTTAATCAGCTTAGGCGAACCCGGCTGCGCCAGTCCAACATGACCCAGTTCTTTATCGAGCGGCGTCACTTTTACGCTGTCGCCATCGCCAAGATACAGACCCACAGACGCGATGTGATGCTTTTTCGCCCAGGCCAGCAAGGTTTTATTCGCCGTTCCCGCCAGGGCACCGGTAATAATGTCAATTTGATCGGCAGGCGTGACGCGCAGACCATTTTTCTTTTTCACCGGCAGATTCAGCTGCTTCATCAGCTCGTCGACCACGCAGCCGCCACCGTGCACAATGACCAGCGGACGCTGGTGCGACTCACGATAATTCACCAGTGCGGTAAACAAGCGCTCCAGCGCCTCTTCACTATCCAGTAAAACGCCGCCCAGCTTGATAATTAATGGATTCATTGTTGCACCCTTAAATAAGAGACTGCGTTTGGGCAAAGCCAAAACGAATATTTGCGCACTGCATCGCCTGTGCCGCCGCGCCTTTCAATAAGTTGTCTTCCGTCGCCACAACGATCAGATGCTCACCCTGCACAGCAAACCCGATATCACAGAATGGTAATCCAACCACATTCTTCAGCGCTGGAACCCCTTTGTCATACAGACGCACCAGCGGTTTATCGCCATACGCCTGTTGCAGCGTCTGCGCTACCTGAGCATGAGTTACACCCGCTTTAAGGCGGCAAGTGATAGTTTCCAGAATTCCGCGCGGGAAGTTGCCCAGATGTGGGGTGAAAATCACTTCAGCCCCCAGATGAGTAGCGATTTCCGGCTGATGACGATGGGTAAACACGCCATATGGTTGCAGGCTTACTTCGCAAAAACTATTAGAGATAGCCGCTTTACGGCCCGCGCCGCTTACGCCGCTGGTCGCATTAATTACCGGCCACTGGCTGAGATCCAACAGCCCGGCGTCAATCAGTGGTTTCAGCGAAAGCTGCGCCGCCGTCGGGTAACAACCCGGCACAGCAATCAGATTCGCTTCTTTCAGTTGGTCTTCTTTCCATTCCGCCAGCCCGTAAACTGCCTGCTCCAGCAGATCGGGATGCTGATGGGTAAAACCATAATATTTTTCATAGAACGCGCCGTCATTTACGCGAAACGCGCCAGAGAGGTCAAACACCACGCAACCGGCCTGCAAAAACTGCGGAGCCAGGTCATGACTTACCTCATGAGCCGTTGCGAGGAACACAACATCCACCCCTGCGCTAAACTCGCTGATATCTGACATTGGCTGCAACGGTAAATCGACAATGCCTTTCAACTGCGGATGTAAATCGGAGATTAATTTTCCTGCATCATTGCTTTGCGCTGAGACGGTCAAAGCGGTTATGGTCATATCAGGATGGCGATTTACATAGGTCACAAGCTCTGCGCCGGCATAGCCACTGGCGCCCACAATCAGCGTATTCAACATCGGGGCTGCTCACCTTCTTAGATTCTGTTGCCAGGTATAAGCCTTTATCACCTCACCTTACACTTGGTGGGTTTTATTACGCTCAACGTTAATGTATTTTTATTCATAAATACTGCATGAATATTGATACTATCATGACCCGAGGTGTGTCAACAATGAAAAACAATTTACCGCCATTTATCGAGATTTACCGCGCTCTGATTGCCACGCCATCGATTAGCGCTACCGAAGAAGCGCTCGATCAAAGCAATGCAGGTTTAATCACTCTGTTGGCGGGCTGGTTTAAAGATTTAGGCTTCAATGTGGAGGTCCAGCCGGTTCCCGATACGCGGAATAAATTCAATATGCTGGCGAGCATTGGACAGGGCGCTGGTGGTCTGTTGTTGGCGGGCCATACCGATACCGTACCCTTTGACGACGGACGCTGGACGCGCGATCCGTTCACCCTGACCGAGCATGACAATAAGCTCTATGGTTTGGGTACGGCGGACATGAAAGGCTTCTTCGCCTTTATCCTCGACGCGTTGCGTGATGTCGACGTCACGAAGCTGAAAAAGCCCCTCTACATTCTGGCCACTGCTGACGAAGAGACCAGCATGGCGGGAGCTCGCTACTTCTCTGAAACCACTGCTCTGCGCCCAGACTGCGCGATTATTGGCGAACCCACTTCACTGCAACCGGTTCGCGCACACAAAGGTCATATCTCTAATGCGATACGCATTCTGGGACAATCGGGTCATTCAAGCGATCCGGCGCGTGGCGTTAATGCGATTGAACTGATGCATGATGCCATCGGCCATATCATGCATCTGCGCGATGACCTGAAAGCGCGCTATCACCATGATGCCTTTACCGTTCCGTATCCAACGTTAAATTTGGGCCACATCCACGGCGGCGACGCCGCCAACCGAATCTGCGCCTGCTGCGAACTGCATATGGATATTCGCCCGCTACCGGGTATGACGCTAAACGATCTCAATGGGTTACTTAACGAAGCGCTGGCCCCTGTCAGCGAACGCTGGCCGGGCCGCCTGACCGTATCGGAACTGCATCCACCGATTCCAGGCTATGAGTGTCCGCCTGACCATCAACTGGTTAAGGTGGTTGAGAAACTGCTGGGCGCACAGACTGAAGTGGTGAACTACTGCACCGAAGCGCCATTTATCCAGACGCTTTGCCCGACGCTGGTATTGGGTCCAGGTTCTATTAATCAGGCGCATCAGCCGGATGAATATCTGGAAACACGCTTTATTAAGCCAACTCGCGAATTAATCACCCAGGTTGTGCATCATTTCTGCTGGCATTAACTGCTTGTCACCCTACTAATCCTTTAGTGGTAAGCGGGGTGATTTTTTAACATTTCCATAAGCAACGCTTATTTGATTGGATGTGAATTAAATAACGTAAATTCACGGCATTTATTCGTTTGCTGAACCGATTTCGCAGCAATTGACGTCACGTGTTTTACGTGGCTTTATAAAAGACGGCTAAAAAGTTAAGTCCGCAAGATTTCGCGTGATAGTCAGGCGCGAAAGATACAGGACATATTCAAAATAGATGGGGTGTCTGGGTTAATATGAACGAACAATATTCCGCGTTGCGTAGTAATGTCAGTATGCTCGGCAAAGTGCTGGGAGAGACCATCAAGGATGCGCTGGGAGAGAACATTCTTGATCGCGTAGAAACAATTCGTAAGCTGTCCAAATCATCTCGCGCTGGCAATGAAGTTAATCGCCAGGAATTGCTCACCACACTGCAAAATCTGTCTAACGACGAGCTGCTGCCGGTTGCCCGCGCATTTAGCCAGTTCCTGAACCTGGCCAACACCGCCGAGCAATACCACAGCATTTCGCCAAAAGGCGAAGCAGCCAGCAACCCGGAAGTGATTGCTCGCACTCTGCGTAAACTGAAAGAGCAGCCCAACCTCAATGACGCCACCATCAAGAAAGCCGTAGAATCACTCTCTCTGGAGCTGGTACTCACCGCCCACCCGACCGAGATCACTCGTCGTACGCTGATCCATAAAATGGGTGAAGTGAACGCCTGCCTCAAGCAGCTTGATAACAAAGACCTCGTCGATTATGAACGCAACCAACTGATGCGCCGTCTGCGTCAGCTCATTGCCCAGTCCTGGCATACGGATGAGATCCGCAAACTGCGCCCGAGCCCGGTTGATGAAGCCAAATGGGGTTTCGCGGTAGTTGAAAACAGCCTGTGGGAAGGTGTACCGAACTACCTGCGTGAGCTGAATGAACAACTGGAAGAGCATCTGGGTTATAAGCTGCCGGTTGATTTTGTCCCGGTTCGATTTACTTCCTGGATGGGCGGCGACCGTGATGGTAACCCGAACGTAACGGCAGATATCACCCGTCACGTGCTATTACTCAGCCGCTGGAAAGCGACAGACCTGTTCCTGAAAGACATCCAGTTTCTGATTTCTGAGCTGTCGATGGTGGATGCCACGCCGGAGCTGATGGCGCTGGTAGGCGAAGAAGGTGCAGCTGAACCTTATCGCTATCTGATGAAAACCCTGCGTTCTCGTCTGATGGCAACCCAGGCCTGGCTTGAAGCCCGTCTGAAAGGCGAGAAATTGCCGAAACCTGCGGGACTTCTCACCCAAAACGAACAGCTTTGGGACCCGCTTTACGCGTGCTACCAGTCTCTGCAGGCCTGTGGCATGGGTATTATCGCCAATGGCGAATTGCTCGACACCCTTAGGCGCGTGAAGTGTTTCGGTGTACCGCTGGTGCGTATTGATATTCGTCAGGAAAGCACCCGTCATACTGAAGCCCTGGGCGAACTGACCCGTTATCTGGGTATTGGCGACTACGAAAACTGGTCGGAAGCGGATAAACAGGCTTTCCTGATCCGCGAACTGAATTCCAAGCGTCCGCTCCTGCCGCGTAACTGGGAACCGAGCAACGACACCCGCGAAGTGCTCGACACCTGTCGGGTCATTGCCGAAGCCCCATATGGCTCCATTGCCGCCTATGTTATCTCGATGGCGAAAACTCCGTCGGATGTGCTGGCCGTGCATCTGCTGCTGAAAGAAGCCGGAATTGGTTTTGCTATGCCGGTCGCTCCGCTATTTGAAACGCTGGACGACCTCAACAATGCCGATGACGTCATGTCTCAACTTTTAAATATCGACTGGTACCGCGGCTTTATTCAGGGCAAACAGATGGTCATGATTGGCTACTCTGATTCCGCAAAAGACGCGGGCGTGATGGCGGCCTCCTGGGCGCAATACCAGGCTCAGGACGCGCTAATCAAAACCTGCGAAAAAGCCGGTATCGAACTGACGCTTTTCCACGGTCGCGGTGGTTCCATTGGTCGCGGCGGCGCGCCTGCACATGCGGCGCTACTCTCTCAACCGCCGGGCAGCCTGAAAGGCGGTCTGCGCGTGACAGAACAAGGGGAGATGATCCGCTTTAAGTACGGCCTGCCGGAAGTGACCATCAGCAGCCTGTCGCTGTACACCGGAGCAATTCTGGAGGCCAACCTGTTACCACCGCCAGAACCGAAAGATAGCTGGCGTCATATCATGGATGAGCTTTCCGATATTTCCTGCGAGCTCTATCGTGGATATGTGCGTGAAAACAAAGACTTCGTCCCTTATTTCCGCTCAGCGACACCGGAGCAGGAACTGGGTAAACTCCCGCTCGGTTCACGTCCGGCAAAACGCCGTCCGACCGGCGGGGTAGAGTCTCTGCGCGCCATTCCGTGGATCTTTGCCTGGACGCAGAACCGCCTGATGCTCCCGGCCTGGCTGGGTGCAGGTACCGCGCTGCAAAAAGTGGTTGAAGACGGCAAGCAAAGCGAACTTGAAGCCATGTGCCGCGACTGGCCATTCTTCTCCACACGCCTTGGCATGCTGGAAATGGTTTTCGCGAAAGCAGACCTGTGGCTGGCAGAGTATTACGATCAGCGCCTGGTCAAAAAAGATCTGTGGCCGTTGGGTGCAGAGCTACGCCAACGCCTGGCAGCAGATATCGATGTCGTACTGGCGATTGCCAACGACTCACATTTGATGGCCGACCTGCCGTGGATTGCCGAGTCCATTCAGTTAAGAAATATTTATACTGACCCGCTAAACGTATTACAGGCAGAGCTGTTACACCGCTCACGCCTGGCGGAAGAGCAAGGCAATGCACCGGACCCACGCGTAGAACAAGCATTGATGGTCACAATCGCTGGTGTCGCCGCTGGTATGCGCAATACAGGCTAACGTCCCTCCCCCGTCGCCTTCGTGCTATTATTCGGAGGCGACGGCAAAAACCGCTGTTACAACCACTTCATTTTCAATATATTCCCCCTCGAATATATTCACCAAATGAATATAAAGATGGCAAAACACGATCCTAAGATCGTGATGCTTCAGTTCCTCTTAATGTTTAAGTGCTACTCTTGGCGCTACAATTAAAGACAGGCTTACATTATGCAATCCTTACACCCCCAGTCTAAACCTAAATTTAGCTGGAAAGCCCTGGGCTGGGCGCTCCTCTATTTTTGTTTTTTTTCCAGTTTACTCCAGGTCGTTATTCTCTTATCCGGCTATAGCGGAACTAATGGTTTACGCGACTCCTTGCTGTTCAGTTCGCTGTGGTTGATTCCGGTATTCTTATTTCCAAACCGTATCCGCGTTATTGCTGCCGTCATTGGCGTAATGCTATGGGCGGCCTCGCTGGCTGCTCTAAGCTATTACGTCATTTACGGACAAGAGTTCTCGCAAAGCGTTCTGTACGTAATGTTTGAAACCAATGCGAACGAAGCCAGCGAATATCTGAGCCAGTATTTCAGTCTGAAGATTGTCTTGATTGCGCTGGCCTATACAGCTGTGGCAATTCTGCTATGGACACGTCTGCGTCCTGTGCATATTCCATCGCCCTGGCGCTATCTGGTGTCGTTTGCACTGTTATACGGTTTGATTCTGCATCCGATGACGGTGAACACGTTTATCAAACATAAACCATTTGAAAAAACGTTGAATGGTCTCGCCTCACGCATGGAACCAGCTGCGCCATGGCAATTCATCTCCGGTTATTATCAGTATCGTCAGCAGTTGACCGCGCTGAACAGCCTGCTGAATGAGAACAATGCCCTGCCGCCGTTGGCCAACTTTAAAGACAGCTCAGGTGATGCACCGCGTACGCTGGTACTGGTGATTGGCGAATCAACGCAACGTGGCCGCATGAGCCTGTACGGTTACCCACGCGAAACAACGCCGGAACTGGATGCACTGCATAAATCCGATCCTAACTTCACCGTGTTCAATAATGTCGTGACCTCCCGTCCGTACACCATTGAAATCCTGCAGCAGGCGCTGACCTTTGCCAACGAGAAGAACCCGGATCTGTATCTGACTCAGCCGTCCCTGATGAACATGATGAAACAGGCAGGTTATAAAACCTTCTGGATCACCAATCAGCAGACGATGACCGCCCGCAACACCATGCTGACGGTGTTCTCTAAGCAGACGGATAAACAGTTCTATATGAACCAGCAGCGTACGCAAAGTGCGCGCGAATATGACAGCAACGTGCTGGCACCGTTTAAAGAAGTACTGGCCGACCCTGCACCGAAAAAGTTCATCATCGTGCACCTGCTGGGAACGCATATTAAGTACAAATTCCGCTATCCGGATGGTCAGGGTAAGTTCGACAATAATGTCGACAATGTGCCCGCAGGCCTGAGTGACGATGAGCTGGAAGCCTACAACGATTACGACAGCGCGAATGTCTACAATGACCATATCATTGCCAGTCTGATCAAAGACTATAAAGCGACCGATCCGAACGGCTTCCTGCTGTACTTCTCCGATCATGGAGAAGAGGTATACGATACGCCGCCGCATAAAACGCAGGGTCGTAATGAAGACAACCCAACGCGCCATATGTATACAGTGCCGTTCCTGCTGTGGACCTCGGAAAAATGGCAGGCCGCACACCCGCGTGACTTCTCACAGGATGTGAATCGTAAATACAGCAGCTCAGAGCTTATCCACACCTGGTCTGATTTAGCGGGCTTCACCTATGATGGTTTCGATCCAACTCGTGCCATTACCAGCCCGCAGTTCAAAGAGACGACCCGCTGGATTGGCAACCCGTACAAAAAGAATGCCCTGATTGATTACGATACCCTGCCTTACGGCGATCAAATCGGTAATCAGTAACAGTCTGCCGGATGCGCTACGCTTATCCGGCCTACAGCTCGCAAAGACTTGTAGGCCGGATAAGGCATTAGCCGCCATCCGGCAATAATCACTTGAGGGCGATTGTTTTCAACGTTACTGTTTCCCTGTCTGCTGCCTGCAAGGGATTAACATGTATCACGACATCAGCCACCTGCTCTCTCGCCTGATCAACGGCCCCACACCGCTGCGGCAGATTTACTTTGCCAGCACCAGTAGCTCAACGCCGGAACTGGCGTATCAGGTCGATTTTCCCCGACTGGAGATTGTGCTGGAAGGTGAATTCATCGATAACGGTGTTGCTGGCGCATCCGCGACGTTACAGCCTTGCGATGCCTTGTTCGTTCCGGCTGGTGGCTGGAACTTTCCACAGTGGCTCACACCGGTGACCACACTCAGTATCTTATTTGGCAAACAGCAACTGGGTTTTAGCATCGTTCAGTGGGACGGTAAGCAATATCAAAACCTTACCCGCCAGCACGTCGCGCGGCGTGGACCGCGTATTGGCTCATTCCTGCTGCAAACGCTCAATGAAATGCAGATGCAGCCGCAGGAGCAGCAAACCGCCAGGCTAATCGTTGCAAGCTTACTGAGCCACTGCCGCGATCTGCTCGGCAGCCAGATCCAAACCGCATCACGCAGCCAGGCGCTTTTCGAAGCCATTCGCAACTATATTGACGAACGCTACGCTTCACCGCTCACCCGAGAATCCGTCGCGCAGGCGTTCTACATCTCACCCAATTATCTTTCCCACCTTTTTCAAAAAACGGGCGCTATCGGTTTTAACGAATACCTGAACCACACGCGACTAGAACACGCAAAAACGCTGTTGAAGGGTTACGAATTGAAGATTAAAGAGGTGGCGCACATTTGTGGGTTTGTTGACAGCAACTACTTCTGCCGCCTGTTTCGCAAAAATACAGAACGTTCACCATCAGAATACCGTCGGCAATACCACAGCCAATTGACGGAGAAAGAAGCTAATCCAGAGTAAGATGTGTGTGCTGTGGTGCTGAAAGCAGCTTTCGCACGGCGCTCATCACCCGCTGCGGCTCACGCAGAAATGCGCTAATGCCCGACTGAACGTATCGGCTCTGCGTAAAACGCTCTGCTCCTGCCAGTTCAATATCAGTAATGAGCAACACCACATCAGCGCGGTTAATATCCTCTTCCGTCAGGCGATTTTCGGTACCCAATGCCCCTTGAGTTTCGATCTTGATGCTCCATTTTTCCTGCTGGCAGAGTTTCTCCAGCCGCTCAGCAGCCATATAGGTATGGGCTACGCCGCTTACGCACGCGGTGACAGCAACCAGATATCGTACAGGTGCGATGGTCATACTATCCTCCTACTGTTACCTGAAATCCGGCGCATTCTGCCATCTTACGTATAATATCCACCTCTTGCGCAGTCGGTACGGGCACTTCTTTCATCAACCAGGGCAAATCGAGCAGGCTGTATTTGGGCTCGCCATATTGATGAAACGGTAGCAGGTGTACCTGTTTTATGCCTAGTGATGACAACATCGTCAACACATGCTGCGTGTTATCTGAATTCATCGTAAAGCCCGGAATCAGCGGCAGGCGAGGTATGACATTAACCCCTTCCTCCACCAATAGCCGTAAATTCGCCAGTACACGCGGTAGGTTCATGTTGATGACCTCACGAGCCAGATCTCCATCCATTATTTTGAGATCGAACAACACCTCATCACACTCTTTTGCCAGCGATAACAAGCGACCGGCCGGCGCATCGCCAGCCGTTTCAATTGCACAGCGCACATCCCAGCGCCGCAGACGTTGCAGGAACCGTGTGGCAAAGGGCGCTTGCATCAGCACTTCACCGCCGGAAAGCGTTACCCCCCCACCAGAAGAGCGAAAGAAAATATCATCTTTCATCACTTCACGTTCCAGATCGTCCAGCGTGATATCACGACCAATACGTTCAAACGCCCCAGAGGGACACTCGTCGGCATCACGCAGACAGGGTGTACAGTGCAGACATTTACTCTCCCGCCGTACCGTTTCAATACGTGGTGAGAGTGATTCCGGGTTAGCACACCAAGGGCAGGTATGCGGACAGCCTTTAAAAAAGACGACCGTACGAATACCCTGCCCATCATTCAGTGAGTAACGCTGAATGTTGAATATACGCGCGACTTCCTCGCCTCGTGGGTCAATTACCTCACAGTTGATGCGCGGTGCGGCGAATGATGTCATCCTGGATCTCCTTCGACAACTCGACAAAGAAAGCGCTGTAACCCGCCACACGCACCACCAGCCCGGTGAAATCCTGCGGGCGCTGCTGCGCTTCGCGCAATGTGTCGGCATTCACCACGTTAAACTGGATATGCTGGAGTTTGAGCTGGGTAAATGCCCGCAGAAAATCCGCCAGCTTGCGTAAACCGGCCTCACCTTCCAGTGTGGCTGGCGTAAACTTCACGTTCAGCAACGTCCCATTGGAAAGCAGTGTGTTATCCAGCTTGCTGACCGACTTCAATACCGCCGTCGGTCCTTGCATATCCTGTCCCAGCATCGGCGACAGCCCCCCATCTGCCAGTTGCTCCCCGGCTAAGCGGCCATCCGGTGTTGCCCCAACGACCGAACCCAGCGGCACGTGTGCAGAGACGGTATACGAACCCGGCGTAAATTGCCCGCCGCGCGGATTCTGGTATTTCTCTACCTCTTTGCAGTAATGACGTAGCAGTTCGGCGCTAATGTTATCTACATCATCGATATCGTTGCCGTATTTTTCGAAGCGATTGATCAGCCTGGCGCGAACTTTCTCGCCTTCCGGGGTAGCAAAGTTATCTTTTAGCACCGACAAAAGTTCATCAAAAGATAAGCGCTGTTGTTCGAATACCAGCCCATTGAGCGCATGCAGCGAATCGCTCAGGTTTGCAATACCGATCCCCTGTACGCCGGAGAAGTTATAACGCGCACCGCCGTCGGTAATATCGCACCCTTTATCCAGACAGTCGCTAATAAACGAGGAGAGCAGCGGCACCGGCGCCCAGTCGCGGTGACCGATATCGCAGATATTACTGCCCTCCACCATCAACGTGATGTAGTGGCTGATTTTGGCACGAATATGCGCCAGGAGATCGTCGTACGTCAGAGTGCGGTTGCCTTCGTTCTCATGCAGACAAATTTCCATCACTTTCAGCAGATTAAACATAGCGATATCGTGCAAACCGTATGTTCTGCCTGGAATAGACAGCTCGACACAGCCTACTACCGCGTAATCCCGCGCATCTTCCAGCGAAACACCGCGATTCAGAAACGCGGGCACCACCACTTCATCGTTAAAGATTTGCGGGATGCCGGTACCAAGACGAATGGTCTGTGCTGTTTTCATCAGGAACGGTGTATCGATCAACGCATTCGTGCGCACACCGAGGTTTGGTTGTGGTAGCTGTACGTTCTGATACGCATCAAGACAGAGGAAAGACAATACATTTACCGCACTACGACCATTCTCCGTCAATCCCCCCAGTAGCGCGGTGTAGCCTGTTGGGAAGCCAGCGAAATAGCGCGCACTGCTGGTGGATCGCAGCAGTACGATGTCATTACATTTCACCCACAGGGATTCGAGGATCTCTTGTAAGAATGCTGGGTCTTCCCCCTGCGTCAGCGAAGCCTGATAAAACGGCAGCATATACTGGTCGAAGCGTCCAAGTGAAAGAGAACTGGCGTTGGATTCATATTGCAAAATAATGTTCATGTACCAGAACAGCTGACATGCCTGCCAGAAGGTTTGCGGCTTGCTTTGGGCGTTATGCCGAGAGTTTTCAGCAATCGTCAGTAATTCCTGGCGTCGCTGCGCATCCGGGCAGCTTTCCGCCATCTTCTCTGCCAGCATAGCGTAACGCAGAATATGGTTTTGCGAAGCCTCAAGCAGCAGCAGCGCAGCCTGATAAAAGTGATTCTCCGGCTGCTGCAGACAATGCGCTCGCATCTGCGCTACCAGTTCGCCAAGCCCATGATTCAACAGGCGTGGATAATCAATAATGATATGTCCCTGACCTTTGTCAGTCTGGTTAATGCTAAAAATCTGGGTACTGACGGCAGCTTTAACCTCATCGGTCATCTGACCGTTGATGAAATCTTTCATCGACCGCTTTTCCCAGTACGGATACAGCACATCGCGATAGAGATGTTTATCCTCTTCGCTGATGTCAAAACGGTCCTGCGGACGGGTTGGAAACTGCTCCAGCTCTTTAAGCAGCCAGTAAGGATCCATTTCCGGTGACATAATGCCCGCACGCGGTTTAACAGTACGGTTTCCGGCAATCAGTTCCTCATCACGAATCGAAATCTCAACGTGCTCAAGAATATATGCGGTGGCTTTCGCCCGACGCAGAATAACCGGCTCTCCCTCCGTCTGCTGGTGGCTGGCGGTATATAACAGCGCACGTTCAAGCGAAATTTCACGGTTGTTCTGAAACAGAGCGGTTTTTAAACGTTGGATACGGTTCGTCATGAGGAACTCCTGCGGGAATAGTTGCCTGATGGCGCTACGCTTATCAGGCCTACGCATCTGTAGGCCGGATAAGGCGAAGCCGCCATCCGGCAAACAAACGGTTAAGCGGTTTGCGCCAGATGCGCGCCAATCTTGTTCATGATGGCGTCGGCACGTTTCACTGCATCGCTGATGTTGACGCGAACGATAGTTTTGCCCGCAAAACGTTCTTCAAATTTAATACCAATGTCTTTGGTCAGAATGACCATGTCGGCTTCCGCTACATCCGCCGCGGTCAGTTCGTTTTCCAGACCGATCGAACCCTGAGTCTCAACCTTTACTTGCCAACCTTTAGCTTTAGCGGCGCTTTCCAGCGCTTCGGCTGCCATATAGGTGTGGGCAACGCCAGAAGGACATGCGGTTACTGCGATAATCTTGGTCATGACTCATTCCTCACTTAATTCATTTCAAAATCTAAATCCAGGTCATCTTCTTTCTGATCGACCTGAGACACTTTTTTCCGCGCCAGACTTTTCAGTACGTTAACGCACACGGCGGTCACTACAGCACCAATGGCAACCGCCGCGATATAACCCAGTTTTCCTTCCACTACAGGCAGAACAATCAGTCCGCCCCAGCCGGCATAACACTGCGCACCAAACAGGGCGGCGGTTACCGTGCCACAGGCGGAACCCACCATAATCGATGGAATGACACGCAGCGGATCGGCTGCAGCAAACGGAATCGCGCCTTCCGTTACGCCAACGCAGCCCATTACCAGCGCAGCTTTACCGGCTTCGCGTTCTTCAGAAGAGAAATTCTTACGACCAATCAGCGTCGCTAAACCTAAACCCAGCGGCGGTACGCAGATCCCTACTGCGGCGATTGCCACGACGGTATAAACCCCCTGCGCCACACAAATCAGCATGAAGGCGTAGGCAACTTTGTTAATTGGCCCTCCCATATCGAAGGCCAACATCAGTCCCATAATTACCGCCAGCAGCACAATGCTGCCCTGCTGCATACCCTGCAGCCACTCGGTCAGGCTAGTGGTTAACGCGCCAACAGGCTCCCCCAGCCCCCACATCATGATGCCTGCGGTGATAAAAGTGCCGACGATGGGAATAACGAAGATAGGCATTACCGAACGCAACACCTTATGTACGGGGATCTTCTTCAGATAATGGACAACGATACCGCCAATAATCCCAGCAATTAATGCGCCAAAGAAACCTGCACCGAAGCTGTTTCCCACCCATGCGCCAATCGCACAAGGGGCCAGAGCAGAACGTTCAGCGATGGAATAGCCGATATAAGCAGCAAGAAATGGCACCATCAAAGTCAACCCGGCGACGCCAATATCAAACAGCTTTTTAAGATTAGGATCGGTCGCAGCATCCGGTACCGCGCCTTTGCCATACAGCATGACGGAGACAGCCAGCAAAATACCGCCCGCTACGACGAAGGGGATCATATGCGAAACACCGGTCATCAGGTGCTGACGAGTATTTTTCAGGATTTGTACCAACTCTTTCATAAGTCGCTCCCGGGCTGCCTAAAGCCCATATCCATAAACTTGTTGCGGAAAACAATAGGCAATCTGACGCGACGCAAACAGTGGATAAAAAGGCCATTTGCTGGACTTTTGTAATATCAGTACAAAAATGCGATCCGCCTCATAACTTGCAGTTTCTCGGAATTTATAGTGGATACGCTGACTTGTGAGGGATGTCTCACTTTGATAGTTACATTACATTTATCCAGTTTTTGGCAGATTTGTCACATGGCAGGCTCAGGCGTTGCCCTTTTATCCTGTAGCGAGAAATCGTTATGGGAGATGAGGCTATGGCCCTGATTGTGGAATTTACCTGTGAGCTACCCAATGGCGTACATGCACGCCCGGCAAGCCACATAGAAACGCAGTGCAACACCTTTACCTCACACATTGAGTGGCACAACCTGCGTACCGAACGTAAGGGCAACGCTAAGAGCGCACTATCGTTGATTGGCACCGATACTCTGGCGGGTGATAGCTGCCAGTTGCTGATTTCCGGTACAGATGAACAGGCAGCCCACCAGCATCTGAGCCAATGGTTACGAAATGAATTTCCGCACTGCGATGCACCGCTAGCGGAAGCCAAAAACAACGAGCTGGAGCCACTTCCGGCATCGCTCACCCATTTAAATCCACAGCTTTTCCGCGCTCGCACCGTCTGCAGCGGCAGCGCAGGGGGCGTTCTGAGTCTGCTTTCTTCGCTGGATCTTAACGCGCTCAGTAACCTTCCATCCGCTCAAGATATTGAAACCGAGCAAGCGGCACTGGATAACGGTTTAACGCTGTTGATGAAAAATATTGAGTTTCGATTACTCGACAGCGACGGCGCTACCAGTGCGATTCTGGAAGCACACCGCTCGCTGGCAAGCGACCTCTCACTGCGCCAGCACCTGCTCGCCGGCGTATCACGCGGGTTAAGCTGCGCCCAGACGGTTGTCGAAAGTGCCGGACATTTTTGTGATGAATTCGCCCGTTCAAGCAGCAGTTATTTACAGGAGCGTGCACTGGATGTACGCGATGTTTGCTTCCAGCTTCTGCAGCAAATTTATGGGGAACAGCGCTTCCCTGCACCGGGAAAACTGACCCAGCCTACGGTTTGCATGGCGGATGAGCTAACACCGAGCCAGTTCCTCGAACTGGACAAAACATTGCTGAAAGGCTTGCTGTTAAAAAGCGGTGGTACTACGTCACACACGGTGATTCTCGCCCGGTCATTCAACATCCCTACGCTGGTTGGCGTAGATATTGAATCTTTGATGCCATGGCTACAGCAAACGGTTTATATCGATGGTAACGCAGGAGCAGTCGTCGTTGCCCCTGATGAATCCATCGTACGTTATTATCAGCAAGAAGCCCGTATCCAGGATGCCATTCGGGAACAGCAACGTATCTGGCTGACCCAGGAGGCACGCACGGCTGATGGCATCCGTATGGAAGTCGCCGCCAACATCGCCCACTCCGTGGAAGCACAAGCAGCTTTTAGTAACGGTGCGGAAGCGGTTGGCCTGTTCCGTACAGAAATGCTGTATATGGACCGTACCTGCGCCCCGGATGAGAACGAACTATACAACATTTTCTGCCAGGCGCTGGAACCCGCAAAGGGACGCAGCATTATTGTACGCACCATGGATATCGGCGGTGATAAACCCGTTGATTATCTGAATATTCCTGCTGAGACCAACCCATTTCTCGGTTATCGCGCGGTGCGTATTTATGAAGAATATGCCACGTTGTTTACTACGCAACTGCGATCGATCCTGCGCGCCTCAGCGCACGGTAGCCTGAAAATCATGATCCCAATGATCTCCTCGATGGAAGAGATCCTGTGGGTCAAAGAGAAACTGGCAGAAGCCAAGCAGCAACTGCGAAGTGAACACATTCCGTTTGATGAGAAGATCCAGCTCGGTATTATGCTGGAGGTTCCGTCTGTGATGTTCATCATTGACCAATGCTGTGAAGAGATTGATTTCTTTAGTATTGGTAGCAATGACCTGACGCAATACCTGCTGGCGGTCGACCGCGACAACGCCAAAGTTACCCGCCACTACAACAGCCTGAATCCGGCTTTCCTGCGCGCGCTGGATTACGCCGTGCAGGCAGTACATCGGCAGGGGAAATGGATTGGCCTGTGCGGCGAACTGGGTGCCAAAGGTTCGGTGCTGCCATTGCTGGTGGGACTGGGTCTGGACGAGATCAGTATGAGCGCTCCCTCCATTCCCGCCGCCAAAGCGCGGATGGCGCAACTCGACAGCCGTGCCTGCCGTCAATTGCTGAATCAAGCGATGGCTTGTCGAACCTCGCTGGAGGTCGAACATCTGCTGGCCCAGTTCCGCATGACCCAACAGGATACGCCTCTGGTTACCGCCGAATGCATCACACTGGACAGCGACTGGCGCAGTAAAGAAGAGGTCATCAAAGGGATGACCGACAACCTCCTGCTGGCAGGCCGTTGTCGCTATCCACGTAAACTGGAAGCAGACCTGTGGGCACGCGAAGCCGTCTTCTCTACCGGATTAGGTTTTAGCTTCGCCATTCCACACAGCAAATCCGAACATATTGAGCAGTCCACCATCAGCGTAGCGCGCCTGCAAGCGCCGGTACGTTGGGGTGATGATGATGCACAGTTCATTATTATGCTGACGCTCAACAAACATGCCGCAGGCGATCAGCATATGCGTATTTTCTCGCGTCTGGCGCGCCGCATTATGCATGAAGAATTCCGTAACGCGCTGGTTAGTGCCGCCTCAGCCGACGCTATCGCCAGCCTGTTGCAACATGAACTTGAACTTTAAAGAGGATGTTTTTGTATGGAACTTTACCTTGATACCGCCAACGTCGCGGAAGTTGAACGTCTGGCACGCATCTTCCCTATCGCGGGTGTTACCACCAACCCAAGCATTGTGGCGGCAAGCAAAGAATCTATCTGGGATGTACTGCCACGCCTGCAAAACGCCATCGGCGAAGAGGGTATTTTGTTTGCCCAAACCATGAGCCGCGAGGCGCAGGGCATGGTGGAAGAAGCCAAACGCCTGAGCAATGCAGTGCCCGGTCTGGTAGTGAAAATCCCGGTGACATCCGAAGGTCTGGCCGCGATTAAGATGCTGAAAAAAGAGGGTATCACCACGCTGGGAACCGCCGTATACAGTGCATCTCAGGGGCTACTGGCTGCGCTGGCAGGAGCTAAATATATCGCGCCTTACGTTAACCGTATCGACGCACAGGGCGGCGACGGGATTCGCACAGTACAGGAACTGCAAACGTTACTGGAGCTGCATGCGCCAAACAGCATGGTACTGGCAGCCAGCTTTAAAACCCCGCGTCAGGCGCTGGATTGCTTACTGGCAGGATGTGAAGCTATCACCCTGCCATTAGACGTAGCGCAACAAATGCTCAATACCCCTGCGGTAGAGTCAGCAATAGAGAAGTTTGAGCAGGACTGGAACAACGCATTTGGTCACATCAACCTGTGAGGGAAATAAAGTATGGATCGCATTATTCAATCACCTGGTAAGTACATCCAGGGTGCCGATGTTATTACCCGTCTTGGTAGCTACCTCAAACCACTGGCAGAACGCTGGCTGGTCGTTGGGGACAAGTTTGTCTTAGGCTTTGCCCAGGGCGCACTGGAAAAAAGCTTCCAGGATGCCGGACTGGCGCTGGAAATTGCACCGTTTGGCGGCGAATGTTCACAAAACGAAATCGACCGTCTGCGCGGCGTAGCGGAAAAAGCGCAGTGTGGCGCAGTACTTGGTATTGGCGGCGGTAAAACGCTGGATACCGCCAAAGCGCTGGCGCACTTTATGGGCGTGCCTGTCGCCATTGCCCCAACCATCGCCTCTACCGATGCGCCGTGCAGCGCGCTGTCCGTCATTTACACCGATGCCGGTGAATTCGATCGCTATCTGCTGCTGCCCAACAACCCGGACAGGGTCATTGTGGATACCAAAATTGTTGCGGGCGCACCGGCGCGTCTGTTAGCTGCGGGTATTGGCGATGCGCTGGCAACCTGGTTCGAAGCGCGTGCCTGTTCACGCAGCGGCGCAACCACCATGGCGGGCGGTCAGTGTACTCAGGCGGCGCTGGCGCTGGCAGAGCTGTGCTTTAATACGCTAATCGAAGAAGGTGAAAAAGCGATGCTGGCAGCCGAGCAGCACGTGGTTACACCAGCACTGGAACGTGTTATTGAAGCCAACACCTATCTGAGTGGCGTCGGTTTTGAAAGCGGTGGTCTGGCAGCGGCTCACGCCATTCATAACGGTCTGACCGCAATCCCGGATGCGCATCATTACTACCACGGCGAGAAAGTGGCTTTCGGTACGCTAACGCAGCTGGTGCTGGAAAACGCGCCGGTTGATGAAATTGAAACCGTTGCCGCGCTGTGCCATTCCGTTGGTCTGCCGATTACCCTGGCGCAACTGGACATCAAACAGGATATCCCGGCGAAAATGCGCATTGTGGCTGAGGCAGCCTGTGCAGAAGGCGAAACCATCCACAACATGCCTGGCGGCGCAACGCCGGACCAGGTGTATGCCGCCCTGCTGGTGGCTGATCAGTACGGTCAACGTTACCTGCAAGAGTGGGAATAACCTGCAAACAGAAAATCCCCGCAATCGCGGGGATTTTTTTATTCATACTATGCCGGATACGCGCAAGCGACATCCGGCATTAGCTGTTACAGCAGATCGAAACGATCCAGGTTCATCACTTTCACCCATGCGGCAACGAAATCTCTCACGAACTTCTCGTGAGCATCGCTGCAGGCATAAACTTCAGCCACTGCGCGCAGTACGGAGTTAGAACCGAACACCAGATCGGCGCGGGTTGCCGTGTATTTTACTTCACCGCTCAGACGGTCACGACCTTCGAACAGCTCTTTTGACTCATCAACCGCCTTCCACTCATGGCGCATATCCAGCAGATTGACGAAGAAGTCAGTGCTGAGCACGCCAGGACGATCGGTAAAGACGCCATGCTGGCTGCCGTCGAAGTTGGTGCCCAGTACGCGCATACCGCCCACCAGCACGGTCATTTCCGGTGCGGTCAGCGTCAGTTGCTGTGCTTTATCAATCAGCAGCGACTCGGTGGTCGATACGTCAGGACGGGAGCGGTAGTTACGGAAGCCATCGGCGATCGGCTCAAGCAGTTCAAACATCTCAATATCCGTTTGATCCTGACGCGCATCCACGCGGCCCGGCGCAAAAGGTACTTTGATGCTGACACCCGCAGCGCTAGCCGCCTGTTCTATACCGACAACACCAGCCAGCACGATAATATCGGCTAACGAAGCGGTATGGGCTGACTTATAGATGCCTTCCAGCACAGGCAGTACGCGTGCCGCGGTAGCATTCACATCCCAGCCACGCTGTGGGTCCAGCGCCAGACGCGCACCGTTAGCGCCGCCACGTTTATCCCCACCGCGGAACGTTGATGCAGAAGCCCACGCCACTGACACCAGCTCGCCCACGGACAACCCGGAAGCAGCAATGGTCGCCTTCAGTTTCAGGATATCTTCTTCGCTTGGGTTAAAGAACGCATGCGGCAGCGGGTCTTGCCAAATCAGATCTTCTTTTGGCACTTCCGGTCCGATGTAACGCGCTTTTGGCCCCATATCACGGTGCGTCAGCTTAAACCATGCGCGGGCAAACGCTTCGTTAAACGCCTGCGGATCGTTCAGGAAACGGCGGGAAATCTTCTCGAACTCCGGATCGAAACGCAGCGTCAAGTCGGTAACCAACATTGTTGGCTTACGTTTTTTCGACGGATCGAACGGATCGGGGATAATTTCCGGTGCGTCAACCGCTTCAAACTGAATAGCGCCTGCCGGACTGCGAGTTTGCACCCATTCATATTTGAACAGGTTCTCGAAGAAATAGTTGCTCCATTGGGTCGGCGTCTGCGTCCAGACCACTTCCAGACCGGAAGTAATTGCGTCTGCACCCGCGCCGCTGCCGTAGCTGCTGGCCCAGCCCAGGCCCTGCGCTTCAATTGGTGCGGATTCTGGATCGGCGCCTACGTGCGAAGCCGGCGCTGCACCGTGAGTTTTGCCCAACGTATGACCGCCGCCAATCAGCGCTACGGTTTCTTCGTCGTTCATACCCATGTTACCGAAGGTCGCGCGAATAGCCGCTGCCGCAGAAAGCGGTTCGCCGCTATGGTCCGGCCCTTCCGGGTTCACATAGATAAGGCCCATTTCGGTTGCGCCCAGCGGCGCTTTTGCCAGTTCTTCCGGATGACGGTGGGTCAGCCAGGCTTTTTCATCACCCCAGTTTACGTCGAGATCCGGTTCCCAGACGTCTTCACGACCGGCACCAAAGCCGAAGGTACGGAAGCCTGAGTTTTCCAGCGCCACGTTACCCGCAAGGATAAACAGGTCGGCCCAGGAAATTTTCTGGCCATATTTCTGCTTGATTGGCCACAGCAGACGACGCGCTTTATCCAGGCTGACGTTGTCCGGCCAGGAGTTCAGTGGTGCAAAACGCTGCTGTCCGCGACCCGCGCCACCGCGTCCATCGATGGAGCGATAGGTCCCTGCACCGTGCCATGCCATGCGGATAAATAATCCGGCATAGGTTCCCCAGTCAGCGGGCCACCACGGTTGAGATTCGGACAGAAGGGCTCTGAGATCCCCTTTCAGGGCAGAGTAATCAAGTTTGCTAAATTCTTTGCGGTAGTCGAAGTCCTCACCCAGCGGGTTGGAACGGTTGGAATGTTGGTTTAAAAGATCTACACGGAGTTGATTGGGCCACCAGTCGCGGTTGTTCGTTCCTGCTCCCGCGCTGTGATCCGGCCCGCCCTGATGAAAAGGACACTTACCGGCAGTTGATGCGTTCTGGCTATCGTCGGACATGCTCATCTATATGCTCCCTTTACAGTGTTCTGACTACGATATACACCACCAGAGATAAGATATAGTCGAAAAAACCCACAGATTCGATAGCTCATTCCTTTTATATTTAAAGTTACAGAGATGTAGATCAAAATGATCAATAAAAAACCCTCCGAAGAGGGCTGAGGCACTAATTATGCTGGTCTTACTCCCAGCGTGTGACAAATTGCGTAGCTCATCTCGGCACGGTTAAGGGTATAGAAGTGAAAATCTTTCACCCCTTCGCGACTGAGGATTTTCACCATGTCCATAGCGATGTTTGCACCTACCAGCTTGCGGGTTTCCGCATCATCATCAAGACCATCAAACATGGTCGACATCCAGGAGGGGATACGAACATTGGTCATATCGGCAAATTTTTTCGCCTGTTTAAAGTTGGAGACTGGCAGGATACCCGGAATAATTTCCACATCGATTCCCGCAGACACGCAGCGATCGCGAAAGCGCAGATAGCTTTCCACATCGAAGAAAAACTGAGTAATGGCGCGGTTTGCACCAGCATCAACCTTACGCTTCAGGTTCAGCAAATCGGCCTGAGCGCTCTTCGCTTCTGGGTGTACTTCCGGATAAGCCGCAACGGAGATATCAAAGTCCGCAACGTCTTTCAGCAGAGTCACCAGGTCAGAGGCATACATATCCGGTTTACCGCTTCCCGGCGGCAAGTCACCGCGCAGAGCAACAATATGACGAATACCGTTATTCCAGTAGTCCTGAGCAATGGTGCGCAGCTCATCGCGGGTAGCATCAATACAGGTCAGGTGCGGAGCTGCTTCAAGACCAGTGCGATCCTTAATGCCTTTAATAATGCTGTGCGTACGGTCGCGCTCACCAGAGTTTGCACCGTAGGTGACTGAAACAAACTTCGGCTTCAGGCTGCTCAGGCGATCGATGGAGTTCCACAGGGTTTGCTCCATTTCACTGGTGCGCGGCGGGAAAAACTCAAACGAAACGTTAATCTGACCCTGTACTTCCGCCAGGCTCTGATTCAGGGCTTCCCGCTGGTTGGCGTGAAAAAAGCTCATACCTTACCTCATCAATCTTTTGTCGTTATATGTTGTGTTGTGAACTGCTATACGTTTAGACGTCTAGATGTAAAAATGACGGAAAAGCACGCTGGCGTCAACACAAAAATCATCGTTAAAGGTGAGGAATACTCAGCCAACGTGAAAAAAATTCACATCAGCCTGAAATGATGGGGAATTGTGGCATGACCGTCTGCCAGCCGTTAACGAGAGCGGTGACAGACTCGCCTCTGGCCAGAGCGCGGGTAAGACGCAATACGGGTAGGTTTAACGCAGGATGAGAGCGTTGAAGTGATTATGCAGATGGCTGTTGACGTATTTTATCCGGCCTGGGTCACAAACGAACCGTCGGCCGGATCATCCGGCAACAAAAACTACAGCAGCTGCGCCAGACGGTTGATGTCTGACTGAATAGCGCCGGCGGTGACGTCACGACCTGCGCCCGGTCCACGGATCACCAGCGGGTTATCGCGATACCAGCGGCTTTCAATGGCGAATACGTTATCGCACGGCAGCAGCGCCGCCAGCGGGTGTTCAGGACGAACCGCTTCAACACCAACGCGCGCTTTACCGTTAGCATCAAAACGCGCCACATAGCGTAGCACCAGCCCCATTTCACGCGCCGCTTCCAGACGCTGCACCATCTGCTCGTTCAGCTCATCACCATTCTCAAAGAAATGGTCAATAGAGCCTTCTTCACAGTGCGCAGGCACCAGCGATTCCACGCGAACCTGGTCCGGTTCGATGTCGTAACCTGCTTCACGCGCCAGAATCACCAGCTTACGCATCACATCTTTGCCGGAAAGATCTACGCGCGGATCGGGTTCAGTCAGCCCCTGCTGCCACGCCTGATCCACCAGATCGGTGAACGGGACCGTGCCATCAAATTGCAGGAACAACCACGACAACGTACCGGAGAAGATCCCGCTGATCGACAGAATGGTATCTCCGCTATCAATCAGATCGCGCACGGTATGATTGATCGGCAAACCTGCGCCTACGGTAGCGTTATACAGCCAGTGGCGACCGGTTTTTTCAAAAGCGTCATGAATTTGGCGATAATTATGACTGCTGCTCGCCCCCGCCAGTTTGTTGGCGCTGATAACGTGGAAACCATGGCTGGCAAAATCCAGATACTGATCCGCAAGTTGCTCGCTGGCAGTAACGTCCAGCACCACTAAATCATCATACGGGTGAGCACGCATCCACAGGAATAGAGACTCTTCATCCTGCTCTACTGCCTCGTCATCAAAGAAAGCTAACGCGCGGCTGGCATCCAGCCCTTCGTAATTCAGCAGGCTACGACGGCTATCAACCACACCCGCCAGCACAAACTCTAATCCGGTGCGCGCCGAGAGCGTGCTCTGCTCGCGAGCGAACAGTTCCAGCCAGCGCGAACCAATGTTGCCTTTGCCGAACAACACCAGACCAATGCGTTTTTCCGCGCGGAAAATTGACTGATGCAGGCCCTGAATCAGGCTCTCTGTTGGCCCAGTACGCAGTACCGCGACCAGGCTGATACCCTCTTCCGATTGCCAGGTGAATTCAACCGGCTGACCTTTCAACTGTTGCCAGAAACGGTGGCAGTGCAGCGGATTACGGGTGACGCCCGCCCCGACCATCGCTACCAGCGCCAGCCCCTGGCGCAAACGCAGCTCGCCCGGCAGACCAGCTTCATCCAGAATTTTCAGTGCGCCGTCAGCGACTTCGGAGGTATAGCAAAATTGCAGCAGTTGGCGATCAGGATGCACACCCACTGCCAGCGGACGCACCTGGGTACGTTTTAAAACCTGATCAATCTCTTTATAAGCCAGCTTAAAGTCCTGGCCAGTCGGAACCAAAAACTCAATCAGGCAGACGTCATCATGACTGGTCACAATACGCGCCCCGGTACCGGAGGCCAGTACGCGTTCAATGCGCGTTGAACCCTGCTCCGGCGTATAGCTACAACGCAGTTGGAGATCGATATCGCTACCGGAAACCGGCTGTAAGGTACGGGCATGGAGAACCGGCGCCGCCAGACGCGCCAGTTCGCTGGCTTCATCCAGACGCAGCAGCGGCAGCAAACAGGCGTCTTTTACTTTACGCGGATCCGCACTGTAAACCCCGGCGACATCGCTCCAGATAGTTACGCGAGAAACGCCCGCCAGCGCGCCAACCTGCGTCGCCGAGTAGTCGGAGCCGTTACGCCCCAGCAGGACCGTTTCACCGCAATTGCTGCGGCTAATAAAGCCGGTAACCACCAGCCGTTTACCCGGATGCTGCGCCAGCAGTTGCTGTAGCAGTGGGTAAGAAAGACCTTCATCTACCTGCGGCTGGGCACCGCGTTCAGCACGTAAAAAATCGCGCGCATCCAGCCAGGCTGACTCCAGCCCCTGTTGGTTAAGGACCGCAGACATCAAACGCGCGGACCATACCTCACCATGCCCAACAACCTCAGCATAGACGGCATCGTTCACGCCACTGTCGAGTAATCCAGCCAGACGCTCCAGATCGTGAATAAACGCACCAATTAGTCCATCCGCTATATCAGGCGGTAACAAACCGCTGATAAGCTCGCTCTGATAGCGACGTAACGCCTGTTGAACCTGATGCGCAGAAAGGCGATCGGTCTGGCTTAATTTCAGCCAGCTAATCAACTGGTTAGTGGTACTGCCTGCGGCTGAAACAACCATCATGTCATCAGGCTGCGAGTACTCCGCCATAATGCCTGCGACACGCAGATAACATTTCACGTCTGCCAGACTACTACCACCAAATTTGTGCAGTTGACGACCCTTCGCCCCTGCCTGCGCAATCACACTCATGTTTACCCCTTGTTTGCAGCCCGGAAGCCATTTTCCAGGTCGGCAATTAAATCTTCGCCATCTTCAATACCGGTGGAGATACGCAGCAGCGTTTCGGAAATTCCGGCAGCAGCACGCGCTTCTGGCGCCATGCCCGCGTGTGTCATGGTTGCGGCGTGGGAGATCAGACTTTCAACGCCCCCTAACGATTCCGCCAGCGTAAACAATGACAACCCGCCGAGGAAGCGGCGCAGCGTTTGCTCATCACCATCCAGTTCAAAACTTAACATCGCGCCAAAGCCTTTTTGCTGACGTGCGGCAATCTCATGGCCCTGATTATCCGGCAATGACGGGTGATACAATTTTTTCACCAGCGGCTGAGTTTGCAGATAATCGACTATCGCCTGAGCATTACGTTGCGCCACCTCCATTCGAGGAGACAGAGTACGCAGGCCGCGCAACAGCAGATAACTATCAAACGCGCCGCCGGTCACACCAATATTATTCGCCCACCATGCCAGTTCAGTGACCGTTTCCGGATCTTCCGCTATCACAACACCAGCCACCACATCTGAGTGACCGTTTAAATATTTCGTGCATGAATGCAACACCAGATCGGCGCCCAATGCCAGTGGATTTTGCAATGCCGGGCTTAAAAAAGTGTTGTCGACCACGCTGACCGCGCCAGCTTCACGCGCCAGCTGGCAGATTTTCGCAATATCCACCACGCGCAGCAGCGGGTTGCTTGGGCTTTCTACCAGCACCAGTTTCGGTTTTTCTGCCAATGCGGCCTGCAATGCCTGCTCATCACCTTGATCGACAAACAGGACGCGGTAACAGCCACGCTTTGCCAGACTGTCAAACAGTCGGTAGCTCCCGCCGTAGCAGTCATGCGGTGCGACCAGCAGATCGCCTGGCTTGAGGAAGACCGTGGTCACCAAATGAATCGCCGACATGCCAGTATTGGTCAGCACAGCACCTGCACCGCCTTCCAGTTCCGCCAGCGCACGCTGAACAACATCGCGCGTTGGGTTGCCGCGACGCGAATAGTCATGGGCGCGAGGTTCATTAAATCCGGTAAAGTTATAGGTGCTGGAGAGGTGAATCGGCGGGACAACGCAACCGTACTGTTCGTCGTCATTTAACCCGCTACGCACTGCGATGGTGGCCTGTTTACGCGTCATATTGAGGAGATCCTGGCTGAGTCGGTGAAAAGTCAGACACCAGAGTAATCATAGTTACGATAGCCGTCAATACATCTGGACATCTAAACTTCTTTGCGTATAGATTGAGCAAACTGGAAATAGCCGTTAAAATTATATGCATTAGCGTACATCTGCGTCGGCTTACTTCGTGTCAGGGCCACGCCACTACGATAAACTACGCGCAATTATGGTCCGGGCTCAGGTTCTGGCCTCAATATTAATGACGAAGAGGATTAGGTATCTCATGGCTGAATGGAGCGGCGAATATATCAGCCCATACGCTGAGCACGGTAAGAAGAGTGAGCAAGTCAAAAAAATTACGGTTTCCATTCCTCTGAAGGTGTTAAAAATCCTTACCGATGAACGCACGCGTCGTCAGGTGAACAACCTGCGCCACGCCACCAACAGCGAACTGCTGTGTGAAGCGTTTCTGCATGCTTTTACTGGGCAACCCTTACCCAACGATGACGACCTGCGTAAAGAACGCAGTGATGAAATCCCGGAAGAAGCAAAGGTAATCATGCGTGAACTGGGTATCAACCCGGAAACGTGGGAATACTGATAGTTAGAACAGCAATGGGCGTGTAGAGGCGGGAATGCTCCCGCCTTTTCTCACAGTGTTACTTACTAATACCATTGAGTTTATTCAATGTTTCTTCCATTTTGAGCGTTTCCGTACGGTTCAATGGATAGAAATAAATCAGAATGACCGCCGCCAAAAACAGGCATAGCGCCGGCAAGAGATTCGCCATCGTATAAATATTTTCCTGCACAATGCTGGTTTGCACTGCACCACCTGTTGACGATGATTGATAGCCAATGATAGCCAACATAAAGCCACCAATCGCCCCTGCGCATGCCTGACCAACCTTGCGCGCAAAGAAGTTCACACCATAAACCGTGCCATCCTCGCGATCGCCAGTGACATACTGATGGTAGTCACAAACATCAGTCATAAACGCCCAAATCATCAGGTTGAATAACCCTGCACCCAGCGTCGCCAGGAACAAGAAAACCAGATAGACCTTTGCATCCGTAATGTGGACAAAGTACATAATCACATACATGACCACGGCAAAAAGCAACGCGCCTACACTGGCTTCTTTTTTACCAAACCGCTTCGTGAGCCAGGATGCCGATGGCGCCAGCAAAACCAGGGAACCAAAGGTAAACAGCAACGCGACTGACATCGCCTCTTTATTGTGGAAATAGTCATTAAACAGGTAAGTCATGTTGGTACCGGACAACCCCTGATTAATTACAATCAGCAAATCCACAACCACTAAAACAATCAGCGCCTTATTGCGTGCCAGTCCCTTCAGCAACACCGAAACGGGCATGCTCTCTTTTCTCTCCACGCGCACGCGCTCCGTCGTTAAATGACAGGTCAAGGATAAAAAGATCAAGCCCAGCACTGCGCAACCAATGGAAATCCAGAAGAAGTGTTGCCCGGAAATCACCTGGCTTCCATCCACCAGGGTGGTGTACATCAGGATTGGAATGAAAAAGCCAGTTGCCCCACCGCCAATTGCTGACCCAACGCTACGCCAGGTTGAAAGCGATACACGATCTTCAGGATTCGAGCTAATCGCCGCAGACATAGCGCCGTACGGAATACTCACGGTAGATAACAGCGAACCGTAAATGAAATAGGAGCAGCAGATGTAGATGATTTTCGCCGTATAAGAAAAATCATTCACAAACGGCAGGAACAGGACAACCGCAATGATGCAAAATGGATACTTCATACGACGCACCCACGGGTTGAAACGTCCATGTACCGTCAGTTTAGAGGTATCGCATAAGCGCCCTACACCAACATCAACAAACGCATCAAAGAGTTTGGTCACAAAATAGAGTGAGCCAACAATAACGCCGGAAATACCGAGGACGTTAGTGTAATAAATCATTAAAAAACTATTAACTAAACCAAGAATAAAACAGGTTCCGAGGTCACCACATAAATAACCAATTTTATCTCTAATTCCGAAAGGCCTGACGGCAGTGGTTTCATTATTTCCGATAATAGTTCCATCATTAGACATGATGTCAACTCCTTAGACATATTATTCACACAAACTATGCTTATCAACGTAATCAGCCGATACGAAAACTATTACCGATTAGAAGTTATAACCAAGACCGACACGATAACGGGTCTGACGATCGTCTGTCGTTGTTGTGTTATAACCCGAGGAAACGTTGCCAACCTCAACAAATGGAACCCAGGAGCCTAATTTGTACGCCACGCGGAAGTTATATTCATAATCATCTTTCCGGTTGTTATATAAATCTTCGCTATCGGCAATTTTATAAATACCATTTAGCTCAAACATCCAGTCATTGACGTTATAACCAAGCCAGGCTTCCGGACGATAGACCATGCGGTCATCTTTGCCGTCAGTGTTTCTGCGCATGTACTCCTGACGATAGCGGAACGCGGTCCACCAGTTGTCGTTGATGTTGTACTGTACGCGGATATAAGGCTTATAAATCGCGATATTATCGCCCGTTTCGATCGCAATGCCGGGCTGCCAGACAAGACCCTGCCAGGTGAACTGATAGCTTGCGGTATACTCGTTGCCGTTACTTTCCATATTATTCCACGCATCATTTGACTGCGTGTTTTCGGAACGAGAAATGGCTTCTACTGCCACACCAAAACCCGTGGCAAAACGGTGAGACATATACACACGATCGTAATTACGTCCATCGTCATAATATTCATGTCGGTAATCAACATAACCCGCCTGTGCGGCCGCAGAGAATAATGGAATCAGTAATAACGCAGATTTAAATTTCATGACAATCCCTCTTCACACTCAACAACGGAAATAATCCATCTCGTTTGTCCATAAAATGGGAAAACAAAAAGGCTTTTAGATTAATTTTATATTTCCACAAAAGTGTATTTTAGAAAGAAAACAGAAACCTTTGGTATTTTGCCAGGAGCTGGTAAAAGTGGCAAAAGACAGAAGATAAAAAGGACGCAGATCACCAGCTGCAATATTTTATCGAAAAAATAAAACGCCGTTTTATTTATTGAATAAAAGACACTATTCATTACATGAATGTTTTTTTCCTGACAGCAGTCATTTATATGCGACCAGAGATACTGAAATGCTTGTTGAAGCGTTCAACACGACCACTGATAGCACCATCACGCAGCTTGCCCGCCTTGACCAACAATTACACAGCCATCCGAGGGTACTATGTCATCAATCCCCCCTATAAACCTAATGGATCAGTCCAACTTACAGGATTTATGTATATACATATGGATTTACTCCCCCCCATCAACGCTATCATGTCTTGGGTGCTATATCGCCCCTGCTACGGGTCATAGTAACGGTTCCGGTTGTAATACACCCCCGTTTTTTCATCCTACTGCTGGCCCGGCAGGCGAATTAGCTGTTGCAGATTGTGCGGATTAACTTCCCGCAGCACATTGCCCCATTCGTCATACTCCGCGCGCCAACTGATAGCACCATCCTAGCTTATCAGCGCCAGCGGCAGGCCCCGGTGATCGCAGTGGTAAAGATGCTGTTTCTTTTGGGGGAGATATTTTGGCTTCAGTTATCCCGCCATCGGGTCCGTTGTCAGTCAGCATCCCGCACCATTGTCGACACCGCATTGCACCTCAGTTCCCCCTATAGCCTATCCAGTGCCGCCACTGTGCTGTAACGGTTAAAGACATGACCCAATATCTTTGCCATACACGTAAATTATTTCATTAACGTTTTGCTTACTAAAATACATGTGTTATTTTTCAAATCAACATGATAAACATACATTTTACCACCTCCACCTTGACTATCCATATCTTCATCAGATTCGAAAAAAATGATCTCAATAAAATATTTTTTATCTTCAATACTAGCTTTATAACTTTCAAATGACTCATTATCTGGCAGGCAATCAGATACAATTTTTAAGGATGATTGTTTTCTGCTTGTTAAATAAATCACATCCTCTCCAAAAGCACTGTATACTTTGCATAGTAAAAAAATAAAAAATTTCATATTATTTCATCTTAGAAATATTTCCGGTTTTTGGGCTGTATTTAAAATAGGTATTTTCTGATTCCCCCAGATAACTTGAATACTCTTTTTCTCCTTTAGCAAAAAAATCAGCACTGCTTTTATCTTTTGGTGAAAAATGTAAGCTATCATAAGCATCATTTTCCTTTAAAACCTTATTTCCTTTTGTATCAGAAAAATATCCATGTGTATGATATACGCCAACCCTTTTCTAGTCGTCAGGACAGGCTGCTTTGTATGAATTCACTCCTGCTACACTGCCTTTTAGAGGACCAGTATAAAAATAGCTCTTATCCTTTTTGCATATCAAACCGCCATATTCGCGATTATTTTCAATTGAGTCAGCGTTGCACATTTTCATAGCAAATAATCCGGCCTCATCTGCATTTGAAAATAAAAATTGATCTAAACCCAATGGGTCTATGTAACTAACCGGATCTAACGGATAAATGTATTGATTCCATCTCCCCATCAGCCCTCTCGGATCCTGGGTGATATACCGTCCCTGTCCCGGATTGTAGTAGCGGTGGCGGTTGTAGTGCAGTCCGGATTCGTCGTCATACTGCTGGCCCGGCAGGCGGATAAGCTGTTGCAGATTGTACGGATTATTCTCCCGCAGCACATTCCCGCATTTGTCATACTCGGCGCGCCAGGCAATGCTGCCGTCCGGTTTGACCAGCACCAGCGGCAGGCCCCGGTGGTACAAGTGGATTGTCCTCTCTGATGTGTATTCCGGCTCCATCTGGCCCTGTATCTGCGCCGGAGTCAGCCCGCACTCGCACAAAAATGTGCATTTTCTCAGACAGGAGTTTTATTTTTTCTCACTACGAAGCACCCCATATTCTATTTTCGTTACGCATTCGTAAGACTCATTTTTTTCAGGAAGATGCGCTGTCATGCGAGCATAAGTTGACTTCTCAGCTTTAAAATAAGTTACCATGATTGAGTTATCAAGAATTGCAAACAATGCTGAATCTCTGCTGTTTTTTTGATAGAAGCCCCCTCGGATATGACTTCTAATATTATTATCAACGATTGCGTCATCGAAAAATGCTGTTTTCTCAGCAGCATTTAGTAAATCCTGAAAAGATCCTTCAGTTGGAGGATTTTCCTTGGGGCGCAGTGTTCCAAGGTTAATTAAAAGCCTGGCACCATTAGGGACAAATTTATTATTTTTACATGTACCCAGTTCTGTTTGCCAGTAATATTCACCTATATCCTCACTCTGATACCATTTCCATTCAGGCTTATTGTTTAAAATGGGGAAAGCGGAATAGATGGTGCCCTTGGTAAAAATGGTCAGGCAAGCATGGTTTTTTGGCTGTATTTCACACGTAGCCATGGCATCAAAACTAATGAATATTATCGGTATAAAGAAAAAAAGTCGTTTCATTTTCTCCCTCCTCTCCTTGTTCTCTGTGATATTTTCCCCCATAACTCACCCAGATCATCTATCCCAGCCGTTGCTGGTCCACTGAGTTCATTGAGATCCGGGAATAAATAGGGTTCTGCACAAGAATATCCCTCTGGCAATTGATTTGCTGCCCAATTCTTCTTGGGTAGATAATCAATTGCTGTCTTTGTATCCATACCTGGATATTTTGGATCATCCCATGGTGTGCAAATCAGGCTCGGTTTCACCCACTTTTTACAATACAATGTGTAATCGTACGGGCTGAATCCATTAAAAAATGTTTTGAAAACGTTGGGTTCACTGCTGGCTTGGTCAATAGGATAATTTGGCATCAATTTTTCCGCTATGCCTGGCATTTTACCCGGGTTGGGCTTAGGTGGTGGGGGCGGTCTCGCTCCGTAGCCACCGTTCTTCATGTGCCCATATTTATTAGGTGCGAGACCCATCGAATCACTCCAGCTAACCGGATCCAATGGATACAAATACAGATTCCATCCACCCATCAACCCTATCGGGTCCTGGGTGATATACCGTCCCTGTCCCGGATTGTAGTAGCGGTGGCGGTTGTAGTGCAGCCCGGATTCGTCGTCATACTGCTGGCCCGGTAGGCGAATAGGCTGTTGCAGATTGTACGGATTATCTTCCCGCAGTACGTTGCCCCATTCGTCATACTCCGCGCGCCAGCTGATGGCGCCGTCCTGGCTTATCAGCG